>CALUYB010000004.1 GCA_944324905.1 Candidatus Gastranaerophilales bacterium
ACCCAAGGGCTTACCCGCGGGGACGGCATTATGGGGGAAGATATTACAAATAATTTAAAAACCATAAAAGCAATACCCTTGAAGCTTTTTGAACCAATAAATGTTGAGGTTCGCGGCGAAGTTTATATGCCTGTTCAATCTTTTGAAAAACTAAACGCAAAACAACTTGAAATGGGTCAAAAGACTTTTGCAAACCCAAGAAACGCTGCTGCAGGAAGTATTCGCCAGCTTGACCCAAAAATAACTGCAAGCAGAGATTTGTCCATTTTTGTCTATGGCGGTATTTTTGAGAAAAAAGACGCACCAAAATCTCACAGTGAAACTATGGAAAAGCTCTCTAAACTTGGCTTTAGAACAAATAAAGTAAATGTCGTTCAAGGAATTGATGAGGCAATTGAGTTTTGTAAAAAAACAGATTTGGTACGTCATAACTTAAATTACGCAACAGACGGCGTTGTTATTAAAGTTGATGAAATCGCAAAACAAGAGGAATTAGGTTTTACCTCTCGTGTACCAAAATGGGCAATAGCTTTTAAATTCCCGCCGGAGGAAGTTTGGACGGATTTAGAGAGCATTGAATTTTCAGTCGGCAGAACAGGTATTGTAACTCCTGTTGCAAATTTAAAACCTGTTTTACTTGCAGGCAGTACTGTTTCTCGTGCAAGTCTTTATAATTTTGATGAAATTAAGCGATTGAACGTGCAAGTCGGCGACAGAGCGCTTGTAAAAAAAGCTGCAGAGATTATTCCAAAAGTCATAAGGGTTGAAAAAACAGTAAATTCAAAACCTTTTGAAATGCCAAAAATTTGCCCCTGCTGCTATGCTCCTTTGGTTGAGGTAGAGGGTGAAGTGGCGCTTTATTGTCCGAATAAAAACGGCTGCAGCGCACAAATAAAGGGAAGAATAGAATATTTTGTATCAAAAAATGCCATGGATATTGATGGTTTGGGTGAAAGCATTATCTCTCAGCTTGTCGAGCGCAAAATGGTTTACACTTATGCTGATTTATACAAATTAACTTATGAGCAACTTTTAGAGCTTGATTTAATTGCGGAAAAATCGGCACAAAATTTGCTTGATGCTATAAATAATTCAAAAAATACAAAGTTGCCAAAGTTTTTAAATGCCCTTGGCATAAGGCTTGTGGGCAAGGAAAGTGCCGATATTTTAGCTCAAAATTTTAAAGATATTGAAGCGCTAAAAGCTGCAAATGTAGAGGATTTAAGCGCAATTGACGGCATTGGCGAGAAAATGGCAAAAAGCATTTACGATTATTTTCATAACGAGCAAAATTTAAAAACTCTGGATGAAGTTTTAAAACTCGGCTTAGTACTTGAAAATACATACAGAAAAGAGGAAAATTTAAAATTTAAAGGGCTTTCTTTTGTCTTAACGGGCACGTTAGAGGAATTTTCACGTGATAAAGCTCAAGAGATTTTAAAGTCCTTAGGTGCTAAAACACCTAACTCTGTAAGCAAGAATACTGATTACGTTATAGCAGGTGCAAATGCAGGATCAAAATTGACAAAAGCCCAAAATTTAGGTATTAAAATATTAAATGAACAAGAATTTAAGGAACTCATTAGCGATAAGGAGGATTTATGAAAAAAGTTTTAGTTGCAGCGGCAGTACTTGGCGCAATTTTAAGTACAAATTGCGTATTTAGCGCAGAAGAAGAACGAGGCTACGTTAGTGTAACAGCAAGGGCAGAGCAGGAATTTGCCCCTAACATTGCAAATTTTAAATTCTACATTGAAACATCAGACAAGGATTTAAATATTGCAACAGAAAAAAATAAACAAGAAACCCAAAAAGCGCTTGAAGCAGTGAAAAAAGAACTTGACATCGCAAAAGGTGATAGTATTAAAACTGTTAACTTTAGCGCAAACCCTGAATATCGTTACAAAAACGGCAAAAGAGAATTTGTTCAATATAACGTTACAAACGGATTTCAAGTTACCTTAAAAAATACTGACAAATTAGGAAAAGTAATCACTAAAGGGCTTCAAAACGGCGCAACTCGTGTTGGGGATTTGAATTTCTCGCTTGATAACACTCAAAATGCTTGCAACGAGTTAATTAAAGAGGCTGTAGGACTTTCAAGGTCAAGAGCTAATGAAACCGCAAAAGCTGCAGGAAGCTATGTTACAGGTATAAAATCAATCAATGCAAGCTGCTCGGGTGATAATTCATACTACCCTCAAGCAAGACTTATGAACAGCGCAAAATTTGCGTCAGGCTCTGCTGATAGCACAGCTGAATCTGCAATTCCGACAGAACTTGGTACAATTAAAATGTTTGCAACCGTAAATGCTAATTATTTTGTGAAATAAACATTTTTAAAACACGCAAAAGCAAGGGCAAAAAACCCTTGCTTTTTTTATAAATTAATGTTATTTTATGAGTGTAATTGTTAAGCGATTAGATAACCTTCAGGAGAATGGAATTTACAAGGTTTTACTGTTTAGCTTAATAATTTAGATGTTAGTTGAAGTTTAGCTATTTAGCGTTAGGCATTTTGTGAAGTATAAGTTCAACAATAAATATTTAAAAGATAACTCAAAACCCGGCAGTTGGCGCCGAGGATATGAGTATTTCCAAAAGGGTCAGGTCGAAGAAATTACCCTTAAAGATTCAACCGTTACGGGCAAAATTAAGGGCAATTACAAATCTTACTATGAAACATCAATAAAATTTAACAAAACAAGCGCAAAACCCTCTTGTACTTGCCCTTTAGATGAACCATGGTGCAAACACGCAGTAGCTCTTGGTTTAACTGCTCTTAAAAATCACCTTTGGGATGAATATTTATACGAAAAACAAGATATAACCCCTGTTTTTGAAGATGAAGATTTACCAATGCACGAAAATCCTCAGGGCGGTTACATTTTCCACTTTAACCCCAAAAGGCGTCAAAATTTCTTTTCTATTTTAGTAATGGATAGAAACACAAAACGTGTAATAAGGGATTTAGAGGGCATTTTTAAAGCAGTTATTGAAGCGCAAAAAAATGACCCGAATTTTCAGCTAAACAACGCTCAAAAGCTTGAAGCAATGATGTTTCAAATGCTTTTAAAACAATCAAGATTGGATAAAAAATCAGGTTGGTACGACGTTCAAATAAATAAATTTGATGAATTTTTCAAAATGCTCTCCAAAATGGAGGATGTAATTGATGCCAAGACTCATAAAAAAATACGTTTTGACAATGATGTTTGGAAACTCTGCCTTGCCGTTAATATTTCATACGTTGGAAATGTTCTTTTATCGCTTTATTGGGAAAGACCCGACGGCAGCGAAGTTTACCCGTTTGAAGAAATACGTTATTTTTCGCGCCAACTAAAGTGGGGAAGGTATAAAGATGTAATTTTTCAAACTGACGCACAGGTGTCAATTTTGCCACAGTACCTTACTAAAGCATCATTTACAGACATAAAAGACGCCGAAGGCGGCAAGTTTATTTATGAAGAATTGCCGAAACTAAGAAAAATGATGAGCGTTTACTTAAGCGAAGAAATGGAAAAACTCGCCTTTGAAAAACGCCCGCCAAAGTGCATTGTAGAACTTAGCATTGATTATGATATGTCCCTTAAAGCCTCGCTTGAGTTTGAATACGATGGTGTCAGAGTTCCTTATTCAAAAACTCCAAAAAGTCCCTATGTTACAATAAAACAGCCGGAAAAAGACCTTTTGTATTGGGTTAAAAGGGATATGCAATTTGAAGAACGCGCTTATCAAATGCTTTTAGCTTGTCGTTTTGCGCCAATGCAGACAAATAACCTCGCACTTGAGAAAGAATATGCAATTGACTTTTACAACTATTACATAAATAAAGCAGGTGACGGCTGGGAATTTATTGAAAAAGACGATATGAGCATGTACAAGCTCAACAACAAAGGTTTTGAGCTAAAAGCAACAATTGACTTTATAGAAGAATCAACTGATAAATTTGAAATAGAGCTCCATGGCGAAGTTGACGGCGAAATTATAGAGTTTGATAAAATTCAAGACTTAGTTTATGAAGGTGTAAAATACTACAATACCAAAGGCAAAGGGCAAGCAGCAATACCTTGTGATGATATTTTATCCCTTTTAAAATCTTTTAATACTTATGACGTTTACAAAAATGACGAAGATAAATTTATTGTCAAAACATATCGCGCAGGCGTTGTTTCAGAAATGGAGTCAATGGGTGTAAAGCTCAAAATGTCGCGCAAGTTTTCAAAATTTTGGAAAGAAATTTCAACTTTTTCAAATATGGAAAACACGCCTCTGCCAAAATCAACCGTTGCAACACTTAGGGAGTATCAGTCAAAAGGCTACAGTTGGTTATGGTTTTTATACAAATACGGTTTGAACGGCATTTTAGCAGATGATATGGGGCTTGGAAAAACTCTGCAAACTCTGACGCTTTTACAAAAAGCAAAAGAAAAAGACGGCAAAGAACCAACCCTTGTAATTTGTCCAACATCGGTTGTTTTTAACTGGGAAAATGAAATAGAAAAATTTGCACCAAATCTTAAATACCTTGTACTATCAGGGGTTGAGCGAAAAACGCAATTTAAAAATATCCCTAAATACGATGTTATAATTACATCCTACGCTCTTGTAAGACGAGATATTAATGAGCTTAAAAAACATGAATTTCGCTATGTGATTTTAGATGAATCACAAAACATAAAAAATGCAACCTCGCAAACTTCTCGTGCGGTTAAGGAGCTAAACTCTAAACATAGACTGGCTCTTAGTGGTACACCTATTGAAAACAGACTGGAAGAACTCTGGAGTATTTTTGATTTTCTTATGAGCGGATTTTTGTTTGATGCTAATGAATTTAACTATCGCTATGTCAATCCTATTGTTGAAAAAGAGGACAAAGCTGTTGAAAAACGCCTTAAGGGGCAGATTTTCCCATTCATTTTGCGCCGTATGAAACGTGATGTTGCAAAAGATTTGCCTGATAAAATTGAATCAGTTGCATACTGTGAACTTACACCTGAGCAAAAAGACTTGTATTTACAAGTTCTTGACTCTACAAAAGAGGAATTATTTAAGTCCATCGAAACAGTCGGACTTGAAAAATCCAGAATGTCCATATTCTCGGCTCTTTTACGATTGCGTCAAATCTGTTGCCACCCAAGGCTTTATGATAAAGAGGGCACTTTGGGCATAAATGAATCTGGCAAATTTGAACATTTACAGGAAATGCTTGAAGAAATTATCTCAGAAGGGCACAGAATTCTTTTATTCAGTCAGTTTGTCGGAATGCTTGATATTATTAAATCTTGGCTTGAAACAAAAGGTATTAAACACGAATATTTATCAGGCGCTACTAAAAACCGTCAGGAAGTTGTTGAAAGATTTAACAACGACCCGACTATTCCTATTTTCCTTGTATCACTTAAAGCCGGCGGCACAGGGCTTAACCTTACGGGAGCAGATTATGTTATTCACTATGACCCATGGTGGAATCCTGCCGTTGAAGATCAAGCGACAGACAGGGCTTATCGTATCGGTCAAACAAAGAAAGTTTTTGTATATCGCTTAATTACAAAGGGAACGGTGGAAGAAAAAATACAGAGATTAAAATCTAAGAAACGTTCTCTTGTGGATAGCGTAATATCAATAGACAGAAATATCGCAAAAACACTTACATTCCAAGATATTAAAGATATATTTAGCGTTTAGTAAGTTTTGCTATTACGCTGAACATGTACCTTGTCACCCTGAATGACCACCCGTCACCCTGAACTTGTTTCAGGGTCTTATAACCCTACTGGGCAGGGTCTAATAAAATTACGTCACCAATGTTTTAATTACCCGTTGTTAAGATGCCGAAACAAGTTCGGCATGACATTTATTTGTCACCCTGAACGACCACCCAGTCACCCTGAACATAAAAACCCCGTCACCCTGAATTTATTTCAGGGTCTTACAATTTTACACGATACATATTTTAATTGTTAATTTAAAAGATGCTGAAACAAGTTCAGCATGACATAAGGGGTATGTTCAGCATGACAAAGAGGGTGTGTTCAACATGACGGAGATGCTGAAACAAGTTCAGCATGACATTTATTTGTCACCCTGAATGACCACTTGTCACCCTGAACATAAAAACCCCGTCACCCTGAATTTATTTCAGGGTCTTACAATTTTACGCGATACATATTTTAATTGTTAATTTAAAAGATGCTGAAACAAGTTCAGCATGACATAAAGGGTATGTTCAGCATGACAGAGAGGGTATGTTTTGACATGACGGAGATGCCGAAACAAGTTCGGCATGACAAAGAGGGTGTGTTCGGCATGACCATTAACAATAATACTTAATTAAGCGCTACAACTTCCATTTCAAGCTTATCTTTAAAAGCTCTTTTCAAGTCATCTTCCAGTTGCGGGTCATTTTTTACCCAAAGATTAGAACTTGTAAGCATTTGCACGCGTTCATTGTCATCATCGGCAAAATCAATAATTACAGGGTCATCGCCCTTATATTTTGCCAGCACTTCTTTTAAATAAATATTTTCTTCAAAGGCTAAATCCTTATTATACTTGATTTTTACAAGATTAATTGTACCAATTGGCTTAATTTCCTGTACAACAAGGTTAATTTGCTCCTCGCGATTTTGGATTTTTCCTTTTATAATAACTCTCTCCTCGCTGTTCATGTACTGTCCGCAAGCTTCAACGGTTTTTGGGAACATAACAACCTCAACTCGCCCTGTCAAATCTTCAATAATTCCTGTTTTTAGAAATTTTGAGGGGTCTTTCCTTGTAGCTTTTTGAACAACTTGGGACAAAAGTCCGCAAATAGTAACACCCTTGTCATTTTCAGGGTTCTCCAAAATATCGCTTACTGTGTCTGTTGTAATGTATTTTAGAGTGTCTTTAATAGATGAAAGAGGGTGCGACGTTACATAAATTCCCATTAAATCATGCTCAAACTGCTGAATTTCAGAGTCAGAAAACTCATCATCCGATGAGCCTAAAAGCTCAAAGGTAGGTATATTAAGGTCTTGCGCTTCCTCGCCCAATGATGCAAAAAGACTTACCTGACCGCTGCTTTGTGCTTTTTTATCCTTGTGAACATAATCAACAACATTGTCAATATTATCTAAAAGCTGTTTTCTACTCTTTTCAAGGCTGACAAATGCGCCTGCTTTAATCAAACTCTCAAGTGTTTTTTTGTTAAGACATTTACTGTCAACACGTGAACAAAAATCAAAAAAGCTTTCAAATTCTTTGTTTTGGCGTTCTTTTTCAATTTCATCAATAACCGCACCACCCACGTTTTTAATTGAGGCAAGTCCAAAGCGGATATTGTCGCCATCAGGGAAAAATTGGGATGATGATTTATTGATATCAGGGGGCAAAACTTTTATCCCCAATGCCTGACACTGCAAGATATATTGTTGTGTTTTATCCTGATTATCCGCTTGAGATGTTAAAATTGAGCACATGTATTCAACAGGGTAGTGCGCCTTTAAATAAGCCGTTTGATAAGCAACAAAAGCATAAGCAGCACTGTGGCTTCTGTTAAAGCAGTATTTTGCAAAGCTTTCAATTTGTTCAAACAATGCTGCAGCATCTTTATCTGACATGCCGTTTTTTGCAGCACCTTCAATAAAAATACCCTTTTGTTTAGCCATTTCATCAAGCTTTTTCTTACCCATCATACGGCGCACCATATCCGCACCGCCCAGCGTATAACCTGCAAGCGTTTGAAATATTTGCATAATCTGCTCTTGATATACAATTGTGCCGTATGTATCTTTTAAAATTTTCTCTAAAAGCGGGTGAGCATATTCAATTTTCTGACGACCATGTTTTCTATCCACAAAGTCTTTTACCATGCCTGATTCAAGAGGTCCGGGGCGAAACAGTGCAACAAGCGCACCTAAATCTTCAAATACGGTTGGTTTTAAGTCTTTAACAAGTTTTTTCATACCGCCTGATTCAAGCTGGAAGACACCATCTGTATCACCGCGCTTTAAAAGGTCGAAAGTTTTGGGGTCATCAAGCGGAATTTTATTAATCTCAAGGTCAATTCCATGGCGCATTTTAATTAAATCAAGGGTATCTCTAATGATTGTTAGAGTTTCAAGACCCAGAAAGTCCATTTTCAAAAGCCCTAATTTTTCAATATGCACCATTGGATACTGGGTTGTCGTTGCTTTTTCTTTTGAAAGCGCAATAGGAATAATCTCATCCAGCGGTTTGTGCGAAATAATTACACCTGCAGCGTGCGTTCCAACTTGGTTTTTAAGCCCTTCAAGGTGTCGCGCTTCATCTACTAAACGTTTTACCATTTCATTTTCATCGCACAGTTTTTTTAATTCCATGCCGTCTTTTAGTGCATCATCAAGCTTAGTCCCAGGGGCTGATGGAATCATGCCTGCCCATTTGTTAGAATCGGAAAAAGGTATGTCATAAACCCTGCAAACAGCCTTAAGTGCAGCTTTTGCCGCCAATGTGCCAAAGGTTATAATCTGACAAACATGATCTTCTCCATATTTTTGTGTAACGTAGTCAATAACCTCACCACGTCTGCGTTTGCAAAAGTCAATATCGACATCGGGCATTGAAATACGCTCAGGATTTAAAAATCTTTCAAACAACAAATGGTGCCTTATGGGGTCAAGCTCTGTTATTCCTAAAACATAAGCAACAATACTTCCTGCAGCTGAACCACGCCCGGGGCCTGTAGGTACGCCATGTTCTTTTGCCCAGTTTATAAAATCCCATGTAATTAAAAAGTATGCGGGAAATCCCATTTTTTCAATTACGCCACGTTCATACTCGTATCTTTCTTCTATTTCTTTAGGATAATTTTCGCCGTATCTTCTTTTTAAACCCTCGCGGCATAAATAATCAAAATAAGAACTTATTGTATAACCTTCAGGCACAGGGTAAGATGGCAGATGAGATTTGCCCAGTTCAATGTGAACATCGCATTTATCAGCTACTTCAACTGTATTTTCAATGCATTGGTTGAACATATCCTCGTCCATCCAGTCAAAAGAGCGTCTTAATTCTTCCACCGTTTTTACATAAAATTCATTATTTGAAAATTTAAAACGGTTAGGGTCAGACTTTGAGGACTTTGTCTGTTCGCACAAAAGCGTGTCATGCCAAAGGGCGTCTTGGGCGCGCAAATAGTGTGAGTCGTTTGTTATAACCATTTTTAAATTCAAATCTTTTGCAATTTGAATAAGTTTCGGGTTTGACTCTTTTTGTTCTTGCAGACCATGGTCTTGCAATTCAATATAAAAATCTTCACCAAAAAGATTTTTATACCACTTTGCTTTCTCAAGAGCCTTTTGCTCGTTGCCATCCAATATATTCCTTGCAACTTCACCTTGAATACAAGCGCTAAGACATATAATTCCACCAGAATACTTTTCAAGCATTTCATGGTTAATTCTTGGTTTATAATAATAACCTTGAGTTGAGGCAATTGAATCCAGTTTTATTAAATTTTGATAACCTTCGTTATTTTTTGCAATTAAAACAAGGTGATAAAGTGTTTTTTTGGTTGTTTTGTCATTTATTACATCACCCTCGCAAATGTAAAATTCGCAGCCTATAAGGGGTTTAACTTCGGGACATTCCTTACCGTTTAGAACCATATCAATTACACCAAACATAACCCCGTGGTCAGTCAGCGCAACAGCAGGCATATCATGCTCTTTGGCAAACTCGAATAAGTCTTTTACCTTAATTGCCCCGTCCAGCAGTGAATATTCCGTATGTAAATGCAAAGGAACGTACTTCATAATATTAATCTAGCATAAAGTAGTGTCATGAAAAATTAAATGTTACCATTTTTTAAATATAAAAAATGCAGCAAGAATTATAAACAAAAATCCTACAAGATAATTCCAGCGAAACTGCTCTTTTAAATATAATACCGAAAACACGCTAAAAACTACAAGAGTGATTATTTCCTGTATTGTTTTTAATTGTGCAGTTGTATAAAAATAAGAACCTATACGATTTGCAGGAACTTGGAAACAGTATTCAAAAAAAGCTATTCCCCAACTAACAATAATTACAAGCCAGAGAGCACTTTGCTTGTGGCGCAAATGCCCGTACCATGCAAATGTCATAAATACATTTGAGATTGTTAACAATAATATAGGTGTGAATGATTTTAGCATAGCAAGTTCATTATATATCAAACAAAAATATTAATAGTTGTAAAATGTATTTACATATATTTAGTATTTATATATAATATGAATATTGTATTTGTATATTCAAATTTGAATTAAGATTTTAATTCAAATTAAAAAAATTTGCCTGTCTATCCAGACATCTCTGAGGCAAAGGAAATCACCTCATTTTTTGTGGGGTGATTTTTCCTGCTTATTGGGAAATATAATGCTTTACAAATTGTTGAGCCACTCGGGGAGAGCGAGAAGCCTTTAGCAGGGCAAATCTTTCTGCTTTCAAATCAAAATCTTCTTTTATTTCAATATTTTTATCTTGAGCAATTTTTCTTGCAATCTCTAAAAATTTATCTTTATTTGGTGCAAGAAAAGTAAGCGTAATGCCAAATCTATCTGACAGAGAAGCATTTTCATCAATCGTATCAGACAAATGCACTTCATTTCCTTCTCGAGAAGAAAATGTTTCTTTTACTATATTTCTTCTATTTGTTGTAGCGTAAATTACAATATTATCACTTCTTTTTGAAATCGCGCCTTCAAGAGCTGATTTTATGGCACTTAAATTCTCATCCTCTTGAGAAAAAGATAAATCATCAATAAAAACAATAAATTTCGACGGAATTTTTGCCAGTTTTTCAAGCAATTCACTTAACTCGCACAAATTCTGTTTTAAAATTTGTACAATTTTTAATCCCTGATTTTTAAATTCGTTATAGGTTGCTTTAACGCTTGAGGACTTGCCACAGCCTCTATCACCATATAAGAGGATATTATTTGCGCCCTTGTCCTCAATTAAAGCGCGCGTATTTTGAATAAGGGTAGCTTGCTGAGTTTTATAATCTTTAAGATCCTCAAAAGTAATAATATCAGGATGTTTTACAGGGTTAATTTTTCCATCCTTATAAGTAAAAGCTGAGTATTTTGCATAAATCCCATAGCAATTTTGCCTTAAATAATTGCAAAGTTCATCATAATTTATACATTTTTCAGTTACTTTAAATTCACCAAAAAGATTAACAATTTCATCGCAATCACTAAAACGATTTTTTAAAATTTCTTTTATTTTGTCTGTAGTTAACAAAAAAAGTTCGCTCAAAATTTCAAGTTCTTTTTTAGCAGCATTTAAAATTTGCTCATTCAACTCAACGTTTCTTGCAATATTTTTTGTAAAAACATTTTCATCATGTACAATCAAATCGTTTAAATACCTTGAAAAATCGCCCCTATACTCGCTGTTATAAAGTATGTTTATAAATTTTGAATAAGAAAGTACACATTCACTAAGTGATTTTGCCGAATATGCAAAAAGCCCCATAAGATAAGATATTGCACTGTCTTTTAGTAAGTTGGAAAAAACAGATAAATTTAAAAGTTTATAATTTAATAACAAAAGTTCATTCATAAAAATAATATATCACAAAAAAGATTGACCATAGCATATTTTAGGGCTAAACTAAAGAAAAATCCACATTAAGGAGGAAATTAAGATGGCAAAAATTTATTACGCAAATGACTGCAATTTAAGCTTATTAGATGGCAAAAAAGTTGCAATTATCGGTTACGGTTCACAAGGACATGCACATGCTCTAAACCTACATGAAAGCGGAGTTGATGTTGTTGTAGGTCTTTACGAAGGTTCAAAATCTTGGAAAAAAGCTGCTGACGCTGGTTTAAAAGTTGCAACAGTTAAAGAAGCCGCAAAAGCTGCTGACATCATTATGATTTTATTACCGGATGAAATTCAAGCAGATGTTTACAAAGAAAGCATTGAAGAAAACCTAAGCGCAGGCAAAGTTCTTGCTTTTGCTCATGGTTTTAACATCCACTTTAATCAAATCGTTCCACCAAAAGATGTTGATGTTATTATGATTGCGCCAAAAGGCCCGGGACACACAGTAAGAAGTGAATACGTTGAAGGCAAAGGTGTTCCTTGCTTAATCGCTGTTCATCAAAACGCATCAGGCAGAGCACTAGACATCGGTCTTGCTTACGCTGCAGGTATTGGTGGTGCTCGCGCAGGTGTTATGGAAACAACATTTAAATCTGAAACTGAAACAGACTTGTTTGGTGAACAAGCAGTTCTTTGCGGTGGTGTTACAGCCCTTATGCAAGCAGGTTTTGAAACCCTTGTTGAAGCAGGTTACGCTCCTGAAAATGCTTATTTTGAATGTATCCATGAAATGAAATTAATCGTTGACCTTATTTATCAAGGCGGATTTAAGAAAATGAGATATTCAATTTCAAATACTGCTGAATATGGCGACTATTGCACAGGTAAAAGAATAATCACAGAAGAAACTAAAAAAGCTATGAAAAAAGTTTTGGAAGAAATTCAAGACGGCACTTTTGCTTCCAACTGGATTAAAGAAAATAAAGCCGGCGGAAAAGCTAATTTCTTAGCTACAAGAGCACTTAAGGCTGATCATCAACTTGAAGCAGTTGGTAAGGAATTAAGAAAAATGTATTCTTGGAATGAAGAAGAATAAAAAACAATAATATTTCAAGATTGATAAATGCCGGCTTAAGCCGGCATTTTTATTGTCATTGACACAATAATATTAATTTTGCTATAATTCCCCGAAAGCAGGAGGGTTTTATGCGCAAAAAAATTTTTATCCTTTTTGTAGTATGTATTTTCTCATGTCTACCAAGTTTTTCGCAATATTCCAATAACTACTATATCACAGGTTATAAGGCGTTTAAAAATAAAGAATATAAAACTGCAATTTACAATCTTGAAAAAGCTATACAAACAGACGACAATCTATATGAAGCATATTGCCTCTTGGGAATGAGTTATGGACTTAATAATGACGTTAAAAAATCAGAAGAAATTCTAATTAAAGCTACAAAAAAATTCCCCGACAGGTGGAATGCTTACACATTTTTAGGCGATATAAAAAGGGCGCAACACCTTACAAGCGGTGCTATAGATTACTATGAAAAAGCAAAGAGCTTGCCTTCAATGCCTGAAAACGAAAAAAAATACTATACAAACTTAATACAACAAGTAATTCAAGAACAAAAGAGCTATGAAGGGCTAAACACAAATACAATTTCAAAAAATATAAAGCCCAATATCACCGTTAATCTTAATCCAAACATCTGGGCTCTTGCATACTTAAAAGGTGATCAAGAAAATTGGATTATGGAATATGGGCTAAAAGGCGAGGATGTAATAAATTACAAATGGAGCAAACTTTTCACACTGAACTTTTTTTCTAAGAACAAATATAATACAAATGTGCAATCTTACTACAACGGTTTTGTAAGCCTTTTGAAAAAACAAGCCGACAGCACAAATAGAGTGCTAAATATCAAACAAATAAGAAAAACCGAAAACGAAATATACTTTGAATGGAGCATTGTGGGGCGAAACGAGTGTGAAATAGACAGAATTTTTACAACAGATAAAGGTCTATATTTTGCACATTTTGCACAAAAAACGCAAAACTTTACAGAACAACAAAGGAGTCAAATAATAAAAATTCTACAAAGTGTAGAGCAAAAGTAAAATTGCAACCTTTTGTTATTTCTGTTGCTCTAAAATTTCTGTTACTTTAACACCATAGCAATTATCAACCGCGACTATAGTACCGCGCGCAACAAGCACATTATCTACAAAAATATCAACAGGCTCGTTTTCCTTATTATCAAGCAAAACAACAGTGCCTGAGTCATATCTTAGAATATCCTTAAGCGGCACTTTGGTTTTGCCCAACTGTGCCGTCAGTTTAACCTCTACATTTGCAATTTTTGCAAGGTTTGCAAAGTTAAAATCAGGATAAGAGTTTTTTAATTCTTTTAAATTTTCACTCATAAGAATATATTACAACAATTTATCATTTTTTGGCTACTAAAATATAAAAAATAAAGCCCGCATATTTTGCGAGCTTTATTTATCTTAAAACACGACGGACATCTGCACAGGGCATTGCCGTTGTGTAGATTACAAAATCATTGAGAGGGGTCATGTACTTTCTTATAAAATCCTTGTTTTTAATGGGTTCATAACAAATTGTTGAAGGCAGGACGCCTTTTAAATACTCAACCAGCTCTCTTTGATCATCTGTTTTAGAATAATCATCGAGTACTTTTACAATATTCATAACATGCTGAGTTTAACGCTTTTTTAGTTGAATCTCATCATGTTTTAGCGAAATTTTTACACAACTTTATAAAAAATTACAAAAGTATA
This sequence comes from Candidatus Gastranaerophilales bacterium, assembly GCA_944324905.1. GTDB lineage: Bacteria > Cyanobacteriota > Vampirovibrionia > Gastranaerophilales > Gastranaerophilaceae > Galligastranaerophilus. The sequence goes on from CALUYB010000004.1 coordinate 14,374, forward strand.
TATTTAGTTAATAAGAACTATAACTGTGGCAGCAGCAAAAGTATCAGTGTGTGACAAAGAGAGTTTAAAGGTTAAATTATCTCCCCTTTTTGGGCCAATAAGGTTGATTTTAGGAACTCCTGAGGGTAGATTTTCTACCTCAAAATCACGACAAAAATATCCGTCTACTCCCAGAGAATAAAGCGCTTTTACACAAGCCTCTTTAGCACAATACCTTGCACAAAGGTGTTGAGCAAATTTTTTACCTTTATAAGAATATTCAATCTCTTTTTTGGTAAAAATTCTGTTTATAAAAGGATTGTCTTTTTCGGTGTATTTTTTAAAACGCTCAACGTTTTCAACATCTATACCAAGACCAATATTTTCAAGTTTCATAAAATATTTTTACTCTAAATTTTTAATAATTTCATCCCTAAACTCGGTAGTTTTTGCACAGCCACCAAGATCAGGTGTTAAAACCTTGCCTTCTTCAAGTGTTTTAAAAAGCGCATTTTGAAGCTTTTGCGCTATTTTAAATTCGCCCAGATATTTAACCATTTCAATAGCACTCAATAAAAGTGCGGTAGGATTTGCAATATTTTTACCTTTAATGTCAGGTGCGCTGCCATGGACAGGTTCAAACACCGCGCAATCAAGCCCGATGTTAGCCCCTTGTGCCACACCTAAGCCGCCAATTAGCCCGGCGCAAAGGTCTGAAACAATATCCCCGTATAAATTTGGCAAAACTAAAACATCAAATTGGGATGGGTTTTGAACCAGCTGCATACAAAGGTTATCAACAAGAATTTCTCTTGGCGTAATGTTTGGGTATTCTTTTGAAACTTCTCTGAAGCATTCTAAAAATAAGCCATCAGAGAGCTTACAAATATTTGCTTTTGTAACTGCGCAAACTTCGTTTCTATTATGCTTAAGTGCATATTCAAAAGCCCATTTGCAAATTCTAGTCGAGCCTTGACGGGTAATTAATTTTATTCCTTCAACCCTGTCGTCATTAATTTTATTTTCAATACCTGCGTATAAATCCTCGGTATTTTCCCTTACCACAACTAAATCAACATTTTCAAAGGGTGTTTTAATGTTTGGCAAATTTTTTGAAGGTCTAAGATTTGCAAATAAATCAAGTTCGCGCCTCAATTGCACGTTTACTGAGCGAAAACCTTTGCCAATAGGAGTTGTAACAGGAGCTTTTAGTGCTACCTTATTTTTTTTGATTGATTCAATAACTCTATTTGGCAGTGGAACATCGCCACGTGCTACAACATCGGCACCTGCTGTTTGCAAATCCCAGTTAATTTCAATTCCTGAGGCTTCTAAAATTTTTACAACAGCGTCTGTTATTTCAGGGCCAATGCCATCCCCGTTTATTAAAGTTACATTATACAAGGTCAAAATCTCCGTGTTTTTTCAAGTGTTCAATCAGTCCGCCATCGTTTAAAAGTTTAATCATAACATCAGGCAGAGGAGTTATTTCAAGGGTTTCACCCTTTGTAAGATTTTTTAAAATACCGTTTTTAATATCAAGCTCAAGCTCATCGCCTGCATCAATATTATCTGTATTACATTCAATAGCTAAAAGCCCGATGTTAATTGCATTTCTGTAAAAAATTCTTGCAAAGCTTTTTGCAATAACAGCACCAACGCCTGCTATTTTTATAATTTGCGGAGCATGCTCACGAGATGAGCCAAGCCCGAAGTTATTTCCCGCAACTACAAAGTCGCCCTTTTGCATTTTAGAGGCAAATTCAGGGTCAGCATCCTCCAGTACATGTTTAGAAAATTCTTCAAGATTGCTCCTCAGGTGAAAAAGTCTACCAGGCGCAATGTGGTCTGTTGAAATATTATCACCAAACTTAAAAGCACGCCCTTTTTTAATTAACTCCATTTTTACCTCCAAAAATGCTTTAATTTTCTTAACTATTATAATACAAAAACCCAATTTTGTACTATAATATACTTATGTTGAAAATCGCAGTTATAGGTTTAGGGTTGATAGGCGGTTCAATTTTGAAATCACTTAGCGAAAGTGATTGGGAAGTTGCTGCAATTTCAAAATCAAGTTACGACAAAGCAAAAAGCTACACTCCTTATGCTTCTGATATGATTGAAGATGTCAGAGGGGCTGATGTTGTTTTTGTGTGTTCACCAATGAACGAGGCAAAAGCTATTTTAAAAAGGCTTGAAAATATTGTGTCGCCAAAGTGCATTGTCTGTGATGTCTGTTCACTGAAAGGTTTTTTAGAGGGCGGGTATAAATTCAACTACATTGGAACACATCCCATGGCAGGTACTGAAGAATCAGGCTTTGACGCCTCAAAAGACGATTTGTTTCAAGGTGCAAAGTGGGTTATAACAAAGCGCAACGCAATTTTAGAAGAAGTTATAAAATTTATGGGCGCAACACCTGTTTTAATGGATGCAAAAGTTCATGACTTTGCTGCTGCGCAAATTTCTCATCTGCCAATGTTATTATCTTTTGCGCTTTTTAATTCTGTTAAATCAGATGAGGCAAAAACTATTGCCGCAAGCGGTTTTCGCGACACTACAAGGCTTGCTATGACAAATGAAGTTTTAGCAGCTGACATGCTAAAGTTAAACAAAAAAAATATTGATAAAAGTATAGATTTGTTTATAGAACAACTTAATTACTTGAAAAACCTAAAAGATGATGAGAGAATAGAGGTGCTTAAAAACATAAGTCAAAAAAGAGCACTGATGTATGACAAAAAAGGCAAAAACAATTTCACTTTATAGCAAAGTCAAAAATTATATTTATCAAAAATATCGTCAAATGCCGATTTTGGATAAATACGTCTTAAAACAGCTTTTAGAAGTGTTTTTAATGGGTGTAATTATTTTTACATCAATTATTTTTGCCTCTGAAACTTTTACTCAATTAATTAAACAAATTACCCTGTATGGCATACCTTTTAATATTGCTTTTATGATGATTATTTTAAATTTGCCGCAGGTTTTTGTTATGACAATTCCTATTTCAACACTTTTTGCAACAGTAATGACTGTTAACAGATTGAGTTTAAACTCTGAAATTACAGTTCTAAAAGCTTGCGGGATAAGCATTTCAAGAATTGCAAAACCTATTTTTGCCTTTGCAATTGTTATGACTTTTGTAAGCTTTTTTATAAGTGAAGTCATAGTTCCTGCAACAAGCATGACATCTAAACACCTTGCAATTTATTCGCTACAGAAAAAACACGTTCCTGAAGGCAGAATGAATTTTACAATAAAAGATGCCGACAAAAATAATGTACTAAAAAGACTTATATACATTGAGGAGTGCAAAAACAAAACGCTGAACAATGTAACTTTAATCGACCTTTCAGACAAAGATGCCATTCAAATTGTTCAGGCAAAAACCGGCAGAACAGGTGCGCTTGGGTGGATTTTTAACGGTGGAGTAATTTATACAATCTCAAAAACAGGAAAAGTCTTTAACACCAGTCTTTTTGACGATTCAACGGTTAGCTTTGGTATTGAAAATGCCGACGGACTTGTAAAAGAAACTGCAAGCCAGTACAATTTCTTTAAACTTTTAAAATACATAAATAAAAACAAATTAAACAAAGAATTTGTGGAAAAATTAAAGGTAAAATATCAGGTAGATTTACACGATAAAATTGCACTGCCTGTAACAACCATCGCGCTTACGCTTGTGGGTATTCCGCTTGCAATAACTCCACCGCGTGTAAGGTACAACAGGGGATTTTTATTTAGCGTTATTATAATTTTTGTTTACTATTTAATACGCGCCTTTTCGCTTAACTTAGGCGAGACAAAGGCAGTGTCACCCTTTATGGCGGCGTGGCTTCCTGTTATTGTAATATTTTTAATAGGGTCTTTTTTGTACTACAAAAAAGCATTTACTATTACCTAGAGTGCAATTTTTGAAAGCACATCAGGAAATTCATCTATTAGTACTTGCGCAAAAACAATAGGATCGATTTGAGTTGCAACGACTTGCAACAAATCAGGGGGTAGTTCCTCTACCATAGGTATTAAAAACTCGGGGTCTAAAACGTCCATACATTGCAAAATATCGTGTTTTTCCATAGTACGCATAGGGTTAGTCAGGCACTCGGGGTTAATTTCTTCAAGCAGCTTTGGTTTTTCCTTACAAAGACTAACCATAAGGTCTATTTTGTCGTGTTTTTTCATACCTTGCAGCATTTTTATAAAGTCATCATCTTTAAGCGATTCCATAAATTTAAGCTGTTCTTCTTGATTTTTTTCTTTCATAACTGAGCCGAACTGCTCAACTAAAATTCGCTCAAGCTCAGACGGGTCAAGGGCTTCAAAGTGTTTCATAACATCTTTTCGCTCAACTTTTTCATTTTCAAAAAACTTATCCATCTCCTCAGTTGGCATAAGAAGAAAAATGTCTTTCAGTGTAAACCTTTGCAGCACAACGCTCATAAGCTCCTCTGTCGGGAGTTTATTCAACATTTCAATAATTTTATCAACTCTAAAATACCTTAAACCCCATAATAGGTCGTCTTGCTCAAGGTAAGGTATAAGCTTTTCAAGATCATTTTCGGATAAATTTCTTATTATTAAATACCTGTTTTTAGGGTCCATTAACTGCAAAAGTTTTGCAAGCTTTTGCGGGTTTTGCATAGCAGAAGAAATCAGCGCAGCATAATCGTTACCCTGCTCAAGCTCAAGCTCCATAATTTCTTCAATACTTTTTGAAGAATACTCATTTAGCCTTTGAGTGCTGATTTCAAAGTATTGCGTAAAATAATTCAAATCTAAATTGAGTTGAATCACTTTTTGACCCCGTAAAAATTTTTGCTGCTATATAAATTAACAAAAATTTTTACGCAAAATTACGCAAAGCTAAAAAACTGTTACAACTCTTAACATTTAATTGCTTGAGCGCAATCCTCGCAAATACCGTCAGCGTTTAGCTCGCGATATTTCCAGCAGCGTTCACACTTTTTGCCCGTAGCTTTTTGAACTTTTACCTTATAGCCATCTTGTTCAAATTCGCTTACAGCTTCAAATTTCGCGCTATCGTCCACAAAAACGTGTGATACAATGTATAAGTCGCCTAAATCATTTTTGTATTTTTCAAGCAATTTTTGATTATCAGCATTTTCACTTTGAATTAAAATGTCGACCTCTAATGAGCTTCCAACAATTTTTTCATCACCTGAGCGCAAAGGTTCAATCGCATGAGATACAATATCACGTGTTTTTAAAAGCTCGCTAAATTCTTTTTCAAGCTCCATATTATCCCACTGCGGCTTAACTTCGACCCAATCAGAAAGCAAAATGCTCTCTAATCCGCCTTTTTGACACTCGGGCATATTTTGCCAAATGTCCTCAGCCTGATGGGGCATAACAGGAACTAAAATTCTAACAAGCGTTTGCAATATTTCATACATAACACTTTGACAAGCTCGACGGGACAATGATTTTTTGCCTGATGTATAGAGTCTGTCTTTTACAATATCAAGATAAAATGAGCTTAAGTCAACTGCTGCAAAGTTTTGCAGATATTGGAAATATTTGTAAAACTCGTAATTTTCAAAAGCTTCATTTACATTTTTAACAAGCGCATTTAACCTTGAAAGCGCAAATTTATCAATGCTTTTAAGGTTTTCATAAGGTACATAGTCGCTCTTTGGATCAAAATCAAACAAATTACCGAGCAAAAATCTTGCAGTATTTCTTGTTTTTTTGAAAATCTCAACAAGTTGCTTGATGATATTTTCGCCGATTTTAATGTCATTTCTGTAATCAACACTTGCAGCCCAAAGCCTTAGTACATCAGCGCCATAAACCTTTGTAACTTCTTGAGGCAAAACAACATTGCCTAAAGACTTTGACATCTTGCGGCCTTCGCCGTCAAGCACAAAACCATGGGTCAAAACAGTCTTGTATGGTGCAATACCACGTGTTGCAACGCAAGTTAAAAGAGAAGATTGGAACCAGCCGCGGTGTTGATCCGAACCTTCAAGATACATCTCAACAGGGATTGTGCCAAGCTCGTCTGAGCGTTTTTCAACAACAGCTGACCAAGATGAACCTGAATCAAACCAAACATCCATAATGTCTGTTTCTTTTTCAAATTCAGCACAACCGCATTCGCACTTAAAGCCTTGCGGGATAAAATCTTTCGCTTCGTATTTAACCCAAGCGTCAGAAGATTCTTTTTCAAATTTTTCCGCAATCAAGTTAATTGTTTCATCAGTTACAATTGCTTTACCGCATTTTTTGCAGTAAAGAACAGGAATCGGCACGCCCCAAGCTCTTTGACGTGAAATACACCAGTCTGAGCGGTTTTCAACCATGTTTGAAATTCTCTTTTCGCCTGCTGCTGGAATCCACTGCACGTTTTTAATTGCTTCAAGAGTTTGATTTTTATATTCGCCAACGCGCACAAACCACTGCGGAGTTGCCCTGTACATAACAGGATTTTTACATCTCCAGCAATGCGGGTAGCTGTGTGTTATAGGCGATTCTTTAATTAGCGCGCCCAACTCTTTTAATTTGTCTATAACAATAGAATTGCCTTTGTAATAAGGAACACCCTCTAGCTCGCTTACTTGAGAAGTCCAACGACCCTTAGAATCAAAAGGCGAGAATGTTTCTATACCGTATTTTTGGCAAACTTCCCAGTCTTCAAGACCATGACCCGGGGCAGTATGAACTGCACCTGTACCGGCGTCAAGCGTTACATGCTCTCCGACTAAAATCGGTGAAAATCTGTCATACATTGGGTGTTTAGTTTTAAGATTTTCAAGTTGCGAGCCTAAAACTGTTGAGCCAAGGAGTTTTACGCCATCCCATTCGACATCTTTTGTAAAGCTTTCTAAAAGTTCTTTTGCAACAATATAATTTGCGCCTTCATATTCAAAAATTTGATATTCAAAGTCAGGATGCAAGCTGATTGCCATATTTGAGGGAATTGTCCAAGGGGTTGTTGTCCAAATTACGCTGTATAATGGTAAATTCGACTCAACATTTGCCATTTTGTATATTTTTTTACAGTCTTCATCAATAAATTTGAATTTTACATAAATTGACTCTGATGTATGATCAGCGTATTCAACTTCAGCTTCAGCAAGTGCTGTTTCGCAGCTTGCACACCAGTAAACAGGTTTTAAACCTTTTTCAATGTATCCTTTTTTGTACATTTCATAAAATATGCGGATTTGTTGAGCTTCAAACTCAGGAGCAATTGACAAATAAGGGTTTTCCCAATTACCTAAAACGCCCAAGCGTCTAAAGTTTGCCTCTTGCCCTTTTAGATTTTTAAGCGCAAATTCTCTGCACTTTTGCCTTAATTCATAAGGTGTAATTGCTTCTCTGCCGCCTTTTATGTTTTTTACAACAGCATTTTCAATAGGTAAACCATGGGCGTCATAGCCTGGTACATAAGGGGCATAGTAGCCTTTTTGCGATTTATATTTAATAACTATATCTTTTAAAATTTTATTAAGTGCAGTTCCTATATGGATTTTATCTGAACTTAAATATGGAGGGCCATCGTGTAGAATGAATTTATTTGTTTTATCCCTTTGAGCAATATTTTTTTCATAAATTTTGTTGTCTTCCCAAAATTTTTGAATTTCAACTTCTCTAACAGGTGCATTTGCACGCATTGCAAGAGTTGTTTGCGGCAAGTTAAGTGTATTTTTAAATTCTTTCTTTTCCTCTGGCATATCCTAAATTCCTCATATGTTTATATAAATATTTTATGATAAAAATATTTATTTTCAAAATTTTAAACAACAAAAAACAATATGATTTTATTGCATTTTACCGTTTTTGTGATAATTTTAAGCTATGGACAACACATTAAAAATAGCTATTCCTAACAAAGGAAGGCTTTCAACAAAAATTTATGAACTTTTAAACAACGCAGGGCTTAGCTTTGGGACAAAAGATGAAAGGTGTCTTAAAATCGCAACTCGTGATGGCAAATATTCTTTGATTTTTGTCAGAACACAAGACATACCAAGGTTTTTAGACGCAAAAGTAGCAGATGTTGGCTTTACAGGCTGGGATGTAGTTACAGAAGTTGGCGTTGAGCTTGATAAAATTAAAGAATTTGACTTTGGTTATTGCGAAATGGTTGTAGCAGTAAAAGATGATGACCCTTATAAAACTGTTCAAGACCTGCCAAATGAAATAAATGTTGCAACATCTTTTCCAAACATTGCAAAAAAATATTTTGAAAAATTAGGCAAAAAAGCACACGTAATCGAAGTTTCAGGCGCAGTTGAAATTACGCCATCACTTGGGCTTTCAGATGTCGTAATTGATATAACATCAACAGGTTCAACTCTAAAATCAAATCGCCTCAGAATAATTGATAAAATCCTAAATTCAAGTGCGGTTGTGGTTGCAAGAAAAAATCTTGAAGAAGATAAGCAAAAAAAATTAAACTCTTTAATAAGGGCGCTAAACTCTGTTATTGACGCTCAAGATAAAAAATATTTAATGGTACATGTGCCAAAAGATAAAATTGATGAGGTTAAAAGCTTTATGCCGGGGCTTTCATCTCCTACAGTTACGCAGCTTTGGGGTGATAGCGAAAATGTTGTAATTCACGTTGTTGTAGATAAAGACAAGGTTTATGACAGCATAGACCACCTAAAAGCTATTGGCGGTAAGGGTATTTTAATTTTAACAGTCGATCAAATGGTGCAATAATGCAAAGTAATATAGAAAAACTCCTTGAAACAATGCGCATTTTAAGGGGTGAAAACGGTTGCAAATGGGACAGAGAACAAACGCACAAAAGTGTGCGTGAAAATATGCTCGAAGAAGCGTACGAGGCAATTGATGCCATTAATGCCAATGATATGAAGCATTTAAAAGAAGAATTGGGTGATGTTCTTTTGCAAGTCGTATTGCATGCTCAAATTGCAGATGACGAGGGCTTTTTCAACTTTGATGATGTGGCTAAAACAATTAATGAAAAACTAATACATCGCCATCCACACGTTTTTTCAGACACAAAAGTAGCTGACGTTAAAGAGATTTTATCTAACTGGGAAAAATTAAAACAAGAGGAAAAACCTCACAGGAAAAGCGTTTTAGATGGCATTTCAAAATCGCAAAGTGCGCTTATGAAAGCACAAAAAATTTCTAAAAAAGCAGTGAGGGTTGGTTTTGAATGGCAAAATCTTGAACAGCTAAAACAATGTGTACAAAGCGAATTTGAGGAGTTTGAAAAAGCTAAAACTCAAGAGGAAAAAGAGGAAGAATTTGGCGATATTTTATTTGCACTTGTAAATCTTGCCCGTTGGAACAAAATTGACGCTGAGCAGGCACTTAACATTGCAAATGAAAAATTTATAAAAAGATTTAAAAAAATGGAAGAAATAGCTCAAAAACCCTTGCAAGAATTAACTTTTGACGAGTGGGAAGAACTTTGGTCGCAAGCTAAAAAACTAACTTGCTAAAACCTTTACAGAGTTGCTATTTTAACGTATAATCAGCCTATGAAAAAAGTTATTTTACTTTTTAGTTTGATGTTCTTTTCTTTAGGTGTGGTAAATGCTCAAAGTGTTGAATTTTGTGCTGTTTCAAACGTTGGGCTTGAGGTTGACAAATCAACAAAATATGCAGATACAATGACACCAACAATTCAAAAACTGCTTGATGCTAAAAACCAGATAAATAACAATGGTTGCGAGTTTACGCTATTTTTAGGCGATAATCTAAAAGGGCCTGATAAATATAATCTTGTTATGTTTGCAAAAATATTAAGGCAATTTGAAAAACCAACATATGTAAATGTCGGGGATAAAGATGTTTCGCAAACAAAAAATCTTGATAAAAAAGAATTTTACAGGGTTTTAAGGATATTTTCAAAAAATAAAATAAGGCAGCTGCCTGATGTAAAAAAAATTAACGGCTTTGCATTTATTTTTATGGATGGCGTAAATCAGTTTATACCCTCGCAATACGGATATTACAAAGAAGACGAGCTTGCCTTTTTGGATGAAACATTGAAAAAATACAAAAACTACCCTGTCGTTATTGTTGGTCATTACCCTGTTTTTGCAAGCGAAGAAATAGCTGAGGACAAATTACCAAACAAAATAAATGATTTTCAGACAGTTCTTTCTCGTTATGATAACGTAGTTGCAATTGTTTCAGGTCATCACAATATTGATGACGAGTACACAAAAGACCAAATTTATAACATAAGCGTTCAAGGGCTTAGTCAATCAAACGAATACAAAAAGATTTTTATTGATTACGATAAAAAGACAAAAAAAGCTTTTATTAAGACAAGAATTTACAGTGTAGAAAGGTAAAATAAGGAGTTTATAATGGAGCAATTCTATTTAAAAATCAAAACACTGTGCCAAAAATATTCAACCCTTTTGAATATTATCATTCTGGCACTTTTTTGTTATTTATTTTTGTTTCACAATTTAGGAGTTTATCCGCTTATAGACGTCGATGAAACAAGATATGTAAACATGTCGCGCGATATGTTCTTTTTAAAAGATTATGTAACACCATATTTGAATTTTGAAAATTTCCTTGAAAAACCACCACTGTATTTTTGGTTAAACGTGGTTGCTTACCATATTTTTAACGACACAGGTGTTTTTGTTTCACGTTTTGCAAACGCAATGCTTGGGGCGTTTAGCGTATTTTTCACATACTTTTTTGCATCAAAAACCATGCAGGCAAAATCTTATGGTTTAATTTGCGCTTTTGTTCTTTTAAGCTCAGGCTGGTTTTTAATTTTATCTCATATTGCAATACTAGATATGGGATTTATGGCTTTTTCAATGGCAGCAATATACTGCGCAATTTTAAGTGAATTTTCTAAAGAACAAAATAAAAAATATTGCTGGTACTTTGCCTATTTCTTTATGGCATTATCAGTTCTTGCAAAAGGCTTAATAGGGATAATTATCCCTGCTATGGTAGTATTCTTGTGCTTTTTGGCATTTAGAAAAGTAAAAGAACTTTTTAAACCAATAAACATTATCCCCGGGATTATAATTTTCCTTTTAATTGCTGCACCTTGGCATATACTCGTCTACAAAGCGCATGGTATGGCTTGGTTTAACGACTACATTGTAAAACATCATTTTGCAAGATTTATTGACTCATCTATGGGTCTTGGCAGAAAACAACCGTTTTTATTTTACGTTCCAATAGTCCTTATGGGAGTAATGCCTTGGACAATTTCCTTTATCTCTCAAATATTAAGGGGTATAAAATCTGCATTTAAAAACTATAAAGCAGCAAAATCAATTAAAGTTTGGTTTACATCAGACACTAATGACAAAAAAATAATTCTTTTTGCGGTAATTTATGCACTTTCAACTTTAATATTTTTCTCTGTATCAAGCTCAAAATTGCCAACTTACGCACTAACGCTATTCCCTGCATTAGCGCTAATTATAGGTTACTTTTGGTGGGGTTATGTATGTTATGACAAATATACAAAAAATATTAAAATCTCAAGCTTAATTACCTTTGTAATACTTATTTTAGCAGGAATTATAGGGGCGGTATTTTTCTACTATCCGCCACAAGCACTTGGCGAACACATAAATCATATGAGTGGATTTTATAATTACATTTGCACCTGGTTTATCGTTATGCCTTTAATCGGCTGCCTGTGCTTAATTGCAAAAAACCATGCGCTGCTGTTTATTTCAAATGTATTTTTAATGCTTGGCGTTATGTTAATTTCAACTGTTCACATTTTCCCAATGATAACAAATTACGGTCAAAGTGAGCTTGAATCGTTCTCAAAAATGGCAGCAGCTGAAACAAGCAACGAACTTGTGACATTTGGTTTTGCAAGAAAATACTCGCTAATGAATGATTTTGACAAGAAAATTATCTACATTACAACCGTAAATAATGAAAATATTGAAAAATTCAAACAAGCAACTAAACCTAATGAGAACCAAAAAATCTATGTAATAGTTGAAAATGACCTTTATGAAACATTCAAACCAACAGGGCTGTTTAACAACTTCAATACTGTAGAAAAAGCAAAAAGGTATATTTTGCTTGTAAAATAAGGCTATAGAGGAATAACAATGCAAAACTCGGTACAGTATGTATCGGGTTTTGTTTTATCAGATTTTTTACAGTTAAACGAAATTTCGCCTTTGTGTTTTTCTATGATTTTCTTACAAATTGCAAGCCCTAAGCCTGTACCCTCGCCAACTTTTTTTGTAGTAAAACCTGCTTGAAAAATCTTTTTTCTGTCTTTTTCCTCAATTCCAAAGCCATTGTCTTTAATAGATACAAGCAGTTTATTTTCTTGCATTTGGGTTGTTATTTCAATACTTGCGCCATACTCACCAATTTTTTGAACTTTTTTTTCAATTGACTGAATTGCGTTCATAAGTATGTTTAAAAAAACTTGATTTAACATATTTGGATAACATTTTACAAGCGGTATTTCGCCATATTTTTTATCAATTTTAATTCCTTTTTTTGTTTTGTGTTTCAACAAATCAAGCGTCAAATCAAGCTCTTGATTAATATCAGCCTCCTGCTGCACCATCTCATCCAGTCTTACAAAGCGTTTTAGAGATTGGACAAGGTTATTAATACGCTTAATTGCCTCATGGTCAATTGAATTTAAATCCTTTAAAATTTCAATATTTTCAGGGCTGTTATCATAAATTTTCTTTGCTATTTCATTGTTTGCGCTGATTGAAGCAAGCGGAGTGTTTATTTCATGGGCAACTGAGGCAATCAACTGACCCAAAGACGCCATTTTTTCTGCATTTATAAGTTGCAACTGGGTTTCTTTCAGCTCTTTTATAGTATCTTCCAGCTCCTCTTTCTTTTTTGTCACTTGATTAAACAAAATAACCTGAAAAATTGCACTTGAAATTTGCCCTGAAATACCCACTAAAAGCTCTTTTTCAATCTCGCCTATTTCTTTTTTGGGAGTAAAAATAACGATAATCCCTAAAACCTCAGAACTTTTTATAACAGGCATAATAATCCTGTTTAACGGGGATTTTAGAGGCTCTTTAGAATCATTGTGCTCTTTAAGGCAAAATTGAAAAGAATTTCTCCCATCGTAAATATTTTTTAAAACATTTTTATCATAACTTAAAACCTCTCCTGTTTGAGAAGAAAAAGAGGAGGGGTAAACGTACTCTAATATAAATTTTTCCTTAGTTTCAGAGGCATAATACACCTTATGCGCCCCAAAAATCATGCTCAACTCTTTTAGCGCAGTCCTAATCAGGCTTTTTGTATCCAGCGTTTCTCTTATGCTCGTTGAAATCCTATTCAAAAGTGCCATTTTAAGGGCTTGATTTTGCGCTTTTGAATTTGTATTTGAAAATTCTAAATTTTGAATTTTCAAAACTTCGTTTTCTTTTCTTATTTTTTCAAGCTCAAGTTCTTTTGTAACATCATAAAAATACACGACTTTATACTTTTTAAAAGTAAAAGATTTTATAATGTAATACAAAAATTTACGCTCCTCGAGTTGATAAAGAGCGTAAGTTGTAAAATCTGTAGTCGCCTTAATTGCAGCAATAATAGGCGAATAAGACATAAGCTCACTTGTTTCAAGCAAACAAATATCGCAGTAAAATTTGTAGTTCAATTTTTTTAAAGCGTCAAAACCCAAAGACCCGTCAAGCTTTACAAAAGCCTTGCCAAAAGCTTTGTTGCAGTATAAAATTTGCTCGTTAATATCATAAATTATTACCGGTTCTTTTAAATTATGATAAAAACTTCTTAAAATTTTACTCATATTTTATCTATAAAACAAAGTCATCTGTAGACTTTTTAACGTAAAGCCCAAGCCCTATTGGTTTATAGCTGGCATTTTCATTCTTTAAGCTGAAATTTTCTTTATTTAGCTCGTTCAATCTCTGTCTTAGTGTTTCATTTTCAGTTTTAGATCGAATAAGCTCGACAATAATTTCATCTAAGCCATCCATTTTTTCGCTTAGAACATCAGAAATTTTTGAAACTATACTATTTTCCAGATTTTCCAGTTTGGAGCTCATATCTAAAGCCTGATAAGATGCGTAAGATGCAACAGCATTTTCCTTGTTATATCTTGACTTTGCACGAGTCAAAAAGTTCCCTTCACTCAAACTTACAACTGATGTTTCTGTATCTTGAAGTCCCATTTTCTCCTCTTGTTTTTTAAGCTTCATACGCTCAACCACTCTATCCACTTTTTCCTTTTTCAAATCAGAACTTGTACGTGTATGTTCGTATAGTTCTTTTACTTTTCTTAGAACATCTATATCACTTTTTGAAAAATAAACATTTCCAAAACCGTCTTTTTTTGGTTTTAAGCATGCCTTTTGACACCAGCTTGATACTTGCGCAGCGCTAGTATTTAAGATTTCTTGCACTTGACTTGCGTTAACAATTTCTTCGACATTAGTATCTGTTGCTTGATTGGCTGTATAACTTCTCACCTGATAAATTCCTCAAAAACTAGATACCAATATTATAGTTTAAATTTTTCCAAAAAAGTAATTTTATTATTTAAATTTTACAAAAATTGTAATATAATTTTAAAAGTAAGACGGATAGGGGATTTCAGTTTAAATGGAGTTTAAAAAAGGATATTTTATAACCTTTGAAGGTGCTGACGGCTGTGGAAAAACCACGCAAATAGAGCTTTTAGACAAGTTTTTAAAAGAAAAAGGGCTAAAAACCCTTTTAACACTTGAGCCTGGGGCAACTGATTTAGGTAAAAATTTAAGACAAATACTTTTACATTACGAAAAACCAGTATCTGATGAAGCTGAAATGTTTATGTATCTTGCAGACAGAGCGCAACATGCTCAAATGGTTATAAAACCGGCGCTTGAAGATAAAAAAATTGTTCTATGTGACAGATACACTGACTCTACAGTTGCTTATCAAGGCTATGGCAGAGAAGGGGACATTGAACAAATTAATATTTTAAATAAAATTGCAACAAAAGGATTAAAAAGTGATTTAACAATTTTATTTGATGTGGAAAGCGAAATTGCGCAAAGTCGCCTTGGGAAAACTAAAGACAGGCTGGAATCTCAAGGCATGGAATTTCATAAAAAAGTACGCAACGGTTACCTTGAACTTGCAAAACAAGAGCCGCAAAGGTTTAAGGTTATTGACGCAAACAAATCAATAAATGAAGTATGGCATGATGTTAAAAAAATTGTCGAGGAACTTTTAGGTTTATGAAAAAGCTTGTAATTACTTTTTTTATATTTTTCGCACTCATCTCAAAAGCTCAGTCTATAGAGCTTATGGACGGGATTAAACTTTTAAACTTAAATAAAGTAAATAAGGCATGCGAATTTTTTAAAAATTATACAGATAACAAACCAAATGACCCAGATGGGCATTACTGGCTTGGTCTTTGCTACAAAAAAGCAGGGCAAAATGAACTAAGTGCTTACCATTTACAAAAATCTTTTGAGCTTTCTCAACTGATTGAAGACATTGATGTAGTTGAGCCTGTTGGTTTTAAAAATCAAAACGATTATCTTGACATTGCACAAATGTACCTTGAAAGCGGAGATTTTGACAAAGCTCACACATACACTGATATGACGCTAAAATTAAACCCTGACAGCGCTGATGCCTATACAATGAGAGCTAAAATTTACCTTGCCCAAAATGACAAAGACAACGCGCGAAAGGCGGCAATTAGAGCAATTCAGGCAGATAACAATCTGCTAAATTCAAGTCTTGCAAAAGAATTTGACATTGTTGAAGTTCCACCGCTTGATTTTGAATACTATAACTCAAAAGGTGTCGAGTACTACTACAGAGGCGAAATTCAAAATGCTGTAAGCTTTTTTGAAAAGTCACTTGATTTGAATTTTAAAAATGTCGTCGCACTTAACAACCTTGCCCGAGCTTATATTAAAATGCAAGATTTCAACAAGGCAAAGTCAGCGCTTAAAAAGGCAAGAATTTTTAACCCGAAATATTTTGAAACATACATGAATTTTGCACACATTGCAAAACTGGAAAGTACACAAAGTGATATAAGCGAATTTAGCAAAAAAAGATATTTAAACGAACAAAAAAGCTACCTGAAACAAGCAATAAAAGCCAACCCTAACGATAAAAGAGCGTATTTAGAACTTGGCAATTATTATCTTGAACAAAAAAATTATGAAAACGCTATTGAAAACTTTTCTACCGCGCTTGTTTACGATGATGAATACTACGAGGCGTATTTAGGGCTTGCAATAGCATATATTGAGCTGAACAACCCGCAAAAAGCCCTTTTGGCACTTAGAAACGCAGGTGCGCTCAACTCAAAATCAGATGAAATTTCATATTACCTTGCAAAAATGTGTATTCTGGATAATAGATTTGACGAAGCAAAAGATTATCTGCTTGACGCTGTTTCAAAGTCTGACAACCCTGAATATTACCTTGAATTGGGCAAAATTTATTATTTTAAAAACGATTATAAAAACGCTTTTGAAAACTTTCAAAAAGCAGTTTCTCAAGATGTGCGTTTAAAAAATATGTCACAGTTGTACAACTACCTTGGACTTTGCTATTACAAAAATAAAGACTTAAAAAAAGCACTTATTAATTTACAAAAGGCAGTTGAGCTTGAGCCTGACAATGTAATTTATATGTATAATCTTTCGCTTGTTTACAAAAGCACAAGACAAGATGATTTATATCAAAAGTTATACAATAAAATTTTGCGCTTTGAACCTAAAACAGCTCAAGACTACATTGATTTAAGCACAATTTATTATGACAGAGGTCAAAGCGATATTGCAAAAACAATCCTTGATAATGGCATAAGAAAAATGCCTGAAATGAAAGTTCTCTACAGTGCAAAACTAAGACTGCTTGAAACTTTGGGCGACAAAGAAAACGCTAAAAAATTAAAAGAGCTTATGGATAAAATATTTTAAGCTTTAACTCTGCCGTAAATGTCCTTGTAGCGGATGATATCATCCTCTACAAGCTTGTCACCTTTTTGAACTTCTATTATTTTTAATTCTTCATCGTAAGGATTTGCAAGCGAGTGCTTAACTTTTACAGGTATATCTATGCTCTGCCCGGGTTTTAGCATAAAAGTTTTGTCATCCAGCGTAACACGCGCAGTACCTGTTAAAACAACCCAGTGTTCAGAACGATGATTATGTGATTGCAAGCTTAACTGACCTTTTTTGTATACACAAATTGTCTTTGTCAAATAACCTTCACCTTGATTTAATACGGTATAATAACCCCAAGGGCGATAAACTGTTCTGTGAATTTTAAAAGTATCATCCTTAATTTCTTTTAATTTATCAAAAATCTTTTTAACGTCTTGAGCTTTATCTTTTTTGCACGCAAGTACAGCGTCTGATGTTTCAACTATAACAACATCTTCAAGCCCGACACCGGCTACAAGCCTATCAGAACCGTATAAAAGAGTGTTTTTACAGTCCGTTTCCATTATGTTACCGATTTTAACATTGCCGTTATCGTCTTTTTTATTTATATCATAAATTGCTTCCCAGCTGCCTAAATCATTCCAGTCTGATTGCAAAGGTATAAGGGCAATATTTTTAGCATGCTCCATAACCGCATAATCAACAGAAATAGAAGGCATTTGATTGAAAATCACATAAGGGATATTTTCATCTTTTGTAAAATCAAATTTTTCAAAATTTTCGTAAATATCTTTTGCGTATTTTTTAAGGGCTTCAACAAAAGCTGACGCCTTGAACATAAAAATACCGCTGTTCCAGTAATAATTACCATCTTTAAGATATTTCCTTGCGGTTTTTTCATCAGGCTTTTCTTTAAATTCTTCTACTTCATACCCCTCATCCAACTTTTTGCTAGTCTTTATATAGCCAAAACCAGTGTGAGGAAAATCTGGCTTAATACCAAAAGTTACAATATAACCTTGTTGTGCAAGTTTTTCTCCTTCCAATACGGTTTTTGAAAAAGCTTTCACATCTTCAATTAAATGGTCAGATGGTACGACAATTACAACGTCATCTTTATCCTTATCAAGAATATATTTAACCGCAGCAGCAATGGCAGGTGCGGTATTTTTTGCTGCAGGCTCACTTAGCACAATTGGATTTTGCGCAAGTGCATTTAGTTGGGTTTTAACATCAGTTGCATGCTTTTGATTTGTAATGCTTATAATGTTTTTTTCATCAATTAAATCAAGAAGTCTTAAAAATGTCATTTCAAGCAAACTTTTTTTAGAGTTATTTAACCTTAAAAGCTGCTTTGGGTACAACTCACGTGACAATGGCCATAGTCTTGAACCTGAACCGCCAGCTAAAATAATACCGTACATTTTTCACTCCCTGCAAACTGTCTTTATTGATTATACAACAAATTGAGCCTATTTGCCAACAAGATATTTTTCTAAAGATTCTTCCCAATTTGGCAAAACATTATCATTATTTAAAACACAGTAATGCGGTCTTTTTGCAGGACGTGGAAAATCGCTCTCAACAATAGCGTTTACGCTTACATCGCGTTTTTTAATTTCAAAAATTTTCTTTGTAAAATCAGCCCAACCTGCCTGACCTGATGAGCATAAGTGATAAGTGCCATAAGGTTTATTTTCTTTCATTATGCTAATTATTTGCTCGCACAAATCTTTTGTCCAAGTGGGACAGCCTATTTGATCATCTACAACGCTTATTTCACGCCTTAACATAGAAAAAGTGAGCATCGCATCGACATAATTTTTTGAACCTTTGCCATATAGCCAGCCAGTTCTTATTATGTAATATTTTTTGCAAGTTTTTAAAATTTCTTCTTCACCCTTTAGTTTTGATAAACCATAAACATTTAAGGGATTTACATGGTCTGATGTTTTATAGGGAGAGTCTTTTTTACCGTCAAAAACGTTATCCGTACTTACATATAAAATAGGAACATCAAGCTTCTTTGCAATTTTTGCAAGATTTTTTGTGCCTATATGATTAACCTTAAAAGCCTCTTGTTTATGGGTTTCAGCTAAATCAATATTGGTGTACGCTGCAAGGTGGATAATAAAATCAAGACTAACTTTATTTATAATTTCATTAACCATTTTTGTATTTGTTATGTCAAAAATTTTGCTGTTAGTAGCCCAAAAAAGCCAACCTTCGCGCTCTAACATCGGACATAACTCTTGTCCTAGACTTCCTGTTGCACCTGTAACCAATATTTTCATAAATAATTCCTGTATTTTCTAAACTTGGGGGAAATTACTCGTATAAATCATCCTTTAAACCATTTATATATCAGATAATTATGTTAAAATCAATATAATGAAAAGAATTGTATACATAATTTTAATATTACTTTTTGCAGCACTTATATTAAAAGGCTGTCTAAAAAAAGATTTAGGCTATGACAGCGATGTTTATTTAGGAGATATAAGACCGCTTGAAGTTATAACTTATGATTTTGAAAAACCAAAAAATGTAACAATAAATGGTGTTGACTACCTTCAAGCAAGGGGGGATGTTGGAAAATTTGGCGGAGAAATTATATCTTCAACCATTGGCGAAGGCCCAAAAACTTTTAATCCGTTTAACGCAAATGACAACACATCTGCGCAATTAGCAGGAATTATGTACGATGGGCTTCTTACAACAGACCCTTACGATGGCTCGATTATTCCAAAATTAGCAAAAAACATTGAAATTTTGCCCGATAAAAAAACATACATTGTACATCTGCGCCATGGAATAAGGTGGTCTGACGGGAAAGAAATAACTGCAGATGACGTTGTTTACACTTATGGAACAATAATATTTGGCGGCTTTGGCGATACAGCAACAAGAGATTCGCTCTACATTGATGGCAAATTACCAACTGTAGAAAAAATTGACAAATATACGGTTAAATTTACAACACCCAAGCCTTTTGCACCGTTTTTAAGAATGTTAACCACGCCTATTGCACCAAAACATGTGTTTAAAATTGCGACAGACAAAGGTAAAAATTACTTTAGGAGCTATTTAAGCACAAACGCTAAACCAAGCGACTTTGTGACATCAGGAGCATTTAAAATAGCAGAATATGTACCTGCGCAAAGGGTGATTTACAAAAGAAATCCAAATTATTACATGGTAGATAAAAAAGGGCAAAAACTACCTTATCTAGACAAATATGTAATTTTAATAGTGGGCGATTTAAACAACGACACACTAAAATTTGAAGGTCTTGAAACAGATGTTGTAAACCTGCAAGGGTCAATGGTCGCACGCTACAGGGAACTTGAAAAACACAGTGATTTTACTTTGTACAACTTAGGCCCTACGACAAGCACTACTTTTGTTGTTTTTAATATGAACACAAGAAAAAATAAAGACGGTAAATATTACGTTAACCCAATTAAGCAAAAATGGTTTAATGACCCGAATTTCAGAAGTGCGGTTGATTGGGCAATTGACAGGGAAAATCTTGTTCTAAATGTGCTCTCTGGTGTCGGTGAACCGCTATACACCGCAGAATCAATCTCCAGCATATTTTTAAATGAAGAAATAGCAAAAGGACACAAACAAGATATTAATTACGCAAAAGAACTTTTGAAAAAATCTGGATTTTATTTAAAAGACAACAAATTATATGATAAATCAGGCAACAGAGTAGAATTTGAACTTTTAACAAATGCGGGTAACACTCAAAGAGAGGCAACAGGGGTTAGTATAAAAGAAGATTTGCAACAGTTGGGCATGAAAGTAAATTTTAAACCTGTTGAATTTAATTCACTTGTTGCAAAGCTTTCAAACACTTATGATTGGGACGCTATTCTAATTGCACTTACGGGAAATCCGCTTGAACCACATTCAGGGCATAATGTCTGGACATCCGACGGTGCGCTGCACTTATTTAACCAACGAAGCGAAGAAGATTTAAAAAGCTCAGATAAAATATTGCCTTTTGAAAAAGAACTTGATAAAATTTTCAAACAAGCATCACTTGAATTGGATTTTGAAAAAAGGAAAGAACTCTATAATAAATACCAGCAAATTGTAGCTCATCAAAACCCTGTAATATATTTATACAGTCCTGCAAATATTATCGCAATAAGGAAAAAATTCAAAAATATTTATCCAACGGAATTAGGTGGTACATTACATAATATAGAAGAAATCTACATTGATTGAGGAGAAAAAGATGATTGAAAAACTTGCAAAAATTCAAGTTGTTATGCTAGGGCTAATTTTAGGTCTATGTCTTATTATTGGCGCATCAGTATTATCAGGTAATTTTAAGAAAAACGAAATTACAGTAACAGGTTCAGCTTATGAAATTGTAAAATCAGACAGTGCAAGCTGGAAAGTACAAGTATCAACAAAAGCGCCGACTTCAGTTGAAGCATACAACAAACTTATAGCTCAAGTACCCACTGTAGTTGATTTCCTAATAAAATCAGGCATCAAAAAAGAACAAATCTCTTATCTTGGTATAAATAACTACCCAACTTATAAAAGGGATGCAAAAGGCAACTATACTCAAGATATAGCCTTTTACAACTATGACCAGACATTAAAAATCGTTTCGGACAATCCCGAACTTATTAACAAAGTCTACCTTCAAATTCCATCTTTAATTCAAAAAGGGATAACTATTCAAGCATATCCACCTGAATATTACTATAGCGATTTAAACAAGAAAAAAGCAGAATTACTAAAAGCTGCAACAGCAGATGCTAAAGTTCGCGCTGAAGGTATGCTAAAGGCGACAAACAATAGGGTTGGTAAAATTTCATCGGTTAAAATGGGTGTTATGCAAATAACCCCCGCTGATTCTAACGAAGTTTCAGATTGGGGAATAAACGATTCAAGCACAATTGATAAAAAAATAACCGCAGTTGCAAATGTTGTATTTTCGGTTAAATAGGAGGGGGCATGAAATATCTGCATTCAATGATAAGAGTAAATGATATTGAAAAATCACTAAAATTTTATAGCGAACTTCTGGGACAAAAGCTGCAAAGCAAAAAAGATTTAGACGACTGCACACTGTATTTTTTAGCTGAATACGAAGGTGCGCCTGAAATCGAACTTACCGATAACTGGGAAAAACCCGACGAACCATACAAAAACGGTGAGACATTCGGTCATTTTGCATTTAGCTGCGATGATATGGATGCTTTTGTTAAAAAAGCAACAGATTTAGGCGTAGAGTTACTCTACGGAAGCCCTTTTAACCTTGATTTAAAAAAAGAAGACGGAACCGTTGAAGTAAAAAGAATATCCTTTGTAAAAGACCCTGACGGCAATGAGATAGAAATAATTTACAAAGGTAAAGAATAATCAAAAAAATAAAACCTCTTAAAAATAAGAGGTTTTATTTTATGCAAATGTTTAGTTTTCGTATGCAAACCAAACAAACTCGTCATGAAGTTTTTGGAATGCCTCATCTACATTGTCAAGTCTGGCATCTACATATTTAAAGTCTTTTCCGTATGTCGGACCAAAGTATACAGGAACAAGGTGTTTTAAGGATTTTTCAGAATCACTGTTGTTATCTCTTTCAATAGAGACATAATAATCGCCTTCGGTGAAGTGTGAGCATGAGAAATTTTTGTAAGTAAGAGACATTCTATATACACCACCAGGCAAATCGTTTTGAAATCTTTGAGCTGTCTGATTAAAATTATTAATTAAGCAATTTTTTATTTCTTCTTTATTCGTGTAACCTTTATTTGCAATTGAATATATTCTTGCTGCCGATTCATATTGATTAATTCTGATGTTTGGCGACTGTATGAGTTTATCTGCGATATCATACACTTCTTTTTTAACTTCTTTGTCATCTCTATGCAATATTTTTTCAATTATTTCATCAGCTTTCTCGTTTTTAACATCAAAAGAATCATCTAATACTTTTTGTGTTACATCTTCAAAACCGTCTTCCCATATTTCTTGAGGAGTTGTATTTTTTCTTAAATCAAATTCTTTAGAAACCGTTTGATTTTCTCCCTCAACCTGAATTTTACCTATACCTTGCCAACCAACTATTTCATGGCTTGGCGTATATGTAAAAGAAACTTTTGCAACTTTGTCAGGGCCTTTTTCAAATCTGTCTTTTAAAGTATTAATATTACCCCAAATAGCTTCTCTTGTGTGCGGAGGGCACTTATCTACTTCAGATTGGGTTCTTTTATAATCAATTCTTGCAACTCCCGTAAATGAATTTGCAGGATTTATCGATTTAATTAACATCATACTTCCTTTCCTTATCTAAACATACAGGAATAAAACTCAAAAAAATATTTTTTGAACATAAAAAAACAAACTTAAAAAAAATTTACACTAACTGACAAATACAAAAAACTCCGAGAACATAAGCTCTCGGAGTTTAATTTTATATTGCAATAAAATTATTATTCAATAATTTTATCTACAACGCCGGCACCAACTGTTCTGCCGCCTTCACGGATTGCAAATCTCATACCTTCTTCGATAGCAACCGGAGCAATAAGTTCAACTTCCATTACAACGTTGTCACCAGGCATAACCATTTCGCCGTCGAATTTAATTGAACCGGTTACGTCAGTTGTTCTGATATAGAACTGAGGACGGTATCCTGGGAAGAATGGAGTATGACGTCCACCTTCATCTTTTGTTAGTACGTAAACGTTAGCTGTAAATTTTGTGTGAGGGTGAATTGTACCAGGTTTAGCAAGTACTTGACCACGTTGAATATCTTTTTTATCGATACCACGAAGTAATGCACCAATGTTATCACCAGCTTGACCTTGATCAAGAAGTTTTCTAAACATTTCTACACCTGTTACAGTTGATTTTTTAGTTTCGCCGAAACCAACGATTTCAACTTCATCACCAACTTTAACAACGCCACGTTCAACTCTACCTGTAGCAACTGTACCACGACCTGTGATAGAGAATACGTCTTCAACAGGCATTAGGAATGGCTTGTCTAAATCACGTTCAGGAGTGGGAATGTAGCTGTCGATAGCATCCATAAGTTCCCAAATTTTATCAACCCATTTATCTTGACCACGTGCTATTGAAGGATTAGCTTGAACAGCTTCTAAAGCTTTTAGAGCTGAACCTCTGATGAACGGGATGTTATCGCCGTCAAATTCGTAAGAAGATAACATTTCACGAACTTCCATTTCAACAAGGTCAAGAAGTTCTTCATCATCAACCATATCGCATTTGTTCATAAATACAACCAAACGAGGAACACCAACTTGGCGAGCAAGAAGGATGTGTTCACGAGTTTGAGGCATAGCACCGTCAGTTGCTGCAACTACAAGAATTGCACCATCCATTTGAGCTGCACCTGTAATCATGTTTTTAACATAGTCAGCGTGGCCGGGGCAGTCAACGTGCGCATAGTGTCTAGCATCTGTTTCATACTCAACGTGAGCTGTTGAAATAGTAATACCACGTGCTTTTTCTTCAGGAGCTGCGTCAATTTCGTCGAATTTTTTAGCTTCAGCTTTACCTGCAGCAGCCATACAACCTGTAATCGCAGCTGTCAACGTTGTTTTACCGTGGTCAACGTGACCAACAGTACCGACGTTAACGTGCGGCTTGGTTCTTTCAAATTTTTCTCTAGCCATAAGATAGATTCTCCTTTTTACGATTTATTTTTTGGTTTATTTATTTTTAAAAGTGGTGGGCAGGGGTGGATTCGAACCACCGTAGTCGTTAGACGGCAGATTTACAGTCTGCTCCCTTTAGCCACTCGGGCACCTACCCTTATTAAATTTTAAAATGTACAATTTGTTTTGTTTTTGGTGCCGCTCCTGTCAAATTTCATTCTGAAATTTGTTCGCTCGCTTTGCTCGCAACGTCGCCATCGATTGGTTTCATCTTTCGCTTTCTCAACGAAAGCTCAAGATTTCACACACGGCTTACGCTTTGCTCCTGTCAAATTTCATTCTGAAATTTGTTCGCTCGCTTTGCTCGCAACGTCGCCATCGATTGGTTTCATCTTTCGCTTTCTCAACGAAAGCTCAAGATTTCACACACGGCTTACGCTTTTCGGGCACCTACCCTTATTAAATTTTAAAATGTACAATTGTTTTGTTTTCGGTGCTGTTTAACACAAACAACTACCAGCAACAAACACTATTTGAAAACTTTGCCCTTGACGAGATTTGAACTCGTGGCCTCTCCCTTACCAAGGGAGTGCGCTACCCCTGCGCCACAAGGGCAAGATACCCCTCGGGGCATGGCAAATTAGAATATTTTAAAAGTACAATTGTAGAAAATTTGCCGATGGAGGGAATCGAACCCCCAACCTACGGTTTACAAAACCGTTGCTCTACCATTGAGCCACATCGGCACTTAGTTGATATGTACAATATTATTAAGGACAAGGCAAACTGTCAAGCAAAATTTATATTTTTCCAAACAATTTCAATAATATTTTATACTTTAGTCGCAAAAAAGGCGAATTTATATTTATAATTTCACACTCAGGACAAAAATTTCTTGCAAAATTATACAGTTGCTCATTGCAATTTGTCTTAATCAACCAAAAATTGAGCATTTTTGCGCTCTTTTTATAAAAAATTCCCCCTTCTTTTGGCATATACTCCCTTGAAATCTCAAGGGCTTGGGGCAAATATTCAACAATTTTTTGCACATCAGGACACTTATGCCCTTTTCTGTAGCAATAATACTGCTTTTTAAGATATGAGAACTTTTGAGCTTTTTGTATAATTTCCCAATAAAAAGGCAAATCCTCTGCAAACAAAAGCGGTTTAAAATAAATATTATTATCGAGCAAAAAGCTTCTTTTATAAAATTTTGTACAAACCTCGTAATTTGTTTCATATATTATATTTTCAGCATCTTTTTTATTAAAAGGGCATGACATTTTTTTTATTTTATCCATGCGGTACTGGGGATTTGAAAATTTATATTTATTTTTATTTTCCCAAAAAACAAAATACGGACAAAATAAAACATCTGCCTTTGAGCTTGAAAGCTCATTATAAGCCTCTTTTAAAAGATTATTTTCAATATAATCATCACAATCAAGAAAGAAAATATATTCCCCCTTGCTTGCTTTTATAGCAGTATTTCTGGCGTTTGACACCCCTTGATTTTGAGGCAGGGAAAAAATTTTAATTCTATTGTCTTTTATATTTTCTATAATTTTTAAAGTATAGTCAGATGAGCAATCATCAATTATAATAAGTTCATATTCCCCAAAATTTTGGTTTAGCACGCTAAAAATACACTTTTCAATGTATTTTTCGCAATTATACGCAGTTATAACGATTGAAAAAAAAGTTCCTTTCATATTATAATTTTACAATAAAAGTTCACTTGTTATAATAAAAGTCAAAGAGTTTAATAGAGAAAATAAATGCAAGTTATTCAAACTGTTAATGATACCATAAGAATACTCTTTAGTCCCATTGATGAGGACTTTAAACTGCTTGACTTTATTTTAGTGCAAGAAGCAGGAAATAAGTATTTAGCGCAAATTATTGAAATATATGACGACAAATACGACGCTTCGCAAAATGTTGCAAGGGTAAAACTGTTTTTTAAAGTTAACGACAAAGGTGAAGTCTTTGGTTACGACCATTTTACACCATCTAAAGAGTGTGAAATTAAAAAAATAAAACGCGATGAAATTTTAACTTTTATAAATGAAGGCAAAGAGTCTTTGACAATTGGTTTGGATTATCAAAACAGCGAACCTTTTGATATAAATTTAGACTTTTTAAAGAATAATCCGGTAATTTTTGCCGATAAAATTGAACATTCTAATAACATAAGCAAACACCTTGCCTGCGCCCTTTCAAGGTACAATAAGCATAGTGTTATTTTTGATTTCAGTGGAACGTTAGAAATTAAAAACGCAAAAAAATTAGTCTTAACTAAAGACATTAAGTTGCCACTGGATTTTTACACAATTAATTACATTTGGGAAAAAGGTCTTGCCACAGCATCGCTTGAAACTCAAGCGATTTGCCGAGAAATTTTTAACGAAGTGCAAACTTATGCAAAAAATATACCTGATGGTTTTATACCTTTTAATAAATTTTTAAATGTTGTTAATACTCAATATAAAGCAACACCTATTACTGAACTTACAGTTCTTGTAAACAAACTAAAAGGCTACCAACAAGAAAATATTTTTGCAAGCAAGAAAAAAGATTTTGAAGGCATTGAAAAATCCATTAAAGAAAACGAAATAACAATATTAGATTTTTCAGAGCTAAAAACAACTTGGCATAAGGAATTTTGCGAGTTCGTAATAAGAAAAATCAAAAATGCTTTTATTTTTGCCAGATTAAATGAAACAAATACAGACAGTGATTTAATTAATTTCATTTATGACAAAAATCCTGATATTTCATTTATACCAAGCATTTCCTATAATTTTTCAAAAATGCCACATATAATTGAGCGCGCAAATAACTATATACTTTTACCAACGCTCAACCCAAGGCGTGATTTTGGTGCAGCTAATTTTGAATTATCATCCATGTCACAAGACGAGTGCATTTTATTTGGCAAAGATACTGAAAACTTTATTTTTACAATAAAAAATGACAAATTTTTAGACTCTGAAGATGACGACAATAAAATTAAAAAAACTATAAAATTAAAATTTAATGAAACTAAAGAAACATTAAAAGAAAAGTTTAAAAATCATAACCCTGCAAGAAACATTGAAAACAGTCAAATTCAAGACCAAATGCCAACTGAAGAAGAACTGGAGTTTTTTGAACAATTAGAATTTGAAAATGTAACGGAGGATGAAAAAATCCCCGTAAAAAAGCCTGATGAAAGTAATGTGGAAAAACATTACGAAGAAGAATTTTTAGAAGAACAAAACATTGAAGAAACTGAAAATATCATTGAGGAAGAACCTGTTGAAGTTGAAGAAATTGAACAGGAAGAAACTATAGAAACACCCTCTTATGAAGACAAGCAGGATGATTTAATAATTATAGAGGAAGAACCTGTTGAAGTTGAAGAAATTCAAGATGAAATCGAACTTGAACCTGTTGTAGATGAGCAAATAGCTGAAGAAAAGCCTATTGAAGCTAAAGAAATTACAACCGTAACAGAAGATTTTGAAGAAGATGAAAATATTGCTGAAGAAAATGCAAATGAAGTTCAAGAAATTGAAACAATAGATGAACCGACAGAAACAATTGTTGAAGAAATTACCGCTAATGAAGAACCTGTTGTGACAAAACAAGAGGAAATACAGGAAGATAAAGCTGTTTTTCAAAATATTTTAGAAGAAACTCAAGAAGATGAGGAAGAAGAAACCCTTTCACTTGAGGATATTGCAGCACAGTCTATTGAAGCAGCTTTTAGTGAAGTAATTGAAAACAAAAGTACAAGCACCAAAGAAGAACCCCAAAAAGATGACAAGGGCAAACTTGTAGTAGATGAAAATGTTGTAATTGACCTGGAAAAAATAAAAGAACATATAGATACTGAAAATGGCAGCGAATTGCCCATATTTAAAAATAAAACAGAAAAAAAAGAGAGCTTTAATTTTAAAGTAGGTGATAAAATCAAGCATGACAAATATGGCGCAGGGGAAATAACAAAAGTTATAAATTACGCTAATCGTTCGCTTTTGCAAATTAATTTTAAAGATGTCGGAAAACGCCTTTTAGACCCAAATATTGCAAATATTAGAAAAATTGAAGAATAACGAGTTTTTATAAAAACTCGTTACTTCATAAATTCATTTAAATCAACAAATTCAACTGCTTCTTCAATTGTGTCAAAGGTGTGAATTATATTATTTAAAAACACAAAGTTTAAAGCCTTTTTAACATCTTCGCAAGGTTTTACCAAAATAAATAAGCCGTCTTTTTGGGAAGTTGCCTTGTAAACATCTGCAAAAATACTTGCATATCTGTCAGAAAATATTTTTATATGTTCAAGGTTAAATATAATATTGGGCTTACCTGTTAAAACGTTTGTGGTCGCTTCTTTTAAAATCTTATCAAGGTATTTTTCGTTATTAATCTTATAAATTGTCATTACACAAATAGTGTCATTTATGTAATACTTTTGGAATTCTTCGTTAATAATTTTATTTGTAGAATTTGAAATAAATTTCAAAATACCTTCATGCCACTGTGGTTGCTTTGGTATAAACTCGTCCACCCCGCATTTGTAACACTCTTGAATCATTTTAGTGTCATCTGTACCTGATATAACAATTAATTTGAAGTCCTTTTCGCCTTCATTTTTAATTTTATTTGCCTCGCCAATAAGTTCAAAACCATCCTTTGCATCAGGTAAAAACAGGTCTATAATTAAATAATCAATTTTTTTCTTTTTAAGCTCAGTGAGGGCTTCTTCTTTATTCCTTGCAACATAAACATTCATGCCGATTTTTTTAAGCATAGAAGTCAACTGATAAATGGATAATTCCATATCATCAACAATAAGGACATTTATGCTCTCTGCCGTAAAAAAGCTCAGGGGATAGTTAAAAAAGTTTAACTTTCTCTCAAGAGCAATAAGCGCCCTTGAGACTGTTTCAGAGCTTTCAATTTCAGGGTTAACATCAATTCCTGAAAGTTTTACCAGATTTAAATACTGGTCATGAGTAAGTTTAATTTCATCTTCCATAATCTTAATTATACATTATTCTCTCTAAAATGCCACAAAAAAAATTTTGTAATATAATATTTTCAAAGGGGACAATATCAGGAGCGGTTATAATGCAGGATACACTAAATCTTAAAGCTTTCGGCAAAAACGACATAAGGGGAATTTTTCCATCAGAAGTAAATTCACAATTGTTTTTTTATG
Source organism: Candidatus Gastranaerophilales bacterium (assembly GCA_944324905.1). Taxonomy (GTDB): domain Bacteria; phylum Cyanobacteriota; class Vampirovibrionia; order Gastranaerophilales; family Gastranaerophilaceae; genus Galligastranaerophilus. Next base: position 44,103 of record CALUYB010000004.1, read on the forward strand.
CTGCAAAAGGCTATGTAAACTGGGTTCAAGAACAGTTTAAAAAAATTAACGGCGGCAAAAAGCCTGCTCAAGACTTGCTTTTTTGTGTTTGTATGGATGCAAGATTGCACTCAAAAGAATTAAAAGATGCAATTATACAAGGAGTACTATCTCAAGGCGCAAATGTGCTGGATTTAGGCCTTGCTCCTACTCCGCTTGGTTATTTTAGCGAATTTGCAAAAATTGATAAAGAAATAATTGAAGATAAAACTGTAAACGGCGCGCTTATCATAACTGCATCGCACAATCCAAGCGAATATAACGGTCTTAAAATGACCTTTAATAAGGCATCATTAAGCGAAGAACAAATTAAAGAAGTAAAAGAGTACACCCTAAAGGCTTTTGAAGACGCAAAAGAAGACACTTATCGCACAATAGCTTGCGGTTTTAATAAAAAATACGACATTATTGCAAACTATTGCGACAAAATTTCAGACATGTTTGACAAAATTGGCGATGGCATTAAAATCGTTGTAGACTCTGCGAACGCTACAGGCGGGCTGGTTGCCCCACAACTCTATCGTGAATTGGGCTGCGAGGTTATTGAACTATTCTCAGAACCTGACGGAAATTTCCCAAACCACCACCCAAATCCATCTGATGAAAAAACACTTGATGCAATTAAAAAAGCGGTTGTTGAGAATGAGGCGGATTTTGGTATAGCATTTGATGGCGATTCTGACAGGATTGGAGTTGTAAGCTCCGATGGCAAAACAATTTCAGGCGACAAGTTGCTTTTAATATACGCCCTTGATTTAATAAATGAACTAAAATCAAGAGGCGAAAAACCAACTGTAGTAAGCGAAGTCAAATGTTCGCAAGTACTTTACGATACAATAAATGAAAATGGCGGTATTGCAATAATGCACAAAACCGGTCATGGTTACATAAAATCAAAAATGAAAGAAACAGGTGCGCTTTTAGCAGGCGAGATGAGCGGTCATGTTTTCTTTAAAGACAGGTATTTTGGCTATGACGACGCAATTTATGCCGGTTGCAGACTTATTGAAATTGTGGCCAAAAATAAAAAACAAAACCCAAATTTTGACCTAAAAGAATTAATCGCTCCATTTGACAAAGTTCATCTATCGCAAGAAGCAAGACTAAAATGCCCTAATGAATTTAAAAAGGCAGTACTTGAAGAACTTGAAGGAAAAATATCAGATGAGCTTTTCAATTCAAAAATAAAAGAAATAATCACAATTGACGGTTTAAGAATTATTTTTGAAGACGGTTTTGCGCTAATCAGACAAAGTAACACTGAGCCTGTTTTTACTTTAAGATTTGAAGCAAAAACAAAAGAACGCTGCGAAAACTACCAAAATACACTATGTAACTTAACTAACGAGCTTGTCGAAAAACATGCTAAGACAAAAGTCTAATCTTATTAGACCTTGAGGCAATTTATTTTTTAGTCATAAGCGACTATAAAATTTTAAATTAAGGTTGATATAATTATAAATATGAAAAAAATACTTACTAATTTTTTAATAACGGCTTTAATATTTACACTTTGCGGCTTTAGCGCACAGGTAATATCAGCTCCTGCCCTGCCTCTTGCAAGTCACCTTTCAAAAATTGAAAATGACCTGTGGGGTTTTGAATATTCAAATGACACAGAAAGTGACAGGATAAGCAGAATAGAAAAAAATGTTTTCGGGCAAGCAAATACGAGTGATACCATAGAAAAAAGAATAGAAAAAATAAATAACGCGCTGGGTATTGAATCGCAAAAAGAAGCTCAAAGCAGCGCAGGCGAGCTAATGCAAGAGGAAGTTGACGGCGTGAGCTACCCTCAGGTTGACCAGCTGGAGCTAAAATTATTTTCAAGAGTTTATGACAAAGAAAATATATATAAACGCCTTGAAAGATTAGAAAAAAAGATATTTGGCTCTCCTCAAGAAGGTGATCTTGCCTCAAGAACAGATAAATTAAAGGGTTATTTAAATATAGATACTACCCCAAAAACTGTTTATACAAGAGAAGATACAATGCAAAGCTATCAAAACCCCTCAAGGGCATATGATGGCTACAATGAATATGACTCATATAATTCTGATATGGGCATACAAATTTCAGGTCTTGAAAACTCGCTTTTTGGCAAAACATTTTCTCAAGACCCAATCGGTTTAAGGCTAAACAGGCTTGAGAGAAAAATTTTCCAAAGAGATTTTTCAACCGATGATGATTTATTGCGTATGCAAAGACTGCAAGCTGCAGCAAGTGCGAAAAGAACTGCAAAATATTACGATATGAACAAGGCGCAAAAATTCACATCGACAGGCTTGCAAATAGGTACATTAATTCTTATGATACTTGCGATGATATTATAATCGGCAGTTGATTTTTACATAAAATCATAAGATAATAATCCTATGGATAAGAAATTAACAAAAACTACGGCAATATCGCTCATTTTAGCTCTTACGCTAAGCAGCAATTTATGTTTTGGCGCAATGACCAAAGAGTCGATGAAATTATACAAAAGCGCGCAAAAGTTTGAATCGCAAAACAGGTTAAAAGACGCTATTGACCTTATGGAAAAAGCTCTTGCAACATCACCTGATGATATAACACTAAATACAAAACTTGCAGGGCTATACTCCCAAACAGGTGACTACGACAAAGCGCTTAGCGTTTACCAAAAAACACTAAGGCTAAAACCTGACGATGGCTTTTTATATATTAGTATAGGCAATTTGCTAGAGCAAAAAAATGACTACGAAAATGCTCTTTATTCTTACAAAGAAGCACTTTCGCTTATGCCTGATTACAAATATAATTATTTAAACATTGCAAACGTTGAATATATTTTAAAAGATTATCCAAACGCAATAAAAGACTATAAAATATTTTTATCCCAATACCCTGACAACTCGCAAGCTGCAACAAACTTGGCAACTTGCTATTTAGACAGCAAAGATTATAAAAGCTCAATTGAATCTTTTGAAAGCGTAATAAAAGAAAATCCATCAGACTTTAAGGAATGGGGCAGCTATGGACTTGCACTTTTAAGGGACAAAAAATATAGCGAAGCAAAAGATGCCTTTGAAAAAGCTGTTAAAATAAACTCAACAGACTACACATCCTACGGTAACCTTGCAGTGGTGCAGTCTTATTTGAATGAAAACGAAAACGCTTATGCCAATTTTAATAAAGCATTTGAACTTGAGCCCAACCTTACTGTCCTAAAATTTGACTATGCAGCACTTTTAACAAGAATGGGCAAATATGATGAGGCAATTGTCGCATACAACGACTACCTTAAAAAATACCCGAAAGATACAAATGCTTACTTGAACCTTGGTATTTTATATAAAGGAACTCAAAAACCAAAAGAGGCAATTGCAGTATTGCAAAAGGGTGTAAAGCTTGATGTAACAAATACTGATATGAAAAACGAGCTTGGCAAAAGCTATTTTGAAAACAAAGAGTACGAAAAGGCAATAGTTGTATACAACCAAATACTTGCGCAAAATAAAGGCAACTTACAAGCCCTATTCAACAAAGCTCTTGCGCTACAGGGTTTAAAAGAATTTAAAAGAGCTGAAACAATATATTTGGCACTGTCAAAGGAACCTGTTGAAAACCTTTCAAAATACAAGCTTGAATATCCAAATATTCAAAAAGCACTTGCATCAAATTATATAGCTTGGGCAAATTACTATAACACCAAAAAAGACTATAAAAACGCAAAAGAAACATATGCTAAAGCCCTTGCAATCAATCCTGATAACACTAATGCCTATAAGGGTCTTGCAAAAACATATGAAGATATGGGCATAAAAGACCTTGCCGTAGAAAATTACGAAAAAGCAATACAAATTGAGCCTGAAAACGCCGAGTTGTTTATGAGCTATGGCGAAACACTTGAGCATTTAAATGATTTAGAACAAGCTCAGGGCGCATTTTCAAAAGCTATTGAGCTTAACGATAAATCAAGCGAGGCTTATGTTTTATCAGGCGATAATTATTTAAAACAAAAGAATTTTGATAAAGCAATAGAACAATACAAAAAAGCACTTGAGCTAGATAGCGAAGATGACTCAATTGCAATAAAAATAGGTAATTGCTATAAGTATTCCAATGAAAATACAAAAGCAATGGAGTATTACACAAAGACTCTGGATATTAACCCTGTAAACGAAAATGCTTACTTTAACATTGGGTTAATTAATTACGAAAACGAAGATTACAGTGAAGCAATTGCAAACTTTTCAAAAGCTATAGAGTTAAAAGCTGATTTTGCTTATGCTTACTGGGGTTTAGGCTCATGTTATGAGATAATGCACCAACCAAAAGATGCTATTTATAACTACGAAAAATATACAGAATACGCGCCTGACGAGGATTCTAAAGCCAAAGCTCAGGAGAAAGTAGACGCGCTGTACAAAGAACTTGTTAAATGAAAAAAGTAATTGTAATTTTAGTTGCAATCTTACAAATTTTCCTGCTTAGCGGCTGCTCAAGCGACCCTTTTATAGTTTTCAGTACACAAAATCCAAAAAATGGGCTTAATAAAAATCAAATAGAGTATAATTTTAAAATTGAACAACCGATTTATTTTGCTTTTATTGCCCCAAAGGGCGTTGAAGATGATATGGTAAGAATTTCACTCACTAAAAAGGATACAAAAAGCGAATTTTGGGGATACACAAACTACAGAAACAAAACAGTTAAGCTAAATGGGGAAAACTATTACACTGATTATTTTATAATAAGAGAAGAAGGTATTTTTGTGCTGCAAGCATTCAAATTGAAAAATTTAAGTAAACCCATTGCAACAGGGATTTTTAGAGTTTATGCCAATTAAAAATTTTATAGAAGATTTAATTCAACATATTAAAAACAAAATATTCTCATCAAAATACGTAGTTAAAGGCAAGTGCAAAAAATGTGGACAGTGCTGCTCAACCATTTTGTTTTCAGATGAAAACGGCTATATAAAAACACCTGAGGACTTTTTAAAACTTTGTAAAAAAAATAAAAAACTAAACAACTTTGTCATAAACGGAAAAATAACTGATGTTGATGAAAATAACTTGCAGTATGGCGCGCTGCTTTTTAAATGCAGGGCATTAAGGGAAGATGGAAAATGCGGAAAGTATTTCTTTCGCTCACTTTATTGCAGAGATTACCCCTCAGTAAACCCCTCTTTTATACAAATGGGTGGCACGACACTTGATAACTGCGGTTATTACTTTGACGTGAACAAAAAATTCAGCGAATATTTAAAAGACTAAATATTTTCAGGTACTTTTACCCTATAATATTTAAGATTTTCAAATGGACTTGTTTCTTTGCCAACTTTATCAGGGTTTTTAATAGTCAACTTATCATATTCAATTTTTGAGTTGTCTTTTCCAACGTAAAAAAGCACATCAAACAAGGCTCTTTCGCGATAAGTATCATATGAAAATGCTACTTTTATATCCTCAGGGCCTGCTACAACATAAAATTTATTTTCAGTCAATAAGTCTTTATCAGGGTTATCTCTTAAAAGCGAGATTGTTCCTTGATAACCTAGTGCTAAATATTTACCTAATCTTATATTTTCATCAATTGTAAGAAATTGTTTACCGTAAATATAGGTATCAAACATTAAAGGGCTTTGACCATGCACACCTGCCATACCATAACTTATACGAGAACCCCAGTTTTTAACACGAGTATGTAATGACGGGCCAAACCTGACAATGCCTGTTACATCACCTGTACCGTATAAAGTTGCGCCGCCTTGAGCATACAAGTGCCCTCTTATATACATATCTTGCTCATCATTTTTCTTTTCAAAAATCATTTTAGACAACTCTGCTTGATATCTGAAACGAGATGTACCAAACCTGCTGTCACTTTCCTTTACGCCATAGTCAGTAACATAACCAGCTGAAAATCTGTGTTTAAAGGTAGCTTTCAAATCTTTTACTTGGTATAACCTGTCATACACCAACTGCGCAATATACCCCGGCTGTCTTCTGCCGTAAAACCATTCATCAAAGTACGCATGACGACCATAATCTAAATAAAGATTTTTATTAAATTCGTATTTACCTCGAACAATAAAGTTTTCGCTTGATGTAGCATAAGCCGCCTCTAAAAAATTCCTTTTTGAACGATACCTTGCAATACCACCAATTCCAAGACCTGAATCATAAACAATAGCCGGCATTACCTTTAATGTACCGCCAAAAGGTACTTCAGTTGCATAGCCCCAGCCAAAGTATGTACCAAAGTCCCTTATCATACCGACTTCAGGCAAGTTTGTTTCAACATATCCCTGACTTTTATCTGTTAAAATTTCTGCACTCTCTGCAGTTGCGATTTTAAACTTCTTATAATAAATATCGGCATGCTTAAAAGTTATTGTATCATGATCTCTTTTGCTTTCGATAATAATTTCTTTTGTTTTTATTTTAAGCGGTTCACTTCTTTTTTTTCTTAACTCAGGGGTAGCAAATTCTTCTTGAACAATAGTCTGGTCTAAATAACCGAACCCTTTTGACTGTAGCGTCAAATCAACCTCTTTTGCAAGTTTAGCATCCCCGTTTAACATTTGTATTTCATTAGCGTAGGCATAGCCTTCTTGCGCCCTTAGGGTCATCATGCCCATATTTCCTGTAGGTTCATTCATAAGCACATTTTCTTCATTTAAATTTATGCTCATAAAATCGCCTTTTAGGGTGGATTTATCTTTGTTTAAGACCACGTTATCAAACAATTTTATAATATTTGTATCACGGTTAAATATTGCTTTATCAGCATTTAGGGTAGTGCCATCGGGATAAGTTTTTATAAAAACATGTCCTCTTGCCTCAATTTCATTTCTATCCTCAAAATACTCCATCTCATCAGCATCTAAAGTTAAACTCTGCTTTTGAGTGACATCAGCACTGCTTTGTTGAGCAGCTTCCTCAGGCGTTATTGCTTTTTGAGTACCAATATTTGTTTTTTCTTTTATAACATCAATTAAATTAGGTATTTCAAGTCCCGGCCCGTCATAAATATCTTCAGCCTTAATTGTGCCAAAGCTTGTTTCGTATGTTTTCTCGCTAACTTGATTTTCGACTTTATTTGGGTCAATTGTTGGTGCATTTACAACTTCAAGGGCATGCCCTGCATTAAAATTTAAATTAAATGCAACCAGTGAAAAAACAGATATTAAAAGTCTTTTAGCCTTCCTCACGTTTTTGTGCGTTTCCTCTATAAGACTGACCACAAGTATTTTATCGCAAAAATATTTTTTTTACACCATGTAAAATACCTATTATCTTGGAATAAAATTAAAAGGATTTGTTGGATTACCATTTTGACGGACTTCAAAATGCAAGTGCGGCCCCGTAGAATAACCTGTTGTACCAACGTTTGCTATAACTTGCCCCTTAACAACAGTTGAACCTACCGAAACCCTGTAACTATTCAGGTGAGCATATAGTGTAGTTGTAGGAACACCGTTAATTCTGCCATGGTCAATAATAACAACCTTACCATATCCTCCATACCAGCCAACAAATATGACTTTGCCCGAGTTGGCAGCTTTAACAGACGCGTTCATTGGCATACCAAGATCCACACCAGAGTGGAAAATTTTTCTTTTAAATATTGGGTGAACCCTCCAACCGAAAGGTGAAGTTACAGGACCGCCAACAGGTCTTATAAAACCGCCTGATACGCTGATTTTTTGTTGACTTTTTTCAGATTTAACCGTCTGCTTGTTAATCATTTCGGCAATAGCTCTACTTTGACGAGCCAAATCTCTTTCAGCCTTTTCCCAGGTAGCCCTATCGGTTTTTAGCTTATAAATCATTTTTTCGTTTTGACTTATAGCGTCTTGAATATTTTTTTGTTCCCTGTCTATTGATTTTATTGAACTTGCAAGGTATCTTTTTTGCATTTCAATTTGACGTTTAACTTCAATTATTTTCCTTGTTTGACGTTGCATTTTTCTAATATTGTCCCTGTCTTGCTTCATGACAATATTTTCAAAGTAAAGCCTGTCCAGAAAATTGTTTACATTACTTGAAGATAGCAAAAACTCAACATAGCTTTTTCTTTTTGTTTTAAAAATCTGTACAATTCTTTTATTTGTAGCGTTTTGCAGAGCTTGAAAATCATTGTTTAATTTTTGCAACCTTGCTTCAAGTGTTATAAGCTCATCCTGCGCACTTTGATACTGTGCTTTACTTTCACTTAAAGTTTGTTCTGTTCTCTCGAGGTTTCTCTGATTTTTATAAAGTTTATTTGTTTCAATTTTTTCCAAAAGTTTTAATTTATGAATTTGCTGTTTTGCAACTGCGCGTTTTTGCTCAACTTGCTTTGCAGTATTTGCGTTTGCAGCTTGAGCACAGACGCATGGCATTGTCCCTAATGACAATGCAAACAAACAAACCAATAATAAAACTTTTTTTAAAAAATAGTACATAATTTTAACTAAATAAGATTGGCAACAGTACAGTTGCACCAATCATCCAAGTGGCAAACATAATGGTTAGTATTAAAATTATAATTTTTCTGTGTCTTCTAAAAAATTCCATAACCTTTAACTCTCACCAATTCTGTATTGATAATATTTTAACCAAAAATGGCTCTAAGTGCAAATTATAAAGAAAATTGTATCATTTTTTACAACCTTCATCCTCTCTATCAATTTTACCGTCAAAATCATTATCAATGCCGTCATAGCAAGAGTTTCCGGACTCTATACCTTCTGCTCTGGGGTATTTAAAAAGGTATTTTTCATCGATTGAATTGTAAAGCTTAAAATAATATTTTCTATACGCCTCACCTATATTGCAATTTTTTAAAACAATAAGATTTTCATCATTCTTTATAACTGCATTTTTAGAAAAATTCGCACTGCCGCTAACAAAAGTGCAACCATCGGCAAGAATATTTTTCTGATGATTTTTGCCGCCCCAATTCTCTGTTTTTACCTTGATATTTGCATCTTTAAGCCATTTTATTCTTTCCTTAAATTTGTTTGCACCAAGCGCGTCCATTGTAACTAAAACCTCTACCCCGCGAGCTTTTGCAGCAATTAGGGCAGCGATAATTTCCCTGTGTGTCAAATAAAAAGCACTAACAAGGATTTCTTTTTTAGCGTCATTTATTTCATTTACAACAGGGGTTAAAATATCTGAAACAGGCGCAAAGTAGACATTTAATGTCGTATTTTTATCAAGTTTAAAATCCAAAAGCTCGTTTTTGCTTTTAAACTTGTGAAAAACACCGCTATACATTTGCTCAAATTCTTTTAAATAAGTCAGCGCAACCGTTTTTGAATTTATTAAAACAGCAGTATTGGAGTTATACCCGCCGACACCAGTTGAAGAAATGTTTGCGCTTGTTGTCAAAACCTTTTGAGAATCAAAAATAAAAAATTTATTGTGCATTATAAAAGGGCTGTTGTCACTTTTTGCATCAAGTTCTTTTCTTAATTTGTAAGTATCAAAATAAGTATCATCGCCACAGGGATTTGAATCTGTTACTATTCTTACATTTACACCCCTGTTTTTAGCTTTTATAAGCGCGTTTAAGATTTCATCTTGATTTTCTAAACCATATAAAGCAGCCTCAATTGAGGTTTTAGAGTTATTTATATTATAAATTATCGCCTGAGCTAAATTTGTTCTTGCTCTTTTTGAGGGCAGTGGGTACAAATTGGGGTCAATTAAATAAAGCTCAATTGCACCATTTATAAAATTAGGCGTCCTTTTTTCAATGATTTCCCTGTATTCTTGCTTTTTGGGAGAAATTTCCGCCTTGTGAATTGGCAAGAGTTCCAAAAATTTTTCTTTATTAAACTCTAAAAAATAGCTGGTTGGCACATTTTTGTTGTGTGGCTGCGCGTAACCGTTTTTTAAAAGCAAAATTGCAGCGTCTTGATTATTTATTTCAACTCTTGCGTACTTGTAAAAAAGAGAAAGCGGTTCTTTTAGTTTTATTTGCTTGCCTTGCAGGGTATTTTTTAAAAAATCATTTGATTCTTTATTAAACTTTGTTTCATCAGGAAAATAACTTGTAACATCCTTTAGCCTGTAAAATTCATCCTCCTGACAGGCAAAATCATTATTTACATCAACACAAATTTGTCCAAAGTCATTTACCTTTAAAATTTTATAAGATGGCATGGAACTTTTCTGCAAACTTGACAAAAAAGCAAAACATAATACTAAAACCAAAAACACATAGAAAATTTTTACTTTCATCTAAGCTGAATTATCCGACAAAAAGGGGGTTAGAAAAGAATATTTTACAAATATTTACAAAAAAAGGCTTGCTCTTAAAAAACGCTTGAATATTAAGTTTGTTTTAGTTATCATCATTGTTACATAGAATATAAGTCAGAAAAGGTGCAAAATGAATCCGATTATTCAAGAATTAGAAAAAGAATATACTCAAAAAGAAATGCCTGAAACCAACCCTGGCGATACTGTTAAAGTTTTTGTACGTATCATTGAAGGCAACAAAGAAAGAATTCAGGCTTTTGAAGGTACAGTTATTAAAAAACATGGTGCAGGCATAAACAAAACCATCACTGTAAGAAAAATTTTCCAAGGTGTTGGCGTAGAAAGAGTTTTTGCTATTTACTCACCCAGAATTGAAAAAATTCAAGTACTTAGAAAAGGTCATGTAAGACGTTCAAAACTTTACTACCTAAGAGAACGCTCAGGCAAAGCAACTCGTATCCGCGAAAAAATGGACAAACGTTAATCTTTTTGTACAAGACAAAGAGGTTTTATGGCTCATATACACTGGTTTCCGGGACACATTGCCAAGGCTCAGCGTGACTTAAAAGAAAAATTAAGCCTCGTTGATGTTGTAGTAGAAGTTCTTGATGCCAGAATACCTTATTCAAGTGCATACAAAAATGTAAGAAATTTAATAGGAAATAAATCACGCCTTATTCTTTTGAATAAGGCTGATTTGTCTGACCCTAAACTCAATAAATTGTGGGCGCAAAAAATTGAAGAAGAAAGCTGCGCCCCTGTTATAATTACCGATTTGAACAATCAAAAAGACATAAACACAATTATTGATAAAATTGTAGAAATAGCAAACCCTATTATGCTTGAACTTGTTAAAAAAGGGCTTTTGCCGCGAGCTGCTCGCACAATGGTTATTGGCATGCCAAATGTAGGAAAATCAAGCACAATAAATCGCTTAATTCGAAAAGGCAAAGCAAAAACAGGGGCAAAAGCAGGAGTTACACGCCAGCAACAGTGGGTTAGAATTAACAGAAAAGTTGAGCTTTTAGACACCCCGGGGATAATTCCCACCACTCAAGACGACCAAAAACAAGCAATTAAGCTTGCATGTGTTAATTCAATTAGTGAAAATGCTTATGATAATGAATTTGTAGCACGTGAGCTTTTAAAATTAATTCAAGAGGCAGGATACGAGGAGCTTTTAAGACAATACTACAAAGTTGAGGATGAAATCACACTAGAAAATATTGCACTTGCCAGAAACTGGCTCATAAAAGGCGCTCAGCCCGATACCACAAGAACAGCGCAGTTTATTTTAACAAACTTTAGAGAGGGTAAAATTGGAAAAATCACTCTTGAAAAACCCCCTGTTTGAATTTGATGAAGAATTTAAACAAAAAATAAAAACACCTTTAGGCATAGAATTAGAAACCTTTAGTCATATTTTAGGAACTGATGAAGCTGGCAGAGGCCCTGCGGCAGGCGGTGTTTGGGCAGCATGTGTTTGTTTTTTAAATTCTGAAATTCAAAATGAACTTTCAAAATTAAACGACTCAAAAAAAATAAGCGAAAAAACACGAGAAGAATTATACCCAATAATAGTTGCCAATAGCGTATTTTCAATAAAATCCGTTGATGTTGAAACAATAGAGGAAATAAACATTTTAAACTCATCGCTTTTAGCTATGAAACTTGCGCTGGAGGATGTTCTAAATAAAATTTCGCCTCAAGCACCACTTTTGTTAATTGATGGCAATAAAAAAATTAAAGATTTAAAAATTGCACAAAAAACAATTATAAAAGGGGATTCAAAATCAGCCTCAATAGCAGCTTCCAGCATTTTAGCAAAAGTTGAACGTGATAATTTTATGAAAAAAATTGCTCAAGAATACCCCCAATACAACTGGGCAAAAAACAAAGGATACCTAACAAAAGAGCATATCGACGCTATTAAAAAATTTGGAATTACAAAGTATCACAGAAAAAGTTTTTTAAAAAATATCTTAGACGTATGAGCTTTCGCCAATTGTATCAATAGCTTCAACCCTGATATCAGTTATAAGTTCAGAATAAGAAATAACAACAATTGTTGGTATATGACGCTCTAGCATTTGATAAAGCGGCAAACGTATTCTTGGCGAGCAAAGTATTACAGGCTGAACTCCAACCGCCTGATGGGCACGCATAAGCGTGTTTGCAGTTGTTTCAATAAGCTCTTGAACCTGCATAGGGTTAAGTAAAAACATTGTTCCAAGCTCTGTTCTTTGGCAACTGTCATCAAGTGTTTTTTCCCACTCACTAGATAAGGTTAGCGCATACAAGACTTTTTCTTTGTTACAGTGTGCAAGGCAAATTTGACGCCCTAAAGCTGCACGCAGTCTTTCAGATAGTATATCAGGCTCTTTTGAAAACCTTGCGTAATCACACAAACGCTCAAATATGAATATAATATCCTTGATAGAAACTTTCTCACGTATCAAGTTAACAAAAATCTTTCTCAAATCACTTGTTGAAATAATTGTCGGTACAAGGTCGTTAACAAGAGTTGGGTCTTGAGATTTTACAAGTTCCATAAGTTTTAGGACATCTGTTTTTGTCATAACTTCATCTACGTATTTACGAACACAGTCTTGCAAGTGTGTAACAATTACATCTACAGAGTCAACCGCTGTAATGTTGTCTTTCTTATCAATAAACTGCGGATCAAGCCAATAAGCTTGAGATTGATACGTTGGGTCAACACTTACAATAGCGTTTTCAGGCAATTTTTTACCCAAAGCTTCCCACTGGTCAGCAATTACCATATATTTACCGGGGTAAACCATGCCTGTAGCAACAGTATTTGAACGAATTGAAATTAAATACTCATTATCCGCAATGGCCGATGAGTCCATAATCCTTATGTTTGGTATAATATAGCCCAATTCATCAGTCACCCTTTGCCTTAGGGCGGCAATTTTTGCCAAAAGTTGACCATCCTGATCAGGATCGGCAATAATCAACAAGCCCGAGCCAACCTGCAAGCTCAAAACGTCAACACCCAATCTTTCATACATTTTATTAGGGTTAACAAGGTCTTGCATGTTTTGTTTAACTGCATCTAATTGCCCCAACTGCGCCTGTACATCCGCATTAACAAGAACAGAAAAACCTGCAAGCGCAAGAATTATTGTAAATAAGACAAAAGGTAACCAGGGCAAGCCTGTAATAGGGCTTGTAATTGCAATTAACATTAAAAATCCGCATGCAAAAAACAAGCTCTGTGGTTTTGATAAAATTTGACTTGACAAATCAAAACCCAAAGATGAGCCTGAAGCAGTTGAACGAGTCATAACAATACCTGCAGAAATCGCCATAAGCAAAGATGGTACTTGAGCTGCAAGACCATCACCAATTGTTAAAATTGTATATTTTGAAACAGCATCTGCTGCCGGCATTCCATTCATCAAAATACCAATAATCAAACCGCCGACAATGTTGATAACAGTAATAATGATACCTGCAATTGTATCACCTTTTACAAACTTCATAGCACCATCCATTGAACCGAACAAGGATGATTCTCTTTGCAAGTCTTCACGACGCTTAACTGCTTCTTCAGGAGAAATTAACCCTGCGTTAAAATCGGCGTCAATTGTCATTTGCTTACCTGGCATAGCGTCTAAGGCAAAACGTGCTGCAACCTCGGCTATACGTTCAGCACCTTTTGTAATTACCATAAATTGCACAACGGTGATAATCAAAAATATAACGCCGCCGACAACCATATTGCCACCGGTGACAAATGTACCAAATGCGTGTATTACCTCCCCTGCATCCCCTTTTGCAAGGATAAGACGAGTTGAGGCAATAGATAAAACAAGCCTAAACATTGTACCAATCAAAATAATTGATGGGAAAGAGGCAAGTTCAAGCGGCTTTTGCACATACAATGAAATCATTAGAAGGACAATGCCAAGGGTAATGTTCAAGCTGATTGAAAAGTTGATAACCCAGTTTGGCATTTCAATAAGCAATATCAAAATCAAGACGATTACAAATATTGCAAGAAAAATTTCACTTATAGGATTTGATTGTGCGTTTGGTTGTGCCATCCTTTAAAAGTTTACTGACCTCCTTTGTATATGCCAAAGGCATTTTGGATTATTTGCAATTGCGTTGAAAAATTAGCGTCCACAACACCATTGCTTGAGGATACAATACAGCTGCCTTTTTCAACTGTTTCATCCGCTGCAATTACAACTTTTGCATCTATTCTGTTTGTTTCAATTATCTCAGGTAAAGAGGCTCTAGCAAAGTCAACATCATCAGGTGCAACCTTGATTGTTATTTTTTCATCGCTATTTGTTAATTCGCCTAAGATTTCATTAATAATATTTTTCAACACATCATCTGACAATTCCACTTCTTTTTTAATGATTTTTTTAGCCACTTCAACTGAAATCTCAAGGATGTGAGGCATAAATTCATCATAAATTTGATATCTTGAAGACAAAAAATCCTCTAGTGCAGTTTTTAATTTCTCAATTTCTTTTTGTGCGTTTTCTAAACCGCTTTTGTAGCCTTCTTTTGCCGCAAGCTCACGAATAGAACGCGCTTCCTCTTGCGCACGAGAAACAAGGGCACGTTCGTCTATCCTTCGATAACCTTTTCTTCTATCCCCCCTGCGTCTTTCTATTCTTTCTTTAAATTCAATATCGGAAATATCAATTTTTTCAAACTCTTTTAAGGTGTCGAGTTCTGTTTTTTGTTTAGGCGCAACTTCTTCTTTAATGTGTTCTTGAGGTACATCAACAACAGCCTCATCCGTCTGAGCAGGTATAATTTGCTCCACAGTGGGCATTTTAATATTTTCCTGTGTTTTTTGTCTTCTTTTTATAATCATAGAATTTTATCTTCTAAATATTTGCAAATTACATTTGCTACTCTGGTTGGAATATTACACTCATTTGTCGCGCCTGATAATACAAATTCACGTATTTGAGGGCGTTCCTCTTTTATGATATTAGAAATTTCTTCTTTATCCGAATTTTTTACAATTTTAAATATTTTTTTCTGAATTCTTTCCATTGACATATTCTGAGGCTCCGGAAGTGCTTGTTTTATTTCACTCAAGCACCTTTGTGTAATTTTTGTATCAATCTTTGTTTCTAAATCTTTCATAGACAAATACTGAAGCAGGACTTCACGCTCAGGCTTATTGAATTTTGACAAAATATTTTTAACTTTTTCCTGCGGAAAATTCTTTATCAAAAGAGCAAGAGAGGCTAGTTTTAATATTTTTGTATCGCTCATATCTGAGCCTATTTCATTTTCTTTTTGAGCCTCACTTTGCGCCATAGCGTCAATGTTAGACTGACTTAGCGCATTTTGCTCAGCCTTATCATCAAGAATCCCTTTTTTCTTCAAATCTTCAAGCGCTTGCTTAAAACAAACATTAACATGGTGCTCAACAAGCGGAATAATCTGCTCTTGGGGCATTCTTTTTAGTGTTGCCTGTTTTGCAATCTCAAATACAGTAAAAGCAACACGCTGCAAAATCCCCTCTCTTAAAGACGGGTCAATTTTTGAGCGTATTAAGTCAATTGACTTATGGAAAGACCACTCACCAATAAACTGAGTAATTAAAGACGCCTGTGCACTATCAAGCGCAATTGTTTCATCTTTTATTAAAGCGTCGCCTGATAAAAAAGAAAACTTATAGACAATATCTACTACAAATTTTTTATCTTCCTGAGGAATATCGGCAGGAACAACTTGCCCTGCTTGAACAGCAAGGTTCTTTGCAAAAGCCTTATGATCAAATCCTTCTATTTTACGTTCCGCCATCTCTCCTCTTTTTTAGTATATCAGGATTTTTAATTTTCTATCCAGTTTTTTAACTTTTCAGCAGCCTCATTTTCATCAAGGTCATTAAAGTCCATGCTTAACTCATCCAGCACATCTTTAATGTTATCATCACTTTGATTTTGCACAGGTTGTGCTGCAGCTTGAGCGCCTTGTGCCTGAGTCGCTGCAGCAATAGCTGCTGCATGTAAATTTTGTTGTTCTATAAGATTTTGTGCCATTTGAGCTTGCTTTTGAATTAATTCTGCTGCTTTCATATTAACATCGTTTAATTGTTTTTCTTGTTCTTGTGCTTTTTTTCTTAAAAGTGCAAGTTCTTCTTCTTGTTTTTCTGCTTCTTTTTTAACTTTTTGCATAATATGCCTTAGACCAAAACCAAGCCCTGTAAGCAAAATTGCCCCTACGACCCACCAAGGGTTCCCTGACTCCTCAGGTTTTGGCAAATTAGGCCCTTCATCAGGCGCTAAAATCGGGCTGTTTGACTCTACAAAAGCAATCGAAACGTTTTCAGGATCAACCTTTGGACTTGCAGCATGTGCTATAAGTTCTTTTAGCTCCGTTATTGTCATGCTCATAGGAATTGAGGATTCTTCAAGCGACACCGCAATTGAAATTTCTTCAATTACACCTGCTTTCATATACTCATTAACTTGCGTTTTTGTAACGCCGTATTGAGTTTCCTGTGCCTGACGAACATATTTCCTGTCTTGCGAAGAATTTGAACCGCTATTAGGTACACCAAAAGGCAAATATGTACTTACAGCGTTTGTTGCAGAGTTAATATCATTTGTGTTATCGCCTAATTTTTCCGTAAAGTTTTGTTCACTTACGGAAGTTTTTTGATTAGGGTCATAAATAATGCTTGTTTTTTCAACAGGTGCTTGAGTTAAAAACGTTGAAACAGTGACAACATAATTACCTTTACCAACCAACCTGTCTAACTGAGAAGAAACTTTAGACTGCATATATTTGTCATTTTCTTCAATTTTAGACAATGCGTCATCTGATGCACCTATAATACTATTGTAAACCGTACCATTGGTATCGGTTATTGAAATATTATTAGGTTCAAGTCCCTGTACTGCACCTAAAAGCAAGTTTGTAATTGCTTTTACTTTCATATTATCAAGTCTTTCGCCTGATGGTATTGTAACTTGAACAGTTGCAGTAATTGGTTTTTGCTGAGAGGCAAAAAAAGTTTGCTCAGGAATAGAAATGAAAACTTGAGCGTTTTCAATAGGCGGGATTTTCCTTATTAAACGGGATAATTCGCCGTTAATTGCCCGCACAAGGCGGATTTTTTTATCATCTTTAGTAGAAGTAAAATCACCTTTGTCAAAAATTTCAAGCCCTGTATGTTCATCAATTAAGCCTGATTTTACAATGGCTAAAAGCGCCCTATCACGCTCAGACATTGTATATTCAGCAAGGTAAACAGTTGATTTTGTACCATCAACTTTTCTTTGAGCGCGTATGCCTTCTCTAGCCAGAAGTGCTTGAACTTCCAGCGCTTGACCGATTTTATCCGTTGTAAATAAATCAAGCGGTTCTTTAATAACCTTTTCTTGCACGACCTGTGCGCCGCCGCTTTTTTTAGCTGATGAGGAAATAACTGCCGTTAAAGTTATGGTAAACAAAAGGACAACTATCACGACTCCAGCGATAATTCCGTAAAAAAGAGGCTTATTTTCAAGTATTTTTTTAAAGTCCATATCTTTATACAACAGGTGATAGTACTACACAATTAATTATACTATTAATTTTATTAATAGTTAACGCTATATCTGAATTTGCATGATTTTTTCATACGTTTGGACGACTTTACCAACAACAGTTGTTGCAATGTTTACGTTAATTTCTGATTTTGCAATAGCAGCCATTACATCATGAACATCAGCTTTACCAAGCATTGCATCTTGAGTTAACTGCTCCGGAGCATTAACAGTTTGGTTTAACTGCTCTACAAGTCCTGTTAAAACACCATTAAAATCAGTCGTTTCAGGTTTTTCAATGTCATCTAAGCGTGCGGATTTTATACTCCCAGGGGCGTCGAGCTTTGAAAACTCCATTCTTTCAAATAAATTAATTTTTGGTGCAATTCCGTTTTCCATAATTTTATCCTTTTTACAAGTATTGGCTTAAAATTGAGCGTACATAGTTTTGTGTTTCTTTATAAGGTGGAACACCATTATATTTTTTAACGGCATTAGGACCTGCGTTATACGCTGCAAGGGCTAAAATTGTATTACCGTTAAACCTATCCAACATAGATTTTAAATATTTAACCCCGCCTTCAACATTTTGCACAGGGTCAAGAGGATTTTTAACACCTAAGCCTTCTGCTGTTGATGGCATAAGCTGCATTAAGCCTAACGCTCCGGCGTGCGACTTTGCGTTTGGGTTAAAGCCTGACTCTTGTTTTACAAGGGCGCGCACAAGTTTTTCATCAATTCCATACTTTTGAGCAGTTCTGTCAATTAAATCTAAAATCTCATCTTTTGTATATTTTAATTTTCTTGACAATGAACCGAAAGGAATTTGCGGAGGTTCATCCACTGAAAACACAGGGGAAGTTTCATCTTTTGTTACTTTTAAAACTTCGTTAAAGGGTTTTACTGTGGTATTTTCAGAATTTTCAATCGGTTTTGGGTAAAGTGCGTCAATATACGAATTAAGCTGCTGCGCACGCTGTTTTGCTTGCGCTTCTCCGCTTGAATTAATATAAGATTGAATTTTAGGATTAAACATTGTCTGAAAAATTACCTCCCTAAAAGGGATAACGAACACTAAACCTTGTTACTTCAATTAAACATTGAAATAATTGTAATTTTTCATACAAATTAATGATTTTTTTTAAAAAGTCATGGTTTAATCAGGATTATGATTGTATGCCCATGCAAATTTTTCACCAACTTGATTTCTGTATTTTTTCTCAACTGCACCGGATGCAAAAAGGTTGTCGTAGTGACTTTTTGGGGTACCATCGGTTGAAAAATTTCTATTTTCCATCATTAAATCATGGGTATTTGTAGAATAATTCAGCGGGAATAAATCATGCATTTGCATAAAAGAAGGAAGTTTTTCTTTTGTGTTATCATATCCAAAAAGCGATGAATTGATTTTGTTTAATCTGTCGCTATAACAAATCATACCTTCATCATTATCATCTGATACTACAGGCCCCCAGGCAAAATCTTGACACCATGCCTGAGAATGAGCAGAATTCTTAACTTCATCTACACTGTTTGCACTCATTTGACTTGCACCTGCAGTTACGCCCATATTTTTATAGCGCATAGAATCACCTTCGGCTTTTTCACCTGAAAAACTTATGTCGCTTCTGCCTGTACGTTTCCTTATTTCAGCTAAAATATACGCCATTTGATCATAGCTTGGAACTGCACCAACACCTGCATAATGTCCCCAGTCATAACCACCGACATGTTTTAGGGAATCAAAGAAAATACCGTCAAAACCCAGTTCAATTCCCTTACAACAAGCAATTATAAAGGCTTCAACATGATCAGGGTTATTCCATCTAAACTGTCCTGAATCACCAAGTTTAATCTGGTCCTCAGATATTAGCATTCTAAAAGACGTTTTGAAACCACGAAGATGTGCAAGGTCATTAAATGCTTTAATTTGTTCCTCGGGAGTAAATACTTTGTTACCAATTTTTACCCAACCAATATTATCAGAAGCACGTTCAAACTCAAGTTTTATGCCATAGATAGAATTTTCGCCGTTATTATTCCAGCCATCACCCCAGATATTTGGATAAAGCTGTGATATTAATAAACAATTTGCCCATTTATCATGAGATGGAGGAATTAACGGAAGCAATTTAATGGCACCTAGAATAGAGCTGTTTGTTCTGTCGCCATGCATTTCACCCAGTGCACGATTATTAATTTCAATATAATTTGCATGCCTGCCCCAATTATTTCCATAATTTGGCGTCTTAATATTTGATGGAATTTTATTTGGCATATTTTCACCATATTGCAATGTCAAAATTGAATTTATTGAATCTGCAAGGCTTCTATTTAACAGTTCTTTTGGTTCAACACCTCCAATCCATTTTTTTTCTGGATGGTTCACGCCATAGTACAAATGCTCAAGTGTCCACTTATCAACTTTTGGTTTTACTCTTTTTGAAGCCTGTAAATAAAGTTCTTGAGTAGGAGTTCTTTTTACGCAAGTGCTTCTTTTCCCTGAAAAATTTATTTTTGCCCCGTAGATATTCCCTAACGGCAAACTTGCAAAATGCATATTTTGCGAACAAGTTAAAGGGGCATTTTGTTTTACGTTAAAAGAAAAATTAGTTTTAGCGACATTGTTTAAACCTGAAACACTTGAAACTTTATTTATCATTACACACTCCTAGCTCTTTTATAAAGTTTGTAAAAATTAAAAATTGATATTAGTAAAAAAATGTAACAAAAAATTTACAAAACTTGTTAAGCACAAATAAGAATTTGAACATGAAAATTTTTAAAATATAATATCCATGTGGAAAGTAAATCGCAAAATCAAAGAACTGCAATTTACCCAGGAAGCTTTGACCCCGTTACAAAAGGTCATTTGGATGTATTAGAGAGAGCGTCCAAAATGTTTGATAGGGTTATAATTGCAGTGCTTAAAAATTCATCAAAAAAGTCATTTTTGCCTGTCGATGACAGAGTCAAGCTAATAAAAGAAAGCATAAAAGACCTTGATAATGTTGAAGTAGACAGTTTTGAAGGACTTACAATAGAATATGCTCAATCAAAAGGTGCGCATTTTTTGATAAGAGGACTACGTGCAGTAAGTGATTTTGAATATGAATTACAACTTTGTCAGACAAATTCTGCCATTGCGCCTGATATAGATACGGTTTTTCTGACCACTAAACCAAAATATAATTTCATTTCATCAAGTATTGTAAAAGAATTATCTGATTTTGGTACAGATGTATCAAAATTTGTACCAAAAAGTGTGGTAGAATATTTACAAAAGCAAAAGAAAGGTAATTAAAATAAAATGTCTCCTTCAGAAGAAAAAATGTATGATTTAATAGACAGGCTAAATCAGCTCTGGGAAACAGGTTTTCATATTCTGCCTCCTCTGATTGTGGTAAAAAGTCAGGAATTATCCAGAATAATTTCGAGCTTTCCCGATGCAATTTCAAATGAAATAAGAGATGCGCATGTTATTTTAAGAAAAAAAGAAGACATTATTCAAGACGCAAAAATGAAAGCAGAGCGCATTATAGCTGATGCAGAAAATGAAAGGCACAGATTTTTAAACGAATCAAGTTTAAATAAAGCTGTTGAAGAACGTGCAAGAGAAATAAGAGAGCAAGTTATTGAAGAATGTGAAGCAATTAAAATGAAGGCTTTTAATGAGGCAGAAAGTGCAAGACTTGCCGCTCAAGAAGAAGCAATTAAAATTAAAGAAGGCGCACAACAATACGCACAGGAAGTTTTAAACAAGCTTGAGAATGATTTAAAACAATTGTATCAGGTTGTCATGAATGGCCAGCAATATCTTCAGGATATGCAATATCAAAATTCACAAACAACAAACAATAGACAAGATTAATTTAAAAAACCGCTTCATTTGAAGCGGTTTTTATTTATTTATTTATTAACCAATATGCAAACTTGTCAATTGCTTTTTCCATAAAATTAGGTTCTTTAAAAAAGACAATGTCAACTTTTGAATCTATGGAGTAGTCACTTACAAAAGAATAAGAGCAATGACCAATATTTATTTTTTTCTTTTTAATGTCTTGTACTTGATAACCGTCTTTTGTGTATTTTATTTGTTTTAATAAATTTTCACCATTAGCATCATAGATTTTTTGCTCTACAAGCCAAGGTTGATTTGTACAGCAATAATTGCTAAAAACATATGGTTTTCCATTTTTAGAAAGATCTATCGCATTGCAACTGTCTTTACTAAAATCATATATAAGTCTTCTTTTTAAGCTGCCGTCATTTGCATATGCCAGAAATACTTGTTTTTCCTTTTCTCCATCAGAAGCAAACTTTATAATTTCCTTTACTTTATGGCCACCTGTTTGAAATTTTTTACTTACAAAATCAACTTCAGCCACGTCATGATTTTTATAACTTTTTAATAATTTTCCATTGATAAAAGATTTTACAATGTCGCCATCTTTGTATTTTATTGCTACAACTCCGGTTTTATTTTTAGCCATTAGAAAGCCGTCTTTACAAATTTCGGATAAATCTATATTTTTATCTGTAATATCTTGCATCTGTCTATCTTTTGTAATAAATATTCTTTTACCTTCATCAAGAACTAAATTAACTTTATCTTTAAAAGTATCTTTAACTTTTTCAACGGCAACAGCAACTCGCTCATCAACTGAATTTTTACTACCTTCAAGTACGTTTGCAAGCTTCGCGTCTCCTGTATTTCCTATACCTGTCCTTGGTTCAAAAACGTCTTGAACTATAGTAGGTTTTTTGCCTTTTGCAAGTTTTAGAGCCAAAACTCCTGCACCAAGACAAATGGAGCTAAAAGCTACTGCCTTTGCAATATTCTTTTTACTATCTTGATTTTTATGGGCATAATTACCCGTAAAACCGATTTTATTAATCATATTTCATACACCTTGCTAACCATTCAAGCGTATAAAACATGAAAAAAAATTATTTTGCGTTCAAAAACCTTTGTACAGTTGTACCCATATATTCTTCTTTTATTTTATATCCCGATGGGGTTTTTGTAATTATAAAATAAGCATTTAGCCCTGTTTTATCATTACGCGGGATTCTTGTTGCGCTAAGTTTATAATCATTTCCAACTTTTGTTATTTTTTGATTAACATAGCGGTTTTTATAACCTACTGTCCTTGCTAATGCTGCGCCCTTTTTAAGCTCTGAAAGATATCTGTCAAAAGGCACTACTACGCTTTGTTTTGTGCCATCAGGCTTATAAACAATTCTAACTATTTTTGCATTGTTTACATAATAAGAAGGCAGAGTTGTTGAGTAAGTATTTGACGCATTTACAAAACTATTAAAAAATGATTGAACATCAGACATTTCATCTGCCCAAGCGCAACCGAAAAATGCTAACAAACACAATATACTCATTAATATTTTTTTAATCATGATCACTCCAATATAAATTTTGCATAACTATTTTATCATTAAAAATAATTATACAAAATACACCTTTTGGCAATTAAAAATTAAATATTTTAGATAAATTATCTAATAAGGTTTTATAATCAAAGTCCAGTTTGGCATCTTGTGCAAAACCAAGGGTATTTTTTACCCTCTGTTCTAATTTTTTCATCGTTTTTTTATTTGCGTTTGTTGATAAATTTTTGCCTTCTTCGCCAATTATAGCTTCATATTCTACATTGCCACCCTTTTTAAGTACAATGCTAATGTATTTATTATCCTTATCGGATAACTTTCCTTTTGGCAATTTTATTTCCAGCAAATCATCACTGCCACCTTGATATTTTTTACTACTTGTTAAAATATGTCTTGCGTTTTTATATTCTTTTTTTATTTCTTCTACTTGCTCACCGTTTTTGTATCTTCTAAAAATTTTCGGATTTGTAATTGCATAATCAACAGCAGGAGTATCGACAATGTCAAAAGAAAGCGTACCGCCTGTTTCATATGCTAAATCTCCTGTAATATTTTCCCTGATAAAACCCGAAGACCCTTGCTTTGTAATACTTTTAATCACATTTCCATCTTTATCAAAAACTTCAGCTTGCAAGTTTAAACTTTTCATTTTAGATTTTGCAACAATTTTTCCGCCTTGAATATCTAACATATCATATGCGCCATCAAGCCCCTGAGCTACTGTGCGTCTTGCTTTACCGCTATCATCATAAAGATTCATAAAGGTTTTAACTACAGCATCATCTTTAACAAGTTTTATTTTAGTTCCCTGTGCGCGAGAATATTCTACGGGCTTCTGACCTGTAACAAGCGGGATACTCTTGAGTTGCTCATAAATTTTATGCAATTTATCATTTATATAAGATTCCTGCATAAAACCGTCTTTATATTTAATTGTAATTTTATCGCCTTTTTCGTTAACAGTTTCCATTACACCGCTGAAAACCGAACCATACGACAAAGTCGCCTTGCCTTTTAAAATAACATTTTGAACTTCTTCCCCTGCTTCATTTATAAACTTCCTTGCAACATTTTCAAGGTTATTTGCAACTTCTGATTTAATGTTTTGTGGAACATTATTGGTATTTATTTTGCCTTTAGCTAAATTTGCAATACCACAAAAAGCAGCAGCCAAAGTAGTTATAGCAACAGTTGCACCCACTTGCAAACTTGCAGCATTTTCAATGTTTGCCTGAGCCTTTGCACTATTTACAATTTGCTTTTGAGGTAAACTTGCACCTTTAAAGTTATAAAGCTGGGGAGTAATAGAATTCATAAACCAAAACCTTAAATTTTATACACGAGTACAAAACATGAAAAAACAAAAAGTTGCCCTCTATTTTTCAAGAGGACAACTTTATTATTTTTGTGCTTATTTACTCAATTGTAAAATCAGGAGCGCCAAACATACCTTCAATTTCTTCTAAAATTGCAGAAGGTTTTCTTGCTTGGTTTTTCTGTTGAGCGCGTTTTAGTGCTTCTTTTTCTTTTTCTTCATTAGCATTGATTAAGTGGTAATAACCGGTACCCGCAGGAATTAAGCGACCAATGATAACGTTTTCTTTAAGACCGCGAAGCATATCTTTTTTGCCTTCAACAGCAGCTTCTGTCAAGATTCTTGTTGTTTCTTGGAAAGAAGCAGCAGAGATAAAGCTTTCTGTGTTCAATGAAGCTTTTGTGATACCAAGTAAAAGTGCTTCATAAGTAGCTTTTTCACCGCCTTGTTTTTCAACTTCAGCGTTTTGCGCTTCAATTTCCTTAAGTTCAACAAGTTCACCGGGAAGAAGTTTTGTTGTACCGGAGTCAACAACTCTTACCTTTTTAATCATTTGACGAACTATAACTTCAACGTGCTTATCTGCAATTTCAACACCTTGAGAACGATATACTCTTTGTACTTCGTCTACAAGATATTGTTGAGCAGCATTTGCGCCTCTAAGTCTAATAACGTCATGTGGGTTCAAAGGACCGGAAGTTAATGCTTGACCTTTAACAATTTTTTGTTTATCCATAACAATTACGCTAGATTCAATTGGGTATTTAATTTCTGTTCTACCGTTTTCGTTTACGATAAACAATCTTGCAACGTCATCTTCATATTCGATTTCAGCAACGCCGTCTTCTTCTGCAACAATAGCGCAGTCTTTTGGTTTTCTTGCTTCAAGAAGTTCTTCAACACGAGGAAGACCTTGAACGATATCACCTGTTTTTTGTCTTTCAAATACCAGTGTTGCAAGTAAGTCACCCCTTAAAATAAGAGCTGAATTATCAACCTGCAAAAGTGTACCTGGGCTGATTAAGTGAGGACGACCTATTCTAACTGTAACTGATTTAGGAGTAACCTCTACAACACGACCTGAGCAAGTTGAAGTTTCGCCTGAAGATGAAATTACACTGTCAAGCTTAACAAATTCGCCAACTTTCACTGTCGGTTTAGATTTAATTTCAATTTTATTTTCGTAAGTATCTGAAACAAGTAGCAATCTTCTTAATTCTTTGTCAGCTGATTTAATACTTGCAACAGAATCATTTACAGATAGAACTTGAGTTTTTGTAACAGGTGTTCTTGGTTCAATTACCTGTCCGTTTTCAACAAGAAGTTCTGTTTGAGTTGAAGATAGCATTCTTGAGCCTTCTTCTTGTTCACGACGAACAATTAAAGTTTCAAGTACAACAATTTTCAAGCTGCCTTGTTTGTCAAGTTCTACAAGACCTTTTAAATGGCTTAAGTAGCCGCCCATTGAAAGAACTAATGATGTTCTTGTAAGAACTGCACCATCAAGGTTTCTAACTCTTGCGCCATCTTTAAATTGCAATTGAGTCAATGGAACAATTTCAATAGCATCATCAGTTGTATCAAATTTAATTGAAACGTCTTTTGGCTTAATTTCAAATCTTTGGATAGGTCTTATAAGAATTTGAACTGATTTGTTTTCAATGTTGTCATCTTCAACGATGTCTTCAGTTATTTCTTCATCAATATCATCTATTTCTAAAACATCAGATTCATTTTCAACAATTGTAACTATTGAATCGACTTTCGCCTTGATACCTGCCGCAACAATTGTTCCAGCTTTGACAACTTCGCCTTCATCAACTTTTAAATCGTTAATTGAATCCAGTGTATGTAATTCCCCTGGGCGAATAACAACTTCGTGAATAATATCGTTAAATTCTTTAATTTCAACAATACCGTCAATATGAGTGTACAAGTCTTTTACAACTTCAGTACCAGCTTCAACGTATGTGCCTGATTCAACAAGTTTTAGAGATGAATCTTTTGAAATTTGGTGAATTTCTTCAGGAATAAAGATTGCTTCACCTGCTTTTGTTACAACTTGGTTTTCATCAACTTCAACACCATTGTAACGAATTTCACCTGATGATTCAACTTTATGTTCCTCATCTATCAATTCAGCAATGATCATGCCATTTTCAACTGTTGTATCAATTGGACATTTAACGATGTATTTTTCGCCTGTTTTATCAACTGTCCAGAATTGTTCTTTTTTAGTTTGTTCAAAAGTAGCATTTGACGGCTGCAGTGATGCAATAACAATTGTTAATTCTTTACCTGCAACAATTTTCTTGATTTTTTTGCCGTCAAATTTAACTTCTTCAACTTCAAGTGAATTTCCAACACGAACTTCACCGCCATGCTCTGAAACAATTAAAGTTTCAGCAAGTTTTTCGCCTTTTTTAACTTTTTGACCATCCGAAACAAGAACTTTTGAACCGGCAGGGAGTGTATAAACATCGCCACCCAATACCCAAACAATGCCTTGTTTGTTTGAAGTTCTTGAGATGTTGCCTTGTCTGTCTTTCTTTTCATCAGCCACAAAGTCTTCAAAAACTACTTCACCTGAAATATCAGATGTGATATCTTTTGTAGCTTTTTCGGTCAAACGAGAACCATCCCCTTTTGAAGCCGGTTCGTATTCAGCAATTTCTTGACCTTTCTTAACTTCCATGCCTTGAGCAACATATATTTTTGCACCTGATGGAACGTGAGCTTTTGTAATATTACCTTTTTTATCTTCAATTTCAATATCGGTTTCTTTAACTGCAACTTGAACAACATCCCCATGACGAGTTCTCAATTCACGAGTTTTAACAGCGGTTTTAACCGTACCATCAACAGGTGATTCAACGTGTTTCATTGCACCTGAACCTTTAAATACACCACCTGTGTGGAATGTTCTCATTGTAAGCTGTGTACCGGGTTCACCGATTGACTGAGCAGCAATAATACCAATTGCTTCACCAATATCAACAAGCTTTTGAGTTGTCATTGCCCAGCCGTAACATTTTTGGCAAATACCGTATTCAAGCTCACAAGTTAGAGTTGAACGTACATCAACTTCTTTTAATTTCAATTCTTTAATTTTAGCTAAATCTTCGCGGTTAACTGTTGTATTTTTTGTAACAATTACATTACCGTCTTTATCTAAAATATCTTGCGCCACTGTTCTGCCAAGCAATCTGTCTTCAAGTGGAACAATAACTTCATCGCCATCCATAATAGCAGTCAATTTAATTGATTTATTTGTATGGCAGTCTTCTTCTCTAATAATAACGTCTTGTGCAACGTCAACCAAACGACGTGTCAAGTAACCTGAGTCAGCTGTTTTAAGCGCTGTATCAACAAGACCCTTACGTGCACCGTATGAGGAGATAATGTATTCAGTAACTGACAAACCTTCTTTAAAGTTTGATTTAATAGGCAAGTCGATGATTTGACCTTGTGCATCTGCCATCAAACCACGCATACCAACAAGCTGTGATACCTGTGATAAGTTACCTCTCGCACCGGAGAATGCCATCATATAAACAGGATTTAATTTGTCAAAGTTCTCAACAACTTGCTCGGTTAACTTTGCAGTTGTTTCTGACCAAGTGTCAATTACTTTTGTATATCTTTCAACTTCTGTGATTTCACCTTTTAAATATCTGTTTGTTGATTCTTCGATTTGATCTTGTGCTTCTTGCAAAAGTTGTTGTTTTACTTTAGGCACGCTCAAATCATGGATTGAAATTGTTGTACCTGCTTTTGTTGCATACTTAAAACCCAAGTTTTTAAGGTTGTTTGCAAGTTCAGCCGTCTTAGCTCCGCCCCACTCAAGATAAATTTGAGAAAGAAGTTTTCTAAGACCGCCTTTATCAACAATTCTGTTAATAAATTCAACTGTATGTTTTTTCTTTTTACTCTGTGGAGTTAATGTAGTCATTTTTTATTATTTCCTCATTATTTTTTAAATTTACTTATAAACTATGCAAGAATTGATTTTCTAACAACTTCGTTAAATACGATTCTGCCCGGAGTTGTTTCAATTCTCTTGCCTTCATCGTCTCTAACTACAATTTTGTCATGAAGCTTAACAATTCCAGATTCAAGAGCTGAAATTGCATCCATGTAATCATGGAAATAACCCTTAACAGGTGCATTTTCGTCTTTTAGGATAGTTAAATAATAAATACCTAATACCATATCTTGAGACGGTGTGATAATCGGTTTACCTGTTGCAGGAGCTAAAATGTTATTTGTAGCAAGCATTAACATTCTTGCTTCCGCTTGAGCTTCAATTGACAATGGTACGTGTACTGCCATTTGGTCGCCGTCGAAGTCAGCGTTAAACGCTGTACATACAAGCGGGTGAAGCTGAATAGCACGACCTTCTACAAGGATTGGTTCAAACGCTTGAATACCTAGTCTGTGCAAGGTAGGAGCACGGTTTAACATAACAGGGTGTCCGTCAACCACTTCTTCTAATATATCCCAAACAATAGGTTCAGAGCGTTCGATTTTCTTTTTAGCAGATTTAATGTTTTGAACTAAACCACGCTCAATTAATTTATTAACAACAAAAGGTTTAAACAATTCAATTGCCATTTCTTTAGGCAAACCGCATTGGTTTAAGCTTAACTGAGGACCAACAACGATAACTGAACGGCCTGAGTAGTCAACACGTTTACCCAATAAGTTTTGTCTGAAACGACCTTGTTTACCTTCGATAATGTTTGATAAAGATTTAAGAGGTCTTGAATTAGGCCCAACTACAGTTCTACCGCGTCTGCCGTTATCAATTAGGGCATCAACCGCTTCTTGCAACATACGTTTTTCGTTACGTACAATAATTTCTGGAGCGCCCATTTCAAGAAGTCTTAAAAGCCTGTTGTTACGGTTAATAACACGTCTGTACAAGTCGTTTAAGTCTGATGTTGCAAAACGTCCGCCGTCTAATTGCACCATAGGACGCAAATCCGGTGGAGTAATAGGAAGAACATCCATAATAAACCAAGTAGGTTCAGTTCCTGATTCAATTAAAGATTCAACAAGTCTTAATCTTTTAATTAATTTTGCTCTTTTTTGAACAGAACCACCTGCAGCGTCTAAGTCGCCTCTAATTTCATTTGCAAGTTCTTCAAGTTTTATTTCAGCCAAAAGGTCTTTTATAACCTCCGCACCAATACCAACTTTTAGTGTAGAGTCTTCATTTTCAAGAATATAATCTTCGTATTCTTCTTCAGTTAACAATTGGAATTTTTTAAACGGGCTTTCACCACCATCAACTACAACATAGTTATTAAAATAAATAACTTGTTCCAAGTCTTTAAGTGTCATATCTAAAAGCAAACCAAGGTAGGAAGGAATGCCTTTTAAAAACCAAATGTGTGACACAGGAGCAGCAAGCTTAATGTGTCCCATGCGGTGACGACGCACTTTAGAATCTGTAACTTCTACACCGCAGCGTTCGCAAATAATACCTTTGTGGCGAACTCTTTTGTATTTACCGCAATAGCATTCCCAGTCTTTTGAAGGTCCAAAGATTCTTTCGCAAAACAGACCATCACGCTCCGGTTTTAAAGTACGATAGTTAATTGTTTCAGGCTTTGTAACCTCGCCGTATGACCATTTCAATATGCGCTCGGGAGAGGCTATTGAAATTCTTATATAATCAAAATAATCAATACTAGTAGACAACTTTTATTCTCCTTAACTGTTGTTTATATCATTACTAATCTTTAAAGCTTGTAGGTGTTTCAAAGAAGTTAATATTTAACAATTCACTGTCCATATCAGAGAGAACTCTTTTTGGAGCTGATTTTCTCAAATCATCAGTGTCTGACATTAAATCAACTTCTTCGCCGCCTTTTTTAGATACTGCAATATCTAAGCCGATACTTTGCAGTTCGCGAACAAGTACTTTAAATGATTCGGGAATACCCGGACGAGGTATGTTATCACCTTTAACGATAGCTTCGTAAGCTCTGCTTCTACCGTTAACATCATCTGATTTAATTGTTAACATTTCTTGAAGGGTGTAAGCTGCGCCATAAGCTTCAAGCGCCCAAACTTCCATTTCACCAAACCTTTGACCGCCGAATTGTGCTTTACCGCCAAGAGGTTGTTGTGTAACAAGTGAGTATGGACCGGTTGAGCGAGCGTGAATTTTATCGTCAACCAAGTGAACAAGTTTTAGGATGTATGAAAGACCAACTGCAACAGGTTCATCAAACGGCTCACCTGTTCTGCCGTCATACAATGTAACTTTTCCGTCTTCTCTTACCCAGTCACAGCCTGAAGCTTTGATACCTTTAAGAAGTTCTTCTTTTGTAGCTATTTCAGACTGGTTAGCGCCATACATTTCATCAAATGAAGGAGCTTCGTAGTAATTTCCAGTTAAGTATGCCGCCAAACCAAGTAACAATTCATAAGTTTGACCAACGTTCATACGAGATGGAACACCAAGAGGGTTCAAGACAATATCAACAGGAGTACCATCTGGCAAGAATGGCATGTCTTCTTTTGGTAATATTCTTGAAACAATACCTTTGTTACCATGGCGTCCTGATAATTTATCACCAACTGAGATTTTACGTTTTTGTGCGATGTAAACACGAATTACAGTATTTGCACCCGGTGGAAGTTCATCTCCCTTTTCCCTGTCAAATACTTTAACATCGACTACGCGGCCGCCTTCACCATGAGGTACACGAAGTGAGTTATCTTTTACATCACGAGCTTTTTCAGCAAATATCGCACGCAACAATTTTTCTTCCGGCGGGTGTTCAGATTCACCTTTTGGAGTGATTTTACCAACCAAAATATCATCAGCGTAAACTCTGGCACCGATTCTTACAATACCACGTTCATCTAAGTGTCTGATTGAATCTTCAGAAACATTAGGAACTTCGCGTGTAATTTCTTCAGGTCCGAGTTTTGTTTGACGTGCGTCTATTTCAAGTTTTTCTATGTGAACTGATGTAAATACATCATCGTAAACCAATCTTTCAGAAAGCAAGATAGCATCCTCGAAGTTATAGCCTTCCCAAGGCATATAAGCAACAAGAACGTTTTTACCAAGTGCCAGCTCACCTTGATGAGTTGAAGCACCGTCTGCTATAACGTCACCCGCTTTAACTCTGTCGCCTGCGCGAACGATTGGTCTTTGGTTAATACAAGTGTCTTGGTTAGAGCGAACATATTTAAGTAATTGGTATTGATACATTTTACCGTCATCACCTTTAATATGAACTTCTTCACCGACAACTCTTACAACTTCGCCGTCAACCTCGCTGCAAGTTACCATGCAAGAGTCTTTTGCGGCACGTTTTTCTAAACCTGTACCAACAACAGGACGTTGTGTAACAAGCAATGGAACTGCTTGACGTTGCATGTTTGAACCCATTAGAGCACGGTTAGCATCGTCGTGTTCAATAAATGGAATTAATGACGTTGCAACTGAAATTATCTGAATAGGGCAAACACCGACATAGTCGACTTTTTTAGATTCGCCCATTGTAAATTCTGATCTGTAACGAACAGGAACATATTCTTCTTTAATGCTTCTATCCGGATTTAACTGAATGTCAGCAGGTGCTACACGATAGTTTTCATCTTCATCAGCAGTTAAGTAGTGAACTTCATCAGTTACAACACCGTCTTTTACAACAAAGAAAGGTGTTTCGATAAAACCATAATCGTTAACACGAGCATGTGTTGCAAGTGAACCAATCAGACCTGCGTTAGGACCTTCAGGTGTTTCAACGGGACAAATACGTCCGTAGTGAGAAGGGTGAATATCACGAACGGCAAAACCTGCACGTTCTCTCATTAAACCTCCTGGGCCAAGAGCTGAAATACGTCTTTTGTGAGTAAGCTCAGCCAGTGGGTTTGTCTGGTCCATGAACTGTGATAACTGTGAAGAACCAAAAAACTCTTTTAAAGATGCAACAAGAGGCTTTGTATTTAAAAGATTCAAAGGTGTTAAAGTTTCACTGTCTTGCAGTGTCATTCTTTCTTTAACAATTCTTTCAATACGGCTTAAACCAACTCTGAACTGGTTTTGAAGCAATTCACCAACCGAGCGGATACGACGGTTGCCCAAGTGGTCAATATCATCAAGAGTGCCTTCGTCATAAGTTAAGTTGATTAAGTACTCAATACCTGCAACGATATCTTGAACAGTAATTGTTCTTTGTGTTTCAGGCAAGTTAAGACCTAATTTTTTGTTTAATTTATAACGACCAACTTTACCGATGTCGTATTTCTTTTCATCAAAGAAACGAGCTTCCAGAATTGAACGACCGCCTGCAGCAGAAGCAGGATCACCGGGGCGAAGTTTTTTATAAACTTCAATAAGTGCTTCATCGGTTGAATTTGTTGTATCTTTTTCTAAAGTTTTCTTTAAGAACTCAAAGTGAGTGAATAATGATTCCATTTCAACAGGAGTAATGCCCAAAGCTTTTAATAATGTTGTAGCAAGGATTTTCCTGTTTTTATCAATTTTTACGTAAACAAGGTCATTTGAATCTGTTTCGATTTTTAACCATGCGCCACGGTTAGGAATTAAAGTAGCGTTATATAAACGTTTTCCTGTAGGCGAAACTTCTTTTTTGTAGTAAATACCTGGGGAACGAACGATTTGAGAAACGATAACACGTTCTGCACCGTTTACAATGAATGTACCTTTGTCAGTCATTGTAGGAATATCGCCAATATATACTTCTTGTTCTTTAATTTCACCGCTATCACGGTTAACAAGACGCATCATAACGCGCAATTGTTTTGCGTAAGTAGCGTCATGGATACGAGCTTCTTCTATTGTATATTTTGGATTATCAAATGTATAATTCGGCAAGAAATGCAATTCTAATCTGCCTGTGTAGTCTTTAATAGGTGAAAAAGAAAGAAATTCTTCTTTCAAACCTTCTTTTAAAAACCACTCAAACGACTTTTTCTGAATTTCAATCAAGTCGGGTAAATCCTTAAGGCGTGTTTCGGGTATGCCCATAGGAGTAACTCGGTTCGCATATTTTGTTGTTGACATCTAAGTACCTCTAATATATGTAATTACAATTAAATTTTAAAACAGCTGTTAATGGTATTTTTTCTTTCTTGAACTTTTAAGTTTTGCAAAAAATGATTATTTCCCATCCTGCAATATCTTAGTCAGACTTATAAAATCATATCCGCTAAAAGACGCCAGTCAAGAGGAAAGTTTTACATATCTTTACATTTTATGGTAAAATTAATTTGTATATAAGGAAAATTCATGAAAAAGATAATACTCACAATTTTATTTTCAATTATTTTTGTACTTAAGGCAAATGCGGATGTCACTCCGCAGTACCTGTCATCTGTTGCGCACTTTGGAATTGGCGTTGCTCAAATTGATAAAAACATAAAAATTTATGAAAAACCTGATGTAAATTCAAAAATGCAAGCACAAATCATTTGGGATGAAAAAGGGGATATATTTTGCAAAAACACAAAAATGAAATGTGAAGCAAAAGATATTTTCTTAGGTTTTGCACCATCCAACAATGCTGCAATTCTTAGTGTAGAAGATGAAAACAACGAGTGGATAAATGTATGCTACAACCAAAGACACAGGCTTTTTGGCTGGGTTAAAAAAAGTGAAAATACAAAATATTTAAGTTGGGGTGAATTTTTAATAAGCTACGGGAAAAAATACGGCATGTATTTATTTCGTGATGTTCCAAAAGAATATAAGAGATTATATTCTGCACCCGATAACGAAAGTGGCTGCGTGGACAGTTTTTTCTTAGCTACACACATTGAACCCTGGCTTATGAGGGGCAACTGGATTTTAGTCAAAGTTGAAAATTATGATGACAAACAAAAAACCGGCTGGCTTCGCTTTAGGGGCGACGATGGCCGATTTTTTGGTTTTGTTAATTTAAAATAGTTAACCTGCAATGTGATATCTTTTCATAATATCAAGTTGTTTTTGACTATCATTCATAAGGGGCTTGTAGAAAGTTGTAACATTGTCGTTTAATACTATGCTTTTTCCGTCAGCGCGCCTTAATTCACCGTCTACAACAACATATTTTACAGGTTTTCCGTTAGAGTCTGTTTCATCAACAAATTTAGCTTTTGATTTATCATATACTTTTCGATGAAGTTCGGCATTATTGCCTTTTGCATCTTTAATTTTATATTCAATTCCATTTTTATCGGCAATTTTAACAGATGGTACAACAACTGATTTAGGTTTTGACAACTCATAAGGAGAGCTTTCTTCTATTCCCATGTTAGATATCACTTGTATAACATTTGAACCTTTTTTGTCGTATTTTAGCATTGCAAGAAGGTTTTTGGAATCCTTTTGCGGCAATATAACAGGCGTACCTTCTGACATAGCAGACATACCATATTCTTTGTATAGTGAGCACGATGCATTTAACCTGTCATTATATTCTTTAATTTTTGGTATAAATTCACTTGAAGAAGGGTCGACCCATTCGTGCCTTACAAGGTTTCTGTTTTGTTGAGTAATATTTTTTGTAAGGTACTCATAACCTGTAGAACCCATATCAAAACCTGCAAAGAAGAAAGGAGTACCCGGCATTGCACAGGTAAAGTCTGTCATTTTACTCAACTTTTGCATTGCCGGCTCAAGAACTGTTTCTAAAACTTTTTTAGAAAGTTCTTTTTCTTCATTTTTATCCAACCAGTCAATATTTTCTTTATTTGCAATATATCTGGCTTGTTTGAGAATATCTCTTGTTGAAACATCAAAAGAAGTTTGACCAAAAGCTTCAGCTCTAAAGAAATCAACTTCTTCTTTGCCCAAAAATTTATCTTGAGCTAAATCGCTTATGGCTTTATTTATAATATCAAGCGTTTGCTTATCATCCTTCAAGATAGAAGTAAAAGCATTTTTATACATTTCGCCAATTATCATAGCTTTTGAACTTAAATTGTCATAGCTTGAGGTCGGATCGTTAGGATTTTTACCTATTACTACTTGAGCAGCTCTTTTTGCAGTTTGTACATCATCTTGTGTTATTTGTGAATTGTGAGTATTTATACCAAACCTTGACAAGTAAGCGCCCATATCAACTGCAAGACAAGAAAGCCCAAGAGGTTTATCGTGGTTATCCCAGAATTTGTGGGTAAAAAGAACACTCAACGCAGGGCCTGATTGAATGAATTTTTCCAAACCATCTCTTACAGAATTTAAATCGGCAAAGTAATGTGTTTTGTTACCCGATTCAAAGCTTTTTGAGAAGAATTGACTTAGCATATTAAAGAATAGTGAATACTGCGAACCTGTTGTAGCGCCTGTTTTTTCATCTATCATACGCTCTGCTATGTCAGGGTTAATGTATTTGCCCCAATCCATTTCTTTGATTTCTTTAACTCTTGCTTCGATTTGTTCGTTTGTTGCATTAGGCCCTAATTCATTTCTAGCCTCATAATAATATGCAGGATTGTCGTTAAAATAAGACCACAAATCTGTCAACTCTAATATCACATAAGCCGAAGGGTTGACATCTCGCGCATTTTTAATAAATGTCCCCCAAAATTCTATCATATCATCAATAGAATCTTCCATTCTTCTCAAACCATTGGCATTTGCATTTAAATCTGCAATATCTTTTGCAGCATCAAAACGCCAGTTTAAACCTGCGCGAGCTTGTTTAATAAATTCTTTTGCAAATTGAATACCCGCATAAGACATTTTATTAATACTTGTATCCTTAAGTAAGCTTGCAAATTCTTTTTCTTTTTCTTGAGTAAGTTTTTTATTTTCTAAATTAAATATAATATTTCTATATAAATCTTTTGCGTCAGTATTTGTGTCACCTGAAGTGTAAACGCCGGCCTCAGCCAGAGAAGCTTTTTTAAGAGAATCTGAATTTACAATCGCATCGTTTTCAGAATCAAAAGTAATAATTTCATTAGGATAAATTGCTTTTGTTACTACATAGCTTAAAATATTTGGCATTAAAAGTTCAAGAACCGCTTCACCGTATGGAGTAAGTTTTGCAAATTTTGGATTACCATATACATTTTGCTTATTAAGTGTTTCTGTACTCTTGTCTTCTTTATTTTCATCTAAAGATGCTTTACCTTCTTCGCTTGTTAAAACATCGAATGAATCCGGTAAAAATTCGATAATTTTTTCACCCGATTCGTCTTGCATTTTAGCCAAAGTACCTATTATAAAATTAGCCAAAAGTTCTGTAGTTTGGGGTGTTTTCATGTAATTATTAAATACCGGTGTATTTAGAACAACTTGAAGTTGAGGTGATAAATCTAAACCACCATATCTAAAATTAGTATTTTTAATTATATCTTGAATTGCATCTTTAGCATTCACATTTGTCAAATTCTTGTCAAATTCAATACTTTTAGCATCTTCATACATTTCCTGAAGTTTTTCAGGTGTTACATCATTTTTATATGCAATTTCAGCTATATTTTTCCTACCTTCAGGGTTATTTTTTGCATACTCTAATGCGATATTTTCAACATAAGCATCATGAGCAAACTTTGTCCAACGCAAACCGGTATCATACAAATATTGCCTTGCATCATAGTATCCTTGGACATTTTCAGGTCTTGCATTAGGATTTGAAAGGTTTAATTTAACAAGATCAACACTGCCTGCCCAATAATCAACACCGCCAGCTCTGCCCTTTTCAACTATATCATAGTTTTCAAAGGAGAAAAATGTGTGAATATTGTCTATAATTCTTGAGTGTTTATCGCCAAATTCTTTTGCAAGTTCTTTATGCTTATCTGTAAGCATTTTATTTGTGTAACCGCTAAATCTGTCCCTTACACTTTTATCTGAATAATCCAATTCAAAGAAATACGGCTGAACTGAATCTTCATGAAGTGTAATATCGTAGTGATCCGCAGGGTTAGGAATATCGTATCTTTCAATTAAATTTTTTGTATCATTTTGCTGTTCTTTGCTTGCAAGTCTGTCATCAAAGAACTGAATATAACTTGGCTTATTAGAGTCATAACCCTTAACACCTCTCGGGTTTATAATTTTAAAACCTATATGATCCCATGCGTTTGCATGTTGTGGATTTTCACTTGGTATATAATCAGGGAATACGCCAACTTTAATTCTGTCACCGCTTTTTATTTTAAACCAGTTGTAATATGGAGATTTTTTACCATTTTTCAACACATCTTGGAAAAAGGGGCTTTGTAAACTATGCGATGTAAAAGCACCATCAGCAATGTAGCCCTTGCCTTCTCTAAATAATTCGGTAAGAACTTTTTTAAATTTTGCTTGAGATGGAACCCTTAAAGTGTTTTCACTCCAATATTTATGTGAAGATTTTGTATCTGCGCCGATATAGGGATTTGTCATAACATAACGATAAGGAGCAAGTTTTTTATCTTTCTTGTATAAAATACCATCTATATCGCCACCTGCTTTATTAAAGTGGATTCTATTATATTTATTTCTATCTATACCATTACTAGTATAAGAATCGTAAAAAACATGATAAGCTGAACCTGCTTTTGGTGTTACACCCATTCTGTTTGAAATGACAGTAAATTCACCAAATTCATCGTCTTTAAATTTGCTACCTGGGTCATTGTTAATATAAGCTTTTGTTTTTATCTCACCGAAGACATTTTTTTTGTTTTCAGGATCAAGATTTTTATATGCTTGTTTTGCATCTTCTTTATCAACAAGTCTGAATCTGTAACCCATGTACTCACTAAACTTAGGATCGCTTATTACAGTATTTCTAGGATAATCGGTTGAATTTTTTAATTTAAAATCATGGTAAGAATTATTTATTGTAATTGGATTACAAAAATCTTTATCAATTTTAAAACCGCCATTGCCATCTTCAACTACAGGGCAAACTTCAAGCAAAATATCGTATTTTTCTCTGTCAAAAGGTGGAGCGTAAAACTTGTAAACATCATCAGGGGTGCGTTCTAAGCCTTTAAATGATATTTTTTTAATGTTACTTACACTTTCTTCTTTTAGATTGATTGCTGAAATTTTCACAATATTTACCCTTGTTTGTTATTCCCTTCAATTTTTATAAAACATCTGAACCAATAAAATTGCCTGTTTTAAATCTATTTTTTACAGATGTTATCAGTGTACGCTGCCGATTGTCCTAAATTTTCTTCGGATTTATCTCGAGGTTTTAAATAGTTCTCAAAATTTTGCTTCATTACATTTTCTGGTTTTGAATAGTATTCAATTTCGGGCGTATTAATTTCAAATACATGTGCCCTTAGTGGCCCTAAATCAACTGTTAAAGTATTTGGCGACTTTTGGAAATAGCTTGGTTGAGCGTAAGAAGGAACAAGATTTTTAAGTTCTTGATCTACCTTAAATCCCGGTATTTGTATTTTTGCGCTTCTTCTTAAATTTGCATTCCTGTTGGCAACAACCAAAAGTGTTTTACCGTCTTTGTGTCTTGCATAAGCAATTACTTCAGGATTATTGGTTTCAAGTTTAATTAATGAACCATACTGATTTATATCCTTGTATTTATTTCTCATGCTATGTGTTTGTTTTATTAAGTCTTGAATTTCGGGAAAATCACCACCTGGTCTTCTTGAGTTGTTAAATATATCGAGTCTGCCGGTATGAACCGTACATTCATTGTTGTCTGTTTGTGAATTTGCCACTTTAGCATGGTCATATGGGTATAAATAATAATCGCCCGTTTGTACACCGTCTATGTAGTATGGATTAACCATAGGGAGCGTATTTTGCAGAACAGTTGTAAACATAACCCAAGGTGCACCGCCTTGATACATAGGACTTTGATCATCATGAGTTGTCATAGAACCAATTAGAGACTTAGGTTCGCTCATTCTATTAGACATATCAATATTTTCTTTCATATACTTAAATATGTCATCAGCTTTTGTCCATTGGCTCAGGATGTGGAATTGACCATAATATGAGTTAAATCCGCCTCTCAATTGATCTTCAGGTCTATCATATGGCATATTTAGCTGTGGTGAGGCATCTTCATGGGTGTAAGACTCTGCCAACCAACCAAATTGAGAATCAAGAGTATGAGAATAAGGAATTAATACATTCCAGAACTCAATCGGTTTAGCACGGGAAACATCGGCCCTTATACCATCAATGCCAAGTTCAACGCAAGCATCAACGTATTTTTTATGCATATCAACAAGTTTGGGGTTCAATATTCTCTTGCCTTCATCATCCCAAACTCTGAACATTCTAATATCTTGCCAACCTTGTGGAGTTTTGTCTTGACCGTCTTTTTCTTTTGCCATTAGTTCAGGATGTCTTTTTGCAAAGTCAAGGCTTGCACAAGACGGCAAGTCTAACATAACTGAAATGCCGCGTTTATGACATTCATCAATAAATATTTTAAAGTGATCCCAAGCAGTACCAGGGGTATTAGGGTCTTTTAAATTAGGGTCAACTGCAAGTTTGCCATCATCTTCTATAAATTTATCAGGCGCATAAAGTGAACCTGCAATACCCATAGCCAAAGTTTTACCTGTCGGATGAATGGGTAAAATATGCAAGGTATTTATACCCATATCTTTAATTTCATCAAGTCTGTCTATGGCATTTATAAAATTACCAGATATTTCACCTTCTTGAATAAGCCCGTTACCATCAAGGTCCTTAGCGTTCATTGTTCTTGGAACAACACCCAAAATTATTGCTTCGTTATTTCTTAGCATATCCCTAAAATGGTTATTCCATTGAACATTTTGAACGTTAGCATTATTGTTTATAGGTTGAATTTTTTGAGTTGGTAAAATTTGACTTGTTTGCTTAATAATATATTTGCTAACCATAGGGTTGTATGGCAGCTCTTGTTGTGTTTGGGGTTGCTGTTGTGTTTGTTCCTGAGCCTTTTTAGGAGCTGTATTTTGAGGATAAATAATATATTTTTGTGCTACGTTACTTATTTGCATTTACACCTCCGTTATCTTTTTTTTGTTTGTAGAGATGTTCATTTCTTGCCTTTCCAAAGAATAGCTGAGTAATCAATGTAGCTCCAATCGCAACGCCTGTTAAAGTACCAAAGATTTTAAACCAGTGTCTATCATTATAAATTTTACTTGCGGTTTCCATAAGTAAATCAGAACCTGCTTTACCAAGCATTGAGTACTGAGTTTTTTGCAGCGCACCTGTTGCTGCATCAGGAATTTCATGGCCGCGTCTGGCAAAATCTACAGTTTGGGCGTATATATTATAGAAATTTTCTCTTGTTGCCTTAAGTCTTGCAAGTAATGCAGGAGCACAGCTTTCTGTTGTGTCCTTAGCAAGACTACCATAA
Organism: Candidatus Gastranaerophilales bacterium; assembly: GCA_944324905.1. Lineage (GTDB taxonomy): Bacteria > Cyanobacteriota > Vampirovibrionia > Gastranaerophilales > Gastranaerophilaceae > Galligastranaerophilus. The sequence continues at coordinate 84,937 of CALUYB010000004.1, forward strand.
GGTCTTGCATTTTCTCCTATCATATCTGTTTCTTTAAAGAGTAATTTTACAATATTTACAGCTTCGTCACCGTTTTTATCTAAATAAAATTTATTTGAAAGGTCATTCATTGAAGAATCATAAATAATATTGCGGCAAATTTTAATTACATAATCACTAAGTTCATCTTCACCTGTTAGGTATTTCCAATATGCCTTTAGCTCACCTGTTTGCAATCTTTTTTCAAAGTCAGCTTCAAGCAGATATCTGTGACCTGTAGCTCTTATGCCTGCGCCTTTTTCTTCAACAAATAAGTTTATGGTTTTTCCAAATAAAGATTCACGTTTTTTGTTATTTGCAACAAGTTCGCCTTTTAAGCCTGCAATTGGAGAATCATCAGGGATATTTTTAATAAATCTATTGAAGTCTTCTGAAATTTTCAATTTTATTTGTTGCAATAATTTATCAATTGTACTTGCTTCGTATTTGGATTGTTTTTCTGTTAAATCTGAAATAAATATTTTATAATACTCGTCATCTGCAGCAATTTTAGATAGATGTTTTACCAAAATTTCTCTTGAAGATTGTGCAGATTGTCTTGCAACTTTTAGTTCTTTTGTTGGAATATGAGCAGCTTTTACAAGTTCCTGGGTAGATCTTAAATGAATGCCTGTGTAAATTGATTCATATTTTTGTCCTACCAAACTATTTATAAAATCAGCATAAACACTGGTACGAGCGCTCATTGGTCTTACTTGAGTTTCATAAATATCCAATAAATCCTTGTAGAATTGTTTAAGGGTTTCAGGGCTTACATCTTGAGCTTTGATACATTGTTTATAGATATCTTTTAATCTTTTTAATTCATCTGGATTTTGTACATTACCAGCTATTGTATCAAATAAGTTTTCGAGTTCTTTAGCACCAATTAAGCCCTTGCTTTCTTTTTGGTTTTTAATTTTTATCAATTCTTTTAACACTTTTGAAGTTAAATCTTGCGCACCTGAGTTACCTTGTAAGTCACTAACACCGCCTAAATTTCTTTTTAGCACAGGAATAACTTCATCGATTTTTAAATTACCGTTTGTTGCATCTTGATTTTTCATTAAAAGATACTTTTGATTAATTCGAGTTTTTATATCGGGCGCAAAACCTGGAAGCTCAGCTATTAAATTAGCATCATCTAATTCTTTTGCGTTAATCATTACTTTAAACGGATCAAAAAGTGATGAAATTTCATTTAGGAATTTTTCATCCGGCGCCGTTGTTCTGTTTTCAAGAATTTGCTTAACTTGTTTTGAGTCAATTGAGTTAAAACTTTTATCTTTAAGTTTCTTTTTTACAAGATTTTCAGGGTTTTTAATGCCATTTAAAGCTTTATTATATTGTGAATTCACAATATATTTTGTAACCCCTCTTTCAGATAAATTACAAATCATGGAAGTTAAAAGAGGGCTAAAACCCGCAGTCAACATCCAAAGGGTGTTACCTTGCAGAGCAACCGTTCTCATTTTTTCTTTTGTAAGCTCTTTATAATCGGGTAATTTTTTATCTACGCCCATTTTATCTGCAATTTTATCAATTTGCTCATCGGAATATAAATCAGGAATAAATTGGTTATCAAGGAATAATCTTTTTTTACGACCTTGTGCGTCAATGTATTGCTGACGAATATCAAAACCGTAGCGCAGTTTTAGAGGTTCTGAAATAAATAATCTGGGCCAAGCTGCCATTGATGCAAAAAATGCGCCTGCACCAATAAATTCCATTAAACCTTTTGTACCTGTACCGCGTCTTGTAAATAAGTAAGAAGCAATGCCTAAGCTGCCCAACTTCATGCCTAAATCGTTAAATCTACCAAGTTGATTATCATTAGATTTGCCTGTAGCAAGAGCTTTACCGAGTTCTACAACATCTTTCCCTGTATCAGCAGTTGCAATAATAAAGCTTGAGACAGGATTACGGCTTTTTAAAAGATAAGCCCTGTGCTGTTGTGGCGCAATAGAGTTTGCATTCAAAAGAAAAGCTCTGTATATGTCTTGATTAGCAATTTTTCCTATTAATTGCTGTTTGTTTTGTTGATTTTGAATAGGAGTGCTTATTTTATTCATTATAGCACCTCGTATTCTTTGTTAATATCAATTTGTGTGTCAGGTTGATTATTTGCAATTTTAAATCCGCGTGTAGCATTATATATACCTAAAATCGTAGAAGCAGCAGCCCCAAAAATAAGCGTTCTACCTACTATTTTTGAAGCAGTAGTAAATTTTTTATTGTTTCCGTTGTATAAATCCAAAAAGCTGTCTTTTAAAGTAGTAGCAAAATTCCTACCAAAACCTGTAAGTCTTTGGCTCATGGTACCTGAAATTGGCATTTTAATTTTTCTTTCAAAAGGTTCTTGAGCAGCAAGTGCAACACCTAAAGCTGCCCATATAAAGGAGCTTATTGACCTTGCGGAACTAAGTTTTGTAATAACTTCTCTTACTTTTTCTTGAACTGTTTGCTCAGGACAATTTAGAGGATCTTTAAAGCCCATTTTTCTAGCTATTTTGTCCCACCAAAGGTTTCTGTTTCCTTTCTTTTCACCCATTTTATTTAATAGGTCAAAACGAGGGAAATCAACACTTTCAAACACTCTATGGTATTCAATTCTTGTTAAAGCCTTATCACCTGTATTTTCAGGAAGCTCTTTGACAAATTTTTTATAAGGCATTTCAGGGTCTATACCGGTTTTCAACTGGACGCCCTTATTTAAGAATTTTGCACCGAGCCATTTGCCTAGGGCGTAAAAAACAACACCAAAAGCCATTTTTCTACCAGGGGCAGCAGCAAACGCCCTATCTGGCATTTTAAAACCTTTATTTGCAGCATTAAACAAAGCTATTAGCGTGGCAGAACCAACAATATTTGGTATCAAGCCTAAAGATAAAAATTCATAGAAATTAGAGTTTCTTGAACCCTTCATACCCTTTGGCGCGTAGACAAAAACATCATTTACAAGCTTGCTCAAAGTTATTCTGGCGCCGGTTAATGGAGTTTTTTTAATAATTGTATCAGAAGTATTTGAAAGCTCCTTCTCCGGTTTATTTTGAACGTAGTATGCGTTCTTTGGTATATTCTCTGTTTTTACCTGTCCTGTTTGCACCTTGTTAATAACACTCCAAAAAAATTAACACACACATATTTTCTAAAAAGCATGAATAAAAATTTTTGTTAGTTAATTTAAAAAACTTTACATTCATTAACAAATATTTTTATTGCACCAACAACATTACTAAAATGTAGATAAATCCACAAAAATTATGTAAAATAATTATATGGAAATATCTGATTTTCAATTTAGTAATGAAATTATAAGTAAAATTTATAATTTTTACAACTCGACAGATGAGCTATTGCTTTTGTGCGGTTTTTCTGGTTGTGCTAAAAGTGAAATTTTAAATAAAACTTTAGAAAATCAAGATGAAAACACTCTAATCTTTAGGCACTTATGTTTTGAAAACACAACAATAGATGACTTTTTGCTAAATTTTTACGATTCATTTAGGAAGTATTCTCTTGAAAAAAAAGTCAGCCTAAAAAAAAGCATGGGCGAAAGTTTTAAAAATAAAGTAAGTTTTTACTTTAAAAACATGGATAAAAAATGCATTATTGCAGTCGATAATTTTGAACTTGTAGAAAATAATCTTGAAATTTTAAACTTTTTATCTCACATTGCAAGTTTTGAAAACACAAAAGTAGTACTTATTTCAAGGGAAAATAACATAGATTTTTTCATAAACGACAATCTGCCATGCCGGATTATTGAAATTGAACCTGACACAAAAGAAGGTTTTAGAGAAAAAATTAAAAACGAAGAAATCGAAATAAACGATGAAACTTTAGATAAACTATATGAACTAACTCAAGGTCACAGACTTTATTTAAGGATGGTTTTAAGGTATTCAAAAATCACAGGTTTAAAAATTTCAGAACTTTTAGCTGAATTTGAAAAAAAAGAAAATAATTTCGAGGATTTTATAATTTTAAAATTAATTTCGCTAGTACCCAGCGTATATTTTGGTTTTATAAAAAATTTAAGCAGTCTAAAACACTCTGTAAGCGTTGATTTTATAAAATACTACAATCTTGGTGACATTAAACAAATTGAATACCTTGAGAGAAATTATTTAATCTCAAAATATGATAATGATATTATTTTGAGAAATTATTTTAAACAATATTTTATAAGCACACTTTCCTTGCAAGAAAAATATGAAATATTTTCACGTCTTGTTGAAATTTATGAAGAAGAACTCTCAAAAAGCCCACGCGATAGGCTTTTAAGACTTTCAAGAGAAAGCATCAGAAAACAAATTGAGGTTGTGAGGAAAAATATTCCTGCTCTTGGTAAACAAACAAGTGTGTCAAAAAGTAATTTTTCATACATTTCATTATCTCAAGAGGGCTCAAACCCTTGGTTTGACAAAAAAGAAATGGATAGAAAACAAAAATATCTTGATAAAAAAAGAGAACTGCAAAATAAAAAACTTACCCCAAAAAGAAGCACTTTAAGCGAAGAAGACGCGCTTATGCTTAAAGAATACCGAAGAAGAAAATATGAAGTTGAGCAAATTGAAAAAATAGAAAACGAAGAATTTAATTTCTTAGAAGAATTTAAAAGGGCAGATGAGCTTGAACAAGACTACCAGTATGCTCAGGCAAATGAAATTTTGTCACAGTTAAAGAGCAAAACCGATGACACTCAAACAAAAATAGAAATTCTTGAACACCTTGCGCATAACAGTGAAAAATTAAATAATTTTGAGCATGCCCTTGATTATTATACTCAAGTAAGCTCCTTACACCTTTTGAAAAAAGATTATGAAAAATATTATAAAACCATACTTGAGGTTGCTAATTTGTATAAAAATTTATACAGATTTTCAAGCGCAAAAGAACAGTATTTAAAAATTGCAAATTGCGAACAAGAAATAAATAATTCAATAAAAACGCTGGCTTACCTGGGTTTAGGGGATGTTTTTGAAAGTGAAAATTCAATAAATCAAGCGCTTGAAAATTACAATTTCGCACTTGACTTTGCAGATGAAAAAGACACAAATACACTGTGCGAAATTTATTTTAAAATAGCAATTTTATATGATGATATGCAAGATTTTAAAAACGCACAGGAATTTTATTTAAAGAACATAAACACAAGCTCTAATCCTGATACAAACAGGTGGATTTCACAAAGCTACGTTAATTTAGGGTTAATTTATTCTTACGAAAATAACATTGATGAAGCTAAAAACTACATAGAGCTTGCGCTTAAAACCGATAGGGAAAACAAAAACCTCTCAGGCATTTACTTTGCAGCGCGCGAGCTTTCAAAAATATATGAAACTGAAAATCTGGAACTTGCAATTGATTACCTAAAAGAAGCACTTGAGTGCGCAAAGAAAATGCATGACGAATTTAAAGAAGCTTTTGCTTATCTTGAATTAGGTGATTTATATTATAATTTTAATCAGGATGAAATGGCACTTATTAACTTTTTTGAAGCTAAAAAAGCCCTTGGGGCAAACATTTTAGAAGAAAATGAACAGATAATAAATCAGAGAATAAATGACATGAAAATAAAAATGCTGCCTTTAGAATTTCAAAGAATAGAGGAAAATTATGTTTAGCAAAGAAAATATTGACCTCTTGGAAAAAGAATTTAATATAAAAATCAATCAAGACACAATTGAAAAATTAAACTTGTGGCATAAGCTTTTTATTGAATACAATTCACACACAAATCTTATGAGTGCAGGAGATATAAAAGTTATTTTTGAAAAGCATGTTTTTGATTCTCTTGCAATTTTAAAATGGAGTGAATTTGACCCTTATAAAAAACAAAAAATCCTTGATGTAGGCACAGGTGGCGGTTTTCCCTCTATCATTTTAGCACTTTTCTTTCCTGAACTGGAAATTGTCGCAAATGATTCAAGAATGAAAAAAATAAATTTTATAATTGATACAAAAGCAGAACTGAATATCAAAAATTTAAAAATTTCTTATGCAAGAGTTGAAGACTTAGAACCTCTTAATTGCGACATTGTTGTTTCTCGTGCCGTTGGTACAATTAAAAATGTCCTAAGACTTTCAAAAAAACACATAAAAGAAAACGGATATTTTGTAATTTATAAGTCTAAAACTCTTGAAAATGAACTAAATGAAATTAAAGATATTAAAGCAGAAATAATCACATATAATTTGCCTCTAAAAGAAAATTTTGAAAGACATCTTGCAATTATTAAAATGTAAACTCGTCTGCTTGTTTTTTCCTATCAATATAAGAACCGCTACCACACATCATAGCGTCCATATAGTCCTCAGCTTCTTGATATTCAACATACGCTTCTTTACATTTTTGAAGGAGTAAATAATCTTTTGCCGTTGCATACTCCTTACCGACTTCACTTGCATTTTCAAGAACACCATAGAGTCTTTCTTTCAAAGAAGGTTCGTTTCCGTCTTTTAAAATATAGTCAATTGTACCTGCTTCAACATCTTTAAGATCTTTAAGCACACTAATTGCGCTGTGCCTAAATTCTTTTCTTTCTTTTAAACCACTAAAAGGAACTGAATTATTTAAAACAGGTGATACACGCATTTTACTCTCCTTTTTATCCCTAACAAATTTAAAAAATACGTAAAAAAAATTTTTTGCCAATGGAACTAATAAAAAAGTATTACGTCAACTAATCCATAAAGATGATTAAAAAGTTGGAGGAATAGCATATTGGGTATTAACATTTGTGAGCAAAAGGAAGATATATTATTTGATAACTTTTTAGAAGACGAAGAAGAACAAGAGGAGATTAAAACTTTTTCTACAATTGCAAATAAAGATGAAATTTTGCAAATGTATTTAAAAGACATTGGAAGGATAAAACTTTTAAATAAAAATTCAGAAATGGCACTTGGAAAAATCATTAAAGAAGGGAGCAGAAAAGAAGCGCAAATTGCCAAAAAGAAACTTGTTCAGGCAAATTTAAGACTTGTGGTATCAATAGCCAAAAAGTACACAGGTCAGGGTATTTTGTTTATGGATTTGGTTCAAGAGGGGTCTTTAGGGCTTATTAAAGCTGCTCAAAGGTTTGATTATTCAAAAGGCTTTAAGTTCTCCACTTATGCAACCTGGTGGATAAAACAAACTATAATCCGCGCCATTGCTAACTCATCACGTTCAATCAGAATACCTGTTCATATGAGCGACAAAATAAGAACACTTAAAAAAGCAATTGTAAAATTAAGCGTGCAAAAAGGCTCTGAACCGACAGATGAGGAGTTGAGCGATTATTTAAAAATTGATGAGAAAAAAGTTAAAACAATAAAAAGAGCGATGATAAAAGAACCTGTAAGCCTTGATACACCGGTAGCACAGGACTTATGCCTTGAGGATTACATATCAGATGACGAACACAAAATGCCTGAGATTGACACTGAAAAAAAGTTTTTAAATAATGACATAATAAATATTTTAGACATTTTAAATCAGAAAGAGAGATTTATTATCTTAAACCGTTTTGGTTTAGGGGGGCGAAAAACAAAAACATTAGAGGAGTTGGGGAAAATTTTAGGTTTCTCAAAAGAAAGAATCCGACAAATTGAATGCGAAGCGCTAAAAAAACTCAGACGTTCGCAGGAAGCAAAAAGTCTTAAGGATTACTTACATTAGCAATGTAATGAGATAAAAAATATGCTACAATCAATTTTGTGGAAAATTTAATTGAGATAAAAGACTTATATAAAACTTACAGCGAAAACAACGGGCTCTTTGGCGCAAAAAAAGAGCCTGTTTGCGCGCTCAAAGGAATAAATTTAGAAATTAAAAAGGGTGAAATCCTTGCCCTTGTAGGTGAATCAGGCTGTGGTAAGTCAACATTGGGCAATTGCATTTTAAAACTTTTAGACGCAACCTCGGGCGAGATTTTTTTTAAAGGCGAAAATATTTTAAATTACAACAAAAAACAAACAAAAGCCTTTAGAAAATCAGCACAAATGATTTTTCAAAACCCTTATTCAAGCCTAAATCCTAAAATGAAAATAAAGGAAATACTTGAAGAACCCCTTAAAATTCATAGAGAAAAAAATATAAAAGAAAGGGTGCTTGAAACCATTTCTATGTGCGGTTTAAATCAAAATGACTTAAAAAAATATCCTCATGAATTTTCAGGAGGGCAAAGGCAAAGGGTTGCAATTGCTCGCGCTCTTGTCTTAAAACCTGAATTTATTGTGGCGGACGAGCCTATTTCAGCGCTTGATGTCAGTATTGCAGCGCAAATCATTAATCTTTTAATAGAGTTAAAAGACAAATTAAACCTGACTTTTTTGTTTATTTCACATGATTTAAATATTGTGAAATATATAAGCAATAGAATTGCAATATTAAATCGCGGCATTATTGTAGAGGAGGGTTTAACCGATGAAATTTTTGAAAACCCAAAAGACGACTACACAAAACTGCTTTTAGGTTCAATACCTAAAATTAACCTCTAGCGAACATTTAAAAATTTATGCACTTGAGGAATAAGGCGAACATTTTTGTATTTTGAATAAAATTTTTCAAATATTTCATCAATATTTAAAGTACTGCTAATAGGCATTTTAGGCTGCAAAATAAGCAAGATACCATATTTCTTTGCCAAAGTTGTAACTTCTATAATTTCAGAATTTGAAATATTTTCATCAAAAACAACTTTTGCAAAAACTTCTTTTTCTTTTGCAATATTTAAAAAATCGTCAAAAGTTATAAGGCTAAATTCAAGTCCTGTTGCACTTTTTAGCTTTATATCCATAGATACGACATCAACATAATCTATAATTTTTTTAAGATTTTTGGCATTTGTACCATTTGTTTCAAGGTATATTTTTTTATTTAGCCTGTTTTTATACCTCTTAAAAAATTCAAATAAAAAATCTGCCTCTAAAAGCGGTTCGCCACCTGTAAAACTAACTGTCTGAGCATCACTCGACTTTAAAATTTCAAAAAATTCATCAAAATTATATTCTTTTGAATTTTCATCACACAAAAAATCCGTATCGCAATATTTGCAATTTAAATTGCATTTTGTCGTGCGCACAAAAAGCTGTTTTTCTCCGACATAAGGACCTTCACCCTGTATGGAATCAAATATTTCTTTTATTTTAATTTTGTCTGTCATAAAGATTTTCTCTTAAATTATCACAATTTTCATCTGAAATAATGCGATACATCTCAATTTCTTTATCTCTCATACAAGGTGATATGTCAATAAATACTTTTACCATAAGCGGGTCGCGCTTATTTGTTTGCGCATTTAAAAAACCGCTTTCCATAAGCTTAAAAGTGGTGTTAGTTCTTGTTTTTGGGGGAATTTTTAAGACTTTTGTGCCACAATCCGGTACAGGGATTTTAATTTGTGCACCCAATACTGCCTCATAAGGATTAATTGGAATTTCAAGGTAAGCAAGACCATCTAAACTTTTAAACGCAGCATTTTTTTCAATATGTACAATTAAATACAAATCGCCGTTTTTACCGCCAAATTTACCTTCTTCGCCTTCATTTTTTACTCTTATTTTTACCCCGTCTTTTATGTTTGGAGGAATTTTTACATTAATTTTTTTATAACTTGTTTTTTCGCCCTTACCATCGCAAAAACTGCATTTTGCACCATTTATAAATTTTGCACCAAAACACTTTGGACACTTTTCACTTTGCAAAATATTCACTTTTCGACTTGTGCCGCAAATAGCCTCGTTATAAGTTATAGTAACATTTGTTATTATATCTTCACCATCAATTTTTTTAGGCGTTTTTGCAGTTTTTTGAGTTTCTTTAAAAAACTCATAGAAATTTTTTACGAAATCATTTTGTTTTTTATAGGCTTCATTTGCCTTTGTATAGGTATAACCCGCATTTTGATATTTATTTTTATTATCCTCTTTTTTCTTTTGATTAAATCCGTAAGCAAAATCGTATTGAGAGCGCATATTATCATCCAAAAGAGTTTTTGCAGCGAGATTAACTTGCTTAAAAATTATCTCTGCTTCAATGGTATGATTAACATCAGGATGATATTTGCGTGCTTTTTTTCTAAAAGCAGATTTTATCTCATCTTTTGTTGCAGTAGGTAAAACTTCTAAAATATCGTAATAATTTTTCATTTGCTTAGATTTTAATGAAGTTTTTAAAAAAATCCAATTGTACAACTAATTAAAAAAGCGGTCGGATTTTTGCCAGACCGCTTGAGTTTTATTTTCCCTGCTATGCAACCTTTGGGTTTATTGTAATTGCATCAGCAAAATAATCAACAATACTTGGGTCAACTTTTTCAGCCCGTTCAGTTGCCATTACTTGACCTTTAATATCGTATTTACTTTCAACTTTATCTTTTAATTCAGAAGATGTTGCAACAAGACCTGTTTTTGTATTAACACACTTAAGAACATTAGCTCTTTCAAAGTCTTCTAATTTAAAGTCACCAGAAGCAATCTGCATTGTAGTATGGTAAAGTTGGTTCAAACTACCACAATCTGCCCAAGGCTCATCTGTAGGAACAGCTAAAATCTTTTGGTCCCCTAAGATTTTTTTTGCAAACATAATTTTATCCATTGGAATACTTCCTTCATTGGCATTAACTATAGATGCAATCTCTTTTCTTGTCACAAATAAGTCGTCATTTTGTGTGAGTGACATTAAGATGGGTGTTAAACATTTTGACCAGTCTCTTGGTTCTTTACCCTTACCTGCAGGAAAATATGGGGAAAGAATTTCAAGCGCCTTAAATGCTTCCTTGCTTACTGCAAATTGGAATGTATTTGCCATACATTTACCTTCCTGCGAAATAAGATCTTTGGAAGGATTTTTTGGTTTTTCAACAAACTGCAGTATTTCATTGTTGGCACCAAGTTTCATTATACCAAAATCTTTTGCCAAGGATGGGTCAACTTCTTTTGCTATCATGACTATAGCAGCTTCACCAGAATCAATAAGTTCTTTTGCCTTAACCATAGCATTAGTAACTCTAGAAATTGGATCGTTTGGTAAAATTAATAAATTTTCTCTGCCGGCACGTTTCATTTTATTGTACATATCAATTGTAAAACCGCCATTACCTTTATTAACACCTGACTTGTTCAAATAAAATTTAACATTTTTACCTACACCAAATACACCCTTTGAACAGTCGAGAAGACCTGCATTATGAAGCGTGATAAATGTAGTTTCCATAGGTGTTAAACCAGTAGGAGTTCTAAATACACCTTTAGTAGATTGTGCGCCATGTTCCAGTTTTCCCTTGTCTTTACCATGAAAGATACCATCAGAAGAAGCATTTGTGTACTCAGCACGAGAACCAAATCCACCAGCAAGCATGGCAATCTGTGTTTTATCTGCATCCGGAGCTGCAACAAATGTATCAAGAACTATTTTACCACTGTTAATTTTTTCTTCGAATTCGACAATACTTTGAATAATTTCAGGAACAAAACGTCCGTTTTCCATACCGATTACAATTTCAGTACCCTTTCCAATAGAAGGTTCAGGATGCCTTTCGCGCACTACTTGCGCTGGAGCTTCAAAAGGCACAAATACATTATCACCTTTCCTTGCATTAACAACTAATGTACCTTCAAGGGTGTCCTTTTTGCTTATTTTACCAGTGTCTGTCATAAGAATAAATCTGTCTATAGGGTTGGGAGAAGAGTTATCTTCAACTACAGACATTAAATTGCCCTTGGTATTTAACACATAAACAAGCTCTTTCATAGGTTCTGGCATTTTTGAATCAGGCGTAAGCAGTACTCTTATATTTTGTTTTAGTGGTAAAGATATATCAGCACGCATTTTTCTCGCAGATTTTGGTTGACGAACAGCCATTTCATACAAGAAATCTTCTCCTGCATTTTTAACTTGAGTTCTTGCTATAGTTTCATACGGCACAGTTTTTTCATACTTATAATATCTTCCTGTGGAACTAAATTGCTCTTCATATTGTTCTTTTCTATCTTCTTTTGAAACTACAATATTTGTTTTTACAGCATCTTCGTATTTAGGCAAAGAATCATGTAATTCTTCGATAATTTCAGAAACATTTGCTCTGCTTCCTACCATTTCACCCTTTATGCCTGCAGCAGGATCATCACAAGTTACAACTTCCATGTTAAATTTATCAAATACTTCGTTTAACGAAATGCCTCCTGCAAAATTAACACTGCTTGCCACTTTTATACCATTTAGTGCTTGATAAGCACTTGCTAATTTTGCAGCTGATGTATTTTGTGCAGATGTAAAGCTAACAACACCACCTTGTTTTAAAGGCGAACTAACAACACTTTTCTCTCTTGATTGGTTTTTTGAACCAACAGATGCTAAATTAATCTTTTGAATCATCAGGGACTTCCTTTCAACTACCCTCTCGTATTAACAACACATTTTTTGCGGGTACCCGCAAAAATATAAAACCTGTAAAAAAATTTTTTGCTACTTTTTATTTTTATTTTATTTAACAACACCCATATCAAGAACTTCTTTAAGTTTATTTTTTATCGTATTATGTATTTCTTCCTTGCTTTTTGTCCCGTCAAGTTCAATAAAACCGTATTCTTTTTCAAGTTTTTTATACTCGTCAAGACATCTTTTTTGATATATTTCAAAACTTTTGTAAATATCTGTTGAAAGACCTATATCGCGCCCTGATTCAAAATAATCCAACCCGCCTGACGCTATAAGTCTTTTTATTAATAAATCAGGAGGCATTTTTAAATAAAATACCAAATCAGGCTCAGGAGCAAATTCATAAAGCTTTTTAACCCAATTTATATCATGTCCTCGAACAGAATCGCGAACAAATGCAGTATAAACGTATCTGTCCAAAAGTACCACAAAACCTGATTTAAGCGCAGGAATTATTACATTTTCCAATCTGTCAGCGTAATCTGCCGCATATAAAAGCGAAAAAGTCGTAGTGTTAAGCAAATTTTTCTCTTTAGCTTCGTTAATAAGTCCTGAAATAAGTCTTGAGGTTTTCCACTCGGATACAACGCAACCATAGCTTAAGCCTTCAACAAAGCCTTTTAACATATTAACTTGAGTTGATTTACCCGCACCGTCGGTTCCTTCTATTACAACCAAAAGCCCGTCATAGCCGTGTTTTTTATATGCCATTTTCATCCTCTTTAATTTCTATGCCGCGCTTTTTAAGCACTTCAGTTACCAATTTCCTAAAATACTGTTGTTTTTGATGAATTGTATCATTTGCATCAATCTGCACAAGAGAATACTCGTCAATCATATTTTTATACTGCTCAATAACCCTGTTTTGAAAAATTACATAGCTTTTATAAGGGTTATTAGATAATTTTAAATCCATGCCCGCTTCATAAAACTTTGGCTGGCGATTTGTGCAAATTCTATCAAGTGAAACTTTTGCGCTTACATCAAAATACACACTCAAGTCAGGTTTAATTGCAAAACCGTACATATTTCTAACCCACTTAGGATCAACCTCACGAGCAACATCGCGAGCAAAAGCAGTATATACGTATCTGTCTGCAAGTACTATAAAACCTGCTTTAAGAGCAGGAATGATTGTACGCTCAAGCCTGTCTGCAAAATCTACCGCATGTAAAAGCGAAAAAGTCCTGCCTGAGAGCAAATTTTTCTTTTTTGCACGTTTTGTCGTTTGAGAAATAAGCTCGGAAGAATTCCATTGTGTTAAAATTACATCAAGATTTTTTGACTTTAGCCAACTGTATAGTAAGTCAAGCTGGGTACTTTTACCCGAACCGTCAATGCCTTCAACGCAAATCAACACACCTTGCAGTTTATGGTCTTTTGAAAATCTTAACATTTTCTACCTTGTTTTTTTTGTCGTTTAACAATAATATCTATATAGTAAAACATAAATTTTAAAAGAGAGCAATAAATGTATAGTGCAATTAAAAAAAGTATTTCAATTATAGTCGATAATCCGATTTTAACTTTAAGTTTTGTGATATATTTAATATTTTTGACCCTTATAATGCCAAAACTTTTTATGGGGCAGAATATAATTTTATTTATTTTAATTTTAACTCTTTTGTTGGTTTTTACATCAGCCTTTTTTGCCGGTTGGTTACAAATGGTAAAAACCGCGATTATAAATTCTAAAAAAGAAAACCGCAACGATGAAGAAAGAATAAAAGAATTCGGCGAAATTAAAAACGACTTTTTTGCAGCAATTCCCGTTTACATTTTGCCACTTTTAGGGGGAATTATTTTATACCTTGTAATGTTCTTTTTACTTGTAACATTCAATATAAAATTTGCAAATCACTTTATTGGCAGCCTTGATTTTCTTGTTGAAAAAATAAATTCAATTCCTCAAGATTCCCAAGGTCTACATGCGTTTTTTGCCTCTATGCCACAGGATAAAATATTAATCCTTTGGTACTGGCAAATATTATTTTTGTTTACTATAGGACTTTTCAACTTTTTTATGATGTTTTGGGCGTCTGCTCTTTATTTCCCTGAAAAATGTACTACAAACCCCCTAAGTGCACTTAAAAATTCACTTTTTGCAATTTTTAAACACCCTGTAAAATCTTTTGCGCTTTATATGTTTATCTTAATCTTAGGGTTAATTTTTAGAATAACAAGCACACTTTTTGCAACAAATGTAGTATTTTACTTTATATTTATGATTTTAGCTATATATTTCTGGGTATTTGTGTTTGTGCTAATATTTGACTACTATGAGTCAAGATTTTACAATCACGGTGATAACGGGTGCAACTTGCTCGGGAAAAACAAAGCTGGCAATTGATTTGGCTAAAAAAAATAATGCTGAAATTATTTGCGCAGACTCTCGAAGCGTGTATAAAAATCTTGATATTGTAAGTGCAAAACCAACAATAGACGAAATGGAAGGCATTAAACACCATTTACTTGACATTGTTGAACCAAATGAGGACTTTAGTGCGGGGGACTTTGTAAAATACGCTAAAAATGCACTTGAAGACATTAAAAGCAGGGGCAAAAACGTTATTATTGCAGGCGGTACTTGGTTTTATATAAAATCTTTTTTAGATGAAAAAGAATTGCCACAAGTAGGAATAAATAAAGAATTAAGGGAAAAATTAAGCACAAAGAGTAACGATGAACTCTGGCAGATTTTATTTGAACTTGACCCTGTTCGTGCAAATCAAATTCACAAAAATAACAAAGATAAAGTTATACGCTCAATTGAAATGTGCAAAGGTTTAAATATGCCTATTTCGCAGTATAAAAGAGAGCAAAAAGAACCCCTTTGCGCTAAATGGTATATGCCAAAAATAAAGCGAGATGAACTTTATGAAAGAATTAACAAAAGAGTTGATTTAATGCTTGAAATGGGGCTTTTTGAGGAATGGAAAAGAAATAAAGAGCTTTACCCTAATTCAAAAATACTTGAAAATACAATCGGTTACAGGGAATTTTTTGAACTTGAAAAAGGTACTTGGCAAGATTTTAATCAGGCAGTTGAGAAAATTAAACAAAGAACAAGAAACTTTGCAAAAAGACAACTTACTTATTTTCGCTCAAACCCTGATATAAAAGAGATTTAAAAAAGCTCCCTTTTAAGGGAGCTTTAGTTTTACTTTATTAAATTTTTCTAAACTGTTTCCTCATCAGCAATGACTTCTGTTCTTATTGAAGGTGAACCGCTTTTTGCTTTTAGGTATTTTTCTTTGTACTTTCTTACTTGTCTGTCTAATTTGTCACAAACAAGGTCAATTGAAGCATACATTGACTCAGCTTTTTCTTCCACCCTTACAGTGTCGCCTAAGACTTTGCAGTTAATTTCCGCAACGTGAGAATCTGCAACGGACGGGTTTTTGATAACTGTCAAAACAACGTCAATAGCCTGAATTTGATCATAATGTGCAGCAACTTTTCCTGCTTTTTCTTTAACGTAGGCTTTAATAGCGTCTGTAATTTCTACGTTTCGTCCGTTAACATGAATGTGCATAGTGTCTCCGTTTCTAGCTGCGCCATATAATCCGCGCAACTTTTCTATTATACAACATCAAGCCATGTTTTTAAAGACACAAAGGGTAAAAAATTAAACTTTTGTAGTATAATAAATTTCAGACGCATAAATGAGAGGAAAAAATATGCAAAATTTCAACGCTTACATGGGCACACTTGAAACTTACATTATGTTTCAGATTAAGGCAAAAATGATTGCCATGACCGAAGAATTAACAAAAAAAGGTCGAAAGCCCATCGCACTTTCTATGGGTGCGCCCGTTGATATGGTTCCTGATTATGTTATTGAGCGTACAAAAGAACATTTAAAAGACCCAAAAAATCACACATATTCAGTACCAAAAGGAGAAGTTCCTTTTCTTGAAGCAGTGGCAAAAAGAATGAAAAACCGCTTTGGCGTTGAACTTGACCCAAAAAGTGAAATATTTTCTCTAATCGGTTCAAAAGAAGGTATTGCAAACTTTATTAGAGCAATTATTAACCCTACAATGGATAAAAAAGAGCAGGAAATTATTTTAATTCCTGATCCCGGGTATGCTTCATACACTGAAATGATTAAGGTTTCAGGCGGTAGAGCTTATGGCGTACCCCTGACAAAAGAAAATAATTACATGCCAAATTTAGATGAAGTTTGGGAGAAATTTTTAAAAGAGGGAAATGACCCCAAAAAAGTTAAAGCTTTAATTATTAACTATCCAAATAACCCTCTTGGCTGCACATGCACTAAAGAATATCTGCAACACTGTGTAGATTTTTGTAAAAAGCACAACATAATTTTAATGTCAGATAACGCTTATTGTGACATTTATTTTGATGAAAAAGATAAACCCGCTTCTGTTCTTGAGTGCGAAGGTGCAAGAGATATTGCAGTTGAATTTTACAGCTTTTCAAAACCTTACGCTATGACAGGCTGGCGTCTTGGCTGGGTTTGCGGAAACAAAGATTTAATAAGTACTTTTGGCAAATTAAAATCCAGCCTTGATACAGGTGTTTTTAAGGTAATTCAACTTGCAGGCGCAGACCTTTTAAACTCAAAAGAGGGCGATGAATATATTAAAAATGCAAACAAAAAACTTCAAAAAAAGCTTGAAGACTTTGTAAGCGGCTTAAATGAACTCGGTTGGAATATAAAAGTGCCAAAAGCTACATTTTACTTATGGATTGACCTTCCTCCAAGATACGCTTGCGCAAAAGATTTTTGCGATGAGTTGATTGAAAAATCAGGCATCGTAGCAGTTCCGGGGGATGCTTTTGGTGATGAAGGAAAACGCTATTTAAGGCTTTCAATTGTAGCTGCTGAAGAAGAACTAAAAGAAGTTATAAGGCGCATGAAAGAGGACGGACACACCTTTGTCAAATAAAATTGTAATAATTGACTATGGCGCAGGAAATGTTAAAAGCTTAGGCAATATGCTCGAGTTTTTAGGTTATGCCTATGAAATTACAGATGACAGGGAGAAAATATTAAATGCTAAAAAAATAATTTTCCCTGGGCAAGGGCATTTTGAGCAGGCAATGAACAAATTAAACGATAAAAATTTGCCCTGCACCATAAAAGAAGCAATAAATAACGGGGCAGATTTTTTAGGAATTTGCCTCGGTTTACAAGTTTTATTTGAAAAAAGTGAAGAAGCTCCAAATGTAGAGGGGCTTGGCATTTTTAAAGGTGAAGTCAAAAAATTTCAAACGGGTAAGACGCCTCAAATAGGCTGGAATGAAATTAAAACAACAAAAGCAAATACTTATCTTGATGATGATTATTTTTATTTTGTAAATTCTTACTACGTTGTGCCTGAGGACAAAAATATAATAAGCTCAATTACCAATTATCACATCGATTTTTGTTCATCAATTCAAAAAGATAACGTCTGCGCGGTGCAATTTCACCCTGAAAAAAGCTCAGAAGCAGGCATTAAATTCTTTAAAAAATGGCTTACTTAATATCATAAAATTCATCCAATGCAGCAATGAATTCATTTGTTAATTCTTCCGAGTATTTTTTACCGGCTTGACGTTTAATTTCTTCAATTGCTTCCTCCTGAGTGTAGGCGCGCCTATAGGGCCTGTCTGAAATCATTGCAAAGTATGAGTCAACAATCAAGATAATTTGCGAAGTTATAGGAATTTTCTCGCCCTTTATTTGATTTGGATAACCGCTGCCGTCCCAGTTTTCATGGTGATGTTCAATAATTGGAATAACATCTGAAATATTTGTAATAGGTTTTAAAATCTCACGTGCTGCCAAAAGCGGATGTTCTACGACTTTATCTTTTTCTTCCTTTGTTAATGGCGCAGGTTTCTTTAAAATTTCATCAGGCAGCATAGTATTGCCTATGTCATAAAGTAAAATTGCGATTTTTAACTTATCAATCTCAGATTTTGAAAGTTTAAATTTCTTTGCAACAAGAGTTGCAAGCGACATCTTAGCCTTTGTTATACCTTCTTGATTAGATGGCGTATAAGTTTGCGAGATTGTATCAACAACAGAGTACAAAAGCTCTTGAGCTGAATTACCTTTTACATTATCCTGACGAGTTTGCAATTTATTTGAAAGTTCAAGTGCCAGCTTGTTGTTAAAAGGTATTCTGTGTTTTTCAAGGATTTCAACAAAAGCGTTAACTGCAACATCTTGCCAAGAAACACTTTTTTGTGGTTGAGCAAGGCACACCCTGTTTCTGCCTTGTTCTTTAGCGTCATACATTGCCTTATCAGACATTTCTATTAAATCGTCTAAATCAAGTGTATGTTCAATAAAAGTCGCAACACCAATGCTAGCTGTAACATTACCTAACCCTTCGACAGGCTCTTTTTCAATAGACGCCCTAAGTCTTTCAGCCGCTGCAAGTCCGCCTTGAGCATCAATACCGGGGAGGATTATTGAAAATTCTTCTCCGCCAATACGAGAAGCAATATCGACCGAGCGCGCATTTCTTAAAATTACGCGGGCAACTGTTGCAATAGCCCTATCGCCCATAGAATGACCATAAGTGTCGTTTATTTCTTTTAAATGGTCTAAATCAAGTCCAATAAGTGTAAAAGGTTGATTTAAGCGCAACGCACGGTTTGCCTCGCGCTCAATAGCGTCATCAAAAAATCTTCTGTTAAAAAGTTCTGTCAAAGGATCGGTAACAGCCTGCTTTTTAACCGTTTCAAAAAGATTTGCTATTGTAATTGCAAGCTCAATTTGACGCGCGAAAAGATTTAAGAAATTAAGTTCATCATCTTTTGCTTCCTGACGAGGAGAAAATACTGCCAAAAATCCCGTAAATTCTTTTGAGGCAATAAGCGGCAAAATTATAACCGATTTCGTGAAAGTTTTTTTAACTATTTCATTTGCTTCTTCATCACTTAATTCAGGGAAAACCTCTGTTAAGATTTCAAATAAATCAGTATAGTGAACAGCGGTTTTATTTTCAATCGCCTCTTGAATTTTACCATTTTTCTTAATTTTTAATTTAACGTCAAAAATCGACTTACCCAAAAACTTCTCAAGTCTTTGAGAAAATTCATTTTTTAAATATGTTCTAAGAGAGTAAAAAACACCGTCTTTATCTAGCTGTTTTTGCACAATACAGCTGTATAAATAACCAAATTCACCATGCAGTGATGACACAATTGTTTCAAGAACGTTAGACAAAGGACGAGATGAGTTCATCATATCCCAAACGTGCTCCAGCGTAAGCAATGTCTGATTTGCCTTGTGCAATTCTTCGGTACGCTGCGCAATTTCACGCTCCAGAGCTTGATTTCGTTGGTACACTTCAAGGTAGTCTTTTTTATGATCGTAAATCTGGCTCTCTACGCGCTTTAGATTTTCGTTAGATGTTTTAATCCAGTCAAAAAAACCCATGTCAACTATTATACAACTTTATTTATATATTTTTCAATACCACGTTTTGTTGAAAGTTAATCTTTCACCCAATATTTATCCAGCCATTTTGTAGCTTTTATATACCTAAAGCCCATTTTTCCAAAGTAACCTTTGTATGCTTGTTTTGGATTAGGTTTACCATGGAAAATAACAATCTTTGCTTCTTTAGGATCTCTTGGAACCCTAAACCAACAGATGGGAAATTTATGCAAACAGCATCTTTTAAAACTTACGCACCAGTCTTTATTCCAATATTTTAAAATACCTTTTTCAAACATTTCATAAGTTAAAAATGCCTGTTCGTTTTTAAAATGTTTTCTAATTGCAGTTCCAAGGCCGTAAAAATGCTCAAGGACTTCTGGGTGTTTGCCTATTTCAAAACGAAAAACAGAGGAATTTCCAATAATATCATCCGGAAAATCCCAATCTTTTATAATTAAAAACTCGCCTTCTTCTTCAAAAAAAGCGTCGATATTTTGTCTAATTACAATATCTAAGTCTAAAAACAAGGCTGTGCCTTTTAAATCATACAATTCTTTATTAAAAACCGTAAGTTTTTTCCACATTCTATCAGGGATTCCATCTTCTTTTAGGGGTGGAATAGGGAAAGTTTCAATGTTTTTATCAATGCCATCCGGGTTATCTGTAAAGCAAATAAAACGATGAGGCACAGTTATATTTTTTTGTACCATTTTATAAAGACGATTAACATAAGACGAGTCAAACTTTTCGCCCCATTTCATGCATATTATATTCTTGTCCATATTACTCCCTTAATAAACCTGTGAAAATCACAATTGGCTAGATTTCAATATCTTCAATATCGCCCATTGCCTCAAGCTGTTTCTTTTTTAGGTTGTGAACAACAGCGTCAACGAGCAATTCATATGATTTTGCATCTTTAATTTTAGGCGAAAATTCTTTAATGAGAGTTTCTCTCACCATTTTTTCAAGCTTGTCATTGTCATACTCAGGAGTTTTTTGGTCACTTGGAATAAGATAATCAATATATTTTGAACCAATTTTATAGTCCTGAATATTTTTAAACATAAACCATTTAAGCTTTGGACTTATGTTTGCAAGTTTTTTAACTATTTTGAAATTTTTGAAATTCATCCTAACCTCAGATGTTGTGCCTTCTTCTTTTTTAAGTACCCTAAATAAAAAAAATGCCAGATTTTAAAATTTTATTAACAAAAATTTACTTAATTGTATAACATTTTAGCATGTTTGAAAAGAGATGTAGTTTTGTAAATTTTCTTTACAAGTAAACAAAAATCATTAAAGTTTTAGGGTAAAAGTTACGATGAAATAACTACAAGGATAGACCTCAAGAAGGAGAAATGGTTATATGTCCACAAATTTTAACGTAAAATCTTTCGGATTAAATGTCATTCCGGATTTGCGTCAAGGCAAACAGGCGGCGCACACCGTTGAAAAAGCCATTGGGGACATGTGGGAACCTGTTTTAGACTATCTTGCCACAAACGACAACGTTTTCAGCGGGGAAGTTGCTAAAGAAATTAACAAAATTAACATCCAAACAATGCAGTTAGGAACGATTGTAAACGCTGACAGAGAAACTAAAAACCTTGATACACAGTTCTAGAAGTTTTCTGTTCTTTCAATAAGCTGACAGCCGTCTTTTGAATAAATTGAAACAACGTTTTTGCCATTGTGTTTAGAGTGGTAAAGCGCGGTGTCTGCTGAATTTATAAGCGTTTTTGGGTCAATGCCGTCATATGGGTATTGAGCAACACCAATACTTGTTGTAGGTGAAATTGTAGTAGTTTCATTTGCTGCAACAGTAATTTTTGAAATATTTTTTCTCAAACGCTCTGCTATAACAACAGCGTCCTCTTTTGTTGTTTCAGGTAAAATTACAACAAATTCTTCGCCACCGTAACGCGCCGGGATGTCTATTTTCCTTACAGTTTCTGCTATAACGCGCGATAGCTCTCTTAAAATTTGGTCACCTATCAAGTGTCCGTAAGTATCGTTGACATTTTTAAAGTTATCTATATCAAGCATTACAAGTGACATATCACGCTTATATCTCGCGCAACGACGGATTTCATTTTCAAGCAAGGTGTAAAAATGACGATAAATATAAAGCTTTGTAAGACCGTCTTTTGTAGCCAGTTCGTATAATTTTGCGTTATCAATTGCAATAGCTGCCTGATTTGCAAGAGATGTCATAAACTCTAAATCTTTTTGATTAAAAAGTTTGCCGTTTTTCTTATTTGTAATGTTAATAACACCAATTGCTTCACCTTTTGCAATTAGCGGCACACACAAAAGAGAGTGTGTATTTGTTAAAATATCTTTTACAATAAAGCGCGGATCAGCAGAACCAAGGTTTGTAATAATCGGCTTTCTCTCTAAAAATACCATGCCTGCAACGCCTTCGCCTGCTTTTATTTTAGAACACTGAATAATACCGTTATTTATACCTTCTTCTACCTTTTTATCTTGCAGACCGTAAACAACCCTTACTTGCAGGGAGTTTTGAGAATAATCATAAAGCATTAGCGAGCCTTTTTCAGCCTCTAGGGTGTCAATTGCCTTAGATAAAATAACCTGTAAAAGACGTTTCAAATCGTCGATAAAATTAACCGCTTGAGAAATATTATAAAGAATAGAAATATTATAAAGTGATTTTTGCAATTTTATTATTTCATGTTCTTTTTTTAAATCGTTTAAAAACTTACCTATAATAGGCTCAATATAGTCAAAAGCAATGTTTAGAGTTTCTCTTTGCTCAGGGGTCAATGTGCTAAATGTATCACTTTCACCTATAAAACAAAAACACACAGGCACGCCGTTTGAGAAAAATGCTCTTAAATACCTTGTCCTGAGTTTTTCAAGCCCGTTCTTTTCCCAAAAAGATGCAAATAAAACATCCCCATGTTCATTTTTTGCATCAATTATTTTACCTTCGTTTATTGCACTTAAAAAGGCTTCATTGTCTTGTTCAGATTCAAAACACTCATCAACTCTTGCATTTTGAGCAGTTACAACACTTTTAAAAATTTGCCCCTCTAACACATAGAAAGAAATATTTTGATTGTTTATAACTTTTACAATGTAGTCTGACATTTTTTTCAACAAGTCATGTACACTTGATGACTGGTTTGCAATAGTACTTATATCAAACATTCTGTTCAAGTGGACTACATTATTTTCAATATTAGATATTTCGTTATCGTTTGACATAGTTGCCTAAAAATAAACTCTGGTAATATTATAGAATAATATGTGGTAAAATACAATTTTAGAAGGCACTAAAATACACAATTCGGAGGATATATTGAGCGATATTTGTAAAAACTGGACACAATGGCTTAGTCAAACTCGCTTTGCACATATGAATGAAGTGCAAATTCAGCAAACTTTCAACTGGCTTTTTGCCCTTAGGGATATTGTAATATCAAAAGCAAATATAAAAGCAGGAGATAAAGTAATAGACATTGGCTGCGGCAGCGGTCTTTTGGCCTTTGGAGTAATAGAAAAATTTAAAGACAGCGTCGATATAATATTTTCTGATAAATTTGAAGATTGCCTTGAGGAGTGTAAAAAACTTTTATCCCAGTGCGATGTACCTAATAAAGCAACATTTTTGCAAAGTGACTGTCTTGATATAAAATTGCCTGATTTTAGTGTAGACAAAGCAATGACGCGCTCAGTACTTGTACATATTGTAGACAAGCAAAAAGCAATTAATGAAATTTACAGAATTTTAAAAAAAGGCGGTACTTACAGTGCTTTTGAACCCATAATAAAATCAAACACAAGATACCACGAGCTTACAAGCCCTGATGAAATAACAGACTGGCAAGCTTTTAAAGAGGCTGAGGATGATTTTATGAGCGATATAAATGACCCTCTAACAAATTTTGATGCACAATCAATAGCTCAAAACCTTGATATCGCAGGTTTTTCTGATGGAGATATTGATGTTCAGGATACCCCATCAACTTATGTTGCACAAAAAGACTCTATTATAAAATGGTTCGACAGCGCACCAAGTCCCGATAGACCAACATCAAGAGAAAGATTTTTAAAATACTTTGATGAAAAAAAAGTAAATAATTACATTCTTGAGGTCCAAAAAGCTCTGGGCGGCAAGACAATAACAGTAAATTCTAAAACTATTTTCATAAGAGCAACAAAATGAAACAAAGAAAATGCCAAGGTTGTAAACAAACAAAAGACGCGGATTTAATGTATAAAATTACGCGCGAACATAAAAGCGGAAAGATTTTTTTAAACCCAAGCTCAAAAATTTTAGGCAGAAGTGCTTACGTATGCAAAAATAAGGATTGTATAAAAACAATGCTTAAGAAAAAAGCACTTAAAAATGCTCTAAAATCAAGCGAACTGAGCGAAATAGAGCAAGAGCTTTTAAGTATTATTGAGAGCTAAAAGCACATCTTGCGGGTAAATTTCATTTATTATTCCGCCGGTTGCGCTCACGACGCAAAATTCAACAGGTGTATTTTCTTCAAGCCCTAAATCTTTATAAGAAATTTTAAGCTCAATAACATCCCTGTAAGCGTATTCATCTTGCTTCATAAGCTTCATTTGCCACAAACCGCCTGAAATCGCAAAACTTAAAACAGGTGGCAGCATATCATTTTTATTAAAAGCAAACATTATTTCATGAGAAAAACCATTTTTTGCACTGGGGTAAATATTACTTGTCCTTGAAACCACCCTTAGCGGCGATAAAACACTTTGCATAGGGCTTCTTAGGTATATATGAATTTGATTTTTAATAAAATGATTTGTTTTTGAAACTGTTTGACGATTTATTTCAAATTTAAAATATAGATTTTCGCTATCGCAACCATAGTAAATACCTTTTATGGATTTCATTTTTGAAAATGTCGGAGAATCAGGTAAGAAAATATACCCCGCATTTTCCCACTCGTCAAAAACTTCATCAACCAAACCGTCAATTTTTGGACTAATGTGACCTATTGCCTGCCTTATGGGCTTGCCTACCATTGAAATTAACGGAATATTCAAGTACTCGGGAATTTCTTTAGAAAATATCCTGTAGACATTTCTCAATCTTTCGCGGAATAAATAGTCGAAAATAATGTCACTGCCTGACTCGTTGGGTTCACCATACCACCAAAACCAGTCTGACCCTTCTGCGATAAAAATTTCTTCCCTTGCTTCATAAATTGCCTTATTTGCTTTTGCTTTTTGAATATTAGACTTTGCGGATGACAAAATTTCCTTTGAAAAAGCTTCAAAGTCTTCCTTAGTCTGGTTTAAATATCTCCAAGCAACGTTTTTTGTAGGTTCGCCTACCCAAAGTTCAAAATTTCTGTTAATCCAAGAGCCTGAGGCAATTTTTGGCAAGTCTTCAGGCTGAGATTTTTCAATAAAATCGCTCACAAGGGTGGTGTTTAACGTTTCATCTTCTTCAATTAAACGATAAAGAGCATTTAAAAATTCCTCTCCATCGTTTTGGTAACTCTCCCAACAGTTTTCACCATCCATTGCAATAGTTAAAAGGTGGTTTTCCTTTGGAGAATTTTGCAATTTATTTTGTATGGTTTTGATTTTTTCATACAAATCATTCGCCGCAACCTCACCGTCATAACTGCCGTAGCCAAAACCCACAAGGTTTGCAAAAAGTGAGTCTGCAAAGATTATATTAGTTTTGTTTTTATCCTTTTTAAAGGCGTAATTTACACAAAGTGCAAAGGGGTCTTCCAGATTTCCCTCAAAATCCCTTGCAAATTCGCGCCCAATACTTTGAGATAAAATGCCTTCATCCAAAACAGTCCAATCAATGCCAAAATGAGAAAGCAAATTCATTGTTTTTTTGCTTACACATTGTTCTGAAAGCCACATGCCACGCGGACGTTTACCAAAAATTTCCTCAAATTTATCGAGCGCGCGCGCAACTTGTTCTTTTGCGTCTTTAACCCCACCTATAAGGGCATTTGGCAGATTTTCGCTATAGGGGTAATTGCTTTCCCTCAAGTTAATCAACAAAGGCAAAATCGGGTGATAATAAGGGTTTGTAGAAATTTCAATCTTACCTTTGTCCTGATATTTTTTATAAGTCGGCAAAATATCTTTAATTATTTGAAGCTGTATTTCATAGATTTTTTGCCTGTCTTCAAGGGTGAAATCTTTTTCTTTGTCTAATAAATAATCAAGCCCTTCATAATGGTGTTTAAACCTTTTATCAATCCAACAAAGGGTGAAATTTGCCATAATATCGGCATAGTCTTGATCTGAAAAGCTGTCTATAAGCGAGGTTTTAGTATCACAACGAGATCTTCTTTCGCTTAATTGGGCGTAATATGGACGCGATAAAAGCATATTTGAGTAATTAACATCAAAGAAATTTTCTAATATAAAAAGTTTGTCATCGCGGTCAAGGTCTTTTATATCGCACAAAAGTAATTTCAAATGAATGTCTTTTGCGCCTTGAATATACTTTTCAATGGAATCAACAAGAACAGGCGAAATATTAAAATTTAGCTTTATGTTTTTAAAATCTTCAAGCCTTGTGAGCATGTCCAGATAGTCTTTTGTGGCGTGCAATCTCACCCATGGCATTAAAAAATCACCCTGAGCATTCTCTTGATAAGAAGGCTGGTGAAAGTGCCAAACAAAAGCAATATTCAACTTTTTGACCATATTTCGCTCTTAAATAAACCGTTACTTTTCTATTATACTAGCTAAAAAGCCCACTTGTTAATGGGCTTTTTAGTTGATTTATTTGTGATTAACAAATAATTATCTTTCGGGGTTTGATTTTGTTACAATGTCGTAAATTTCTTTAATAGCAAAACCGCCTGCAACTACTGCTGTAAGCGCTGCAGCAGCAAATTTAACGCCTTTTGCACCTTTGTGTTCGCTTACAAACTTTGCGCCTGTTTGTTTTGCCTTTTTAAAACTGTTTTTTAAAATTTTTCCTGCTGCTTTTGCGCCGTCAGCAACTTTAGAACCAACAGTTCTTATAATGCCTTTTGTAGCGGTTTTAGCGCCTTCAACTTTTTCTTTGTTTAATTTTATTTTTTTACCGAAAGCAACATCATTATTTCTGGGAACTTGTCTTCTTCCCAATGTAGCGCTTGAATTTAGTGCTTGAATGTTCATTATATTTCCTTTCG
The DNA here is from genome assembly GCA_944324905.1 of Candidatus Gastranaerophilales bacterium. Lineage (GTDB taxonomy): Bacteria > Cyanobacteriota > Vampirovibrionia > Gastranaerophilales > Gastranaerophilaceae > Galligastranaerophilus. The sequence continues at coordinate 111,956 of CALUYB010000004.1, forward strand.
ATTTTATTATTCAGGTAAAATATCAACCCCGGGGATCGCATTTACAACTTTTGTAAGGTCGCCCAATGCATCTTTTAGGGTATGTTCTTTTTGTGTTTCATCAGCAATATCACCGGCTTCGCGACCTGCAAGAACAGCAGCGCCAACCGCAATTGCAGTATCCGCAACGTCACCGCCTGTTTCAATGCCTGCTTGTTTAAGCCCGTTTATTACTTTGTTTCCGTTTTTATCACCAAAAACTTTTATAGCAACTCTTTTTATAATTGTGCCATCGCCCTTGCTTGCAATTTTAGAAGATTCTTTTTGCATTTCGTTGCCAATTTGGTTAATACCTTCGCTGCTTACCTTTTTACCTAGCTTTGCAAATTTACCTGCAACCCTGCTTGTTGCAGTTGCTACTCCATGTCTTAGTTTGGGCGCAACTTTCTTGAAAGACAATGCAGCAGCAGCAAAACTTGCAGCTGAAACAACAAAATTTATTGTCTTTCTACCGGTTTCAGTTTTTTTAAGTTTACCATCCAATATGTCAGCTACAGCCTCAGGCTTAATTGCAAAGTCATCACCTTCATTGTTCTCTAAGCGCATTGCGCGTTCCTCAAGAGCTTCTGGTGTCAACCTGCCTGATGTAAAATTAACATTTTTGATACTTTGTACTTGCATTTTTTTAATCCTAACCTTACACTTGTGGAAAGTCTGTAAATATATTTTTTTGCTATCATAGCTAAAAATTTTACAAAAATTTACAAACCTACCAACCAAGCATAAAGATTATACAACAAATTTCATCTATTTAAAATACTTTTTATTAACTAGCTCATCAGGCAAAAATTGCTGATAAACATCAGGCGCGTCATGCGTGTAAATATAATCCACACCAAAACCGTATTTTGAGGCGTCTTTATAGTGCGCGTCCCTTAAATGCAGCGGCGGCTTAAAATCAAGCCCGTTTTTAATATCTGAGATAGCCTCATCAATAGCACAAATTGCTCGATTAGATTTTTTAGCTCTTGCAACGAATTCCGTTGCTTGCGCAAGTGCAATGCGTCCTTCAGGCATTCCAAGGTGCTCTACCGCTCGCAATGCTGCCTCAGCTATTAAAAGTGCGCGAAAATCAGCATTTCCAACATCTTCTGAGGCCACGACCAAAAGTCTGCGCGCAATAAATCGCGGATCTTCGCCTGATACAAGCATTTTTGCAAGGTAGTAAATCGCAGCGTCAGCATCAGAACCCCTTAGTGACTTTTGATAAGCGCTTGCAAGGTCATAGTGTTCATCTATTCCATATTTTGCGGTTCTTTTTTGCAAAAGCGTTTCGATTATTTCCTTTGTAATTTCACCCTTTGTTGCAAAATATGAATTTTCAACAGTATTGAGCGCAAATCTCGCGTCACCGCGCGACAATTTTGTAATTGTTTCTACAGCCTCATCGCTTACTTTAGCGCCTTGTGAGGGGTAAGTTTTCAGCAAATAATCATAACCTTTTTGAATAATTTTTCTTATGCTCAAATCATCAATAGGATTTAAAATTACAACCTGCGCACGAGATAAAAGTGCCGGTATAACTTGAAAAGATGGGTTTTCAGTAGTTGAGCCCATAAGGTGAAAAGTTCCGTTTTCAATGTGAGGCAAAAGTGCATCCTGCTGGGTTTTTGAATATCTGTGAATTTCATCTATAAAAACAATAGTGCGCACACCTGTCCTAAGTGCTTCTTTAGCTGACGTTACGGCGTCTTTTACATCTTTTACCCCTGATGTTACAGCAGAAAGTTCAATAAAATTCGCATTATGATAATTAGCAATAAGTCTTGCAAGAGTTGTTTTTCCGCACCCCGGAGGCCCCCAGAGAATAAAAGAAAAAAGTCTTTTTGCCATAATTAAATTATAAATAGGCGAATTTTGCGAGATGACATTTGTTTGCCCTAAATATTCATCCAGCGTTTTAGGGCGCAAAATCTCGGCAAGCGGCATTTGTTTATTACTATCTTCTAGCGCATCAAATAAATTCATAGTATAATTCTACCATGATTAAAAAGTTTTTTTTGATAGTATTAGTAATCTTTTGTGCTTTAGTTTTTTGGTATTACTGGGCAAAAAATAAAAACAGACAAAATGAATTTACCATTTGGACAATTCAGCTAAAACCTGTTGCACAAGAGGTGATTGAGGAAAATATTTCTTACTTTCAACAAATTCACCCGGGAGTTAAAATAACTTGGGTAGATATACCAATAGCTGAGGCTCAAAAAAGAACGCTTGCTGCGGTTTTAGGCAAAAATCCACCTGATTTAATAAACCTAAATCCTGATTTTTCGGTAATTTTAGCCCAAAGGGGTGCGCTTGACTATTTTAGCGAAGACGAAGGGAAAAAATTTATACCCTCAACAGTAGATATGCTGAGGTATAATGGCAAAATCTTTGCCCTGCCTTTTTATGCGACAAGCTCAGTTACCCTGTACAATAAAAAATTATATAATTCTTGCGGATATGAAAACCCGCCAAAAACCTATGAAGAATTGGCAAATTATGCACAAAATTTAAAAAATTGCACAGGAATTTACCCTCTTGCAATAAACTTAAATGAAAATGACTCGCTGGCAAAAATTTTAAACAAATACAACATCACAACATTTGAAAATGAAGAAGAAACAGCACGCGCCATTTCTGTATACAAAATGTTTAACGATTTATACAAAAAAAATCTTATCTCAAAAGATACTTTGACTATAAATCATCGCGAAATGGCTGAAAAGTATATGTCAGGCAATGCGCTTTTTGTAGTTTTGGGGTCAAATTTTTTAAACATGGTAAAAGAAAATGCGCCTCAAATATACCCTCAGTCTGATATTTCGGCACAGCTTTTAGGGGATAGTCAAAAGTATGACGTTGCGCTAATGAATTTTGTAATACCTAAATACGCAAAACATAAAGCTTTAGCGCATGAATTTGTAAATATTTTAACAGGGGAAGACGCGCAAATAAAACTTGCAAAGCTTACAAATGTCATTCCTGTTAACAAAGAAGCGCTTAAAAACGAATATTTTAGTGAATGTTCTTCTGATTTAATTGCAAAAGCAAGGTGCGAGAGTATAAAACAGCTTGAAAACTCAGGCAATAAAGACTTTGGAGTACAAAACAAAAAAGAAATAAATGATGCAATTAATAAAACTGCTGAAACAATTTTGCTTGATAATTCGGTTACGGAAAAATCAATTGAAAACAAAGTAAAAGAGCTTGCAAACACTATTAAAAGGCTTAAAGGCTAGCTTTTTCACCGTTTTTAATTTTATCTAAAGTCTTTTTAGAGCCTTCATGTTCTTTTGAAAGTTCTAAAACAAAGTCAATTGCTTCCATATCGCGCTTAACAGCTTCTTTTAGTGCCATGACCTCGCTATAGCTTAGCTCTTGAGCTTTTTTAGAATCTGAAAACTCAAAAACTCTTTTAAATTTTTCCTGCGATGCCTCATCATACCCCGGTAAACCCATTTTGTAGGCATACCATTTATGAAATTGATGTGACATAACATAAATATTAAGCGGCAAATCTCTTAAAACAAACATTTCAGGTGTCTTAAAAGATATTTTTTTATTTAAAACTAAATTCAAATAAAGTGCTTCAAGTCCGCTTTTTGGAGTAATAAAACCCTCTTGCTCGTTTGCATAAGACAAAATTTTATCAGCATAAGGGATTTTAACCACTTTTGTACCCGATTTTTCAACATATTCAAGCAGTTTTTCAGGTGTTTTTATGTTCTTTTTAACAATTTGTTTTACTTTTTCTCTCAAAAGTTGGGATTTCTTTTGATTTTTTGCATCAAGCGACATTGTAGCAAAAGATGTAATATGAGAGCTTGATGTGCCATTTGAATAAGAATACAAATTGCCCTTTGGCAGCTCATATGCCTTTTGCTGCATTTTAAATACTAAATTTAATATAATTCTTAAAAATTTCCTCATACTATATATAAAAAATTTTTTTGTAAAAAATTGCTACACAATTTTATTTTATGAGAAAATAAAAAACTTGAGGGGTTTTGTATAAATAAAAGCCGAAACAAATGAAAATAAATTCCGCTAACAACATTAATTATAAAGGACATTCAGGCATTGTTAAAAATTTTAAACGTGCCGCAGGAGAAAAATTTGCCAAAATTGACCAAATTGGCGAAGGGACAAACATCGCCCTTGATTTTGCCGGTAAGGCAGTGCTTGTGCCTGCAACAATTATGCTTGTTTCAAAAGAGGACAAGGAGAAAAAAGAATATTCAGCCCTTAAAAACCCTGTTGCTGCTATTTTTCAACTTTTGATGGAAGTGCCGATTTTAATACTTTGCTCAAAATATGTTGAAAATCTTGCAAACAGAAATAAATTAAATAAAATTGGCGGAAAGATTTCGTACAACGAAAAAAGCGCAAAAGAAAATTTTATAAAAGCACTAAATAAAGCCTCAGGGGAGAATTTGGAGCTTGAAAAATCTTGCAAGGAAATAGTTGAAAAACTCAACAAAAAAGGCTTTGGAAGAATTATAAAAGAAGATTTTGAACAGGCAATAGAAAACTTCGGCGGGAATTACAAAAAAGAATTAAAAGAAAGCCTTAAAAACTTGGATTTGACCCATAAAAGGTTATACCACTTGCAAAACAGGGTAAGCTTTGTAGCAGCAATTGCGCTAACTCCGATTTTGTGTAAGGCTGAAGATTACTTTTTCCCAAAAGTTATGAACAAAATTGTAAAAAAACCTGAAAATAACAAGCCAAAAAAATTTCTGACTTTACAACATTTTAAATCCTTGGTTTCAAAAAGAGGTGCAAAATGCCACAAATACTAGAAAAAAAATTAAATAACTTTGCAAATTCCAATTTTGCAAGGAAACATATAAACAAATGCATTGAAAAACCGCAATTCTTAACAACCACTTTGCTTGCAACAAGTATTTCAAAAGATGTCTTTGCTTACGCTCTAAGGGTTCACAACACTCTAAAAAACAAAGAAATTCCCGAAGATAAAAAATCTTTCGTTGCAAAAATGGACGCAGTAACAGGTATTACAACCACTGTAGTGCAGCTCTCAGCAGGTCTTTTGCTTGCAAATAAAAAAGTGCAAAGTGCCATCTGCAAACGCCTTTTTTCTGAATTAAAGGATAATCCGAAAAAATTTAAACAAGCAAGTGCCGGTTTTGCAACTGTTTCAACACTTATTGGCGCAACATTGTTTGCAAAAAGAATTCTTGTGCCATTAATTTCAAGCCCTATAGCAGGTTATTTAGAAAATAAACACAAGCAAAAAAGCAATTTAAAATAGTTTTTTGTTTTAATTAAAATATGACAGAAGCAATTAAAAACACTCCGCAAATGACTTTTACCCCGCCAAAAGTTGGTGTTATCCCAACTCCGCCAAAAATTGGGGGCAAAATTTCTCAAGATACTCTTGAACTTGTAAATTCAAAAGTGCCTGAAGACCTGCAAAATGCCGGAAGAAAAAAGCAAAACAGCCCAATTAACATTATAAATTACATGTGGCTTGGTGTAAGCTTGATATCAACTGCTGTTGCAGGAAGTGAAATTTTTAAATTCATCAAAAAGCATTAATTATATTGCAATATTTTTAAACCCCCCCTATAATATTTTTATTAGTGTTACAAAAGGCAAACTTTATGAAAATAAAAAGAGGGTTTACATTAGCAGAAGTTTTAATTACGCTTGCAATAATAGGTGTAATTGCAGCTGTCACAATACCATCTTTAATAACAAATGTTGATTTGGATAAGAAACAGGCAGAAGCAACCATTAAAAAAACATATACAACTTTTAACGATGCTACAAAGCAAATTGTTATGATGGAAACGACATCTCACACAATGGCATCTGTAGGTTGCGCTGATAATAACTGTATTAGAGATTTATACAGCAAATATGTTTCTTATGTAAAAACTTGCAATTCTGACGCACAAACAAATTGCCTTGATGGTGCTCCTGCAAAAGGAAATTCAACAGATAATGTTGATTTTACGGGAAAATCTTTAGCGGTACTTGCAGATGGAACTCTTGTAGGATTTAGCTATGACAGCACTTGTGCAACAACTGTAAAATCAGTTATAGAATTTGAACAGGCGCCTGTTGATGTTGCAAAAGCCTGTGTAACAGTTGCAGTAGATACAAATGGCGCAAAAAAACCAAACACAGACGCGCGCGACAGATATCAATTTGCAATAGGTAAATTAGGGGTAAAATTTAAAGCAGCAGCTGCTGCTACTCCATAAAAAAGCCCTCTTAAAAGAGGGCTTTTTAATTATTTAAGCAATTGGCTTCATTGAATCTTTATAGATTTTTTCAACTCGCTCTTTTGTTGCTTCATTTGGAGCTATTGCAAGCAGACCATCAAGCGATGGAGTTGTAAAAGCAAGGTTTGTAAGTTTTTCAACATCAGCGTTTGAATAGCCCATATCTTCAAGCTTTTCTTTTACACCAACTTCAAAAAGCCATTTTTCAACCGCAAGTGCTGCCTGTTTTGCCTCATCTGCTTCGCCCTTTAAATTAGGTGCAATGGGTTCTAGTATATCAGCCAAAGTTGCGGCTTTATCAGGGTAAATTGTCTCAATTACCGAAGGCAAAAGTATTGCAAGACCTAAACCATGAGATAAATCGTGTTTTACTGCACTTAGCGGATGTTCAAGCGCGTGAGTATAGTGTAAAAGCCCGTTATCAAAGCATATTCCGCCCAATAGTGCTGCATACATCAAGAAATATCTTGCTTCAAGGTCTTCTGGGTTTTTAGCAGCAAGTGGCAAGTATTTTGCAACAAGCCTGATTGTCTCTTTTGCAAGAGAAATAGCATAAGGTGAAGCAACTTTACTTGTTGAAGCCTCAACCACGTGATTAATGGCATCAATTGAAGTGTATAAAGTTTGCTTTAGGCTTAACTTTGTGCAAACTTTAGGATCATCAATTGAATAAGTAGGATAAATGCAATCATAAGCAATTGCTGGTTTAAAGTCTTTTTTAACAACTGTTGCAACTGCAAAACGGTTAGCTTCAGAACCTGTACCATGGGTTAAATTAACCGCAACAATAGGCACTGCGCTTTCCGGCGCAAACTTGTACTCATACAATTCATCAGCAGTTTTATTTTGATATTTTTCATCCATTAAAATTGCAACACTTTTACCTGTGTCAATTGGAGAACCTCCGCCTATAGCAATAACTGCCTTTGCACCAAAATCAAGTGCCATTTTTTTAGCTTCATCAATGCCATCAGTAGTGGGGTTTGGAGTAACTTTATCGTAATTTACATAGCCGATTGAATTATCCTTTAAAGCTTTTTCAATTATATCCCAAGCGCCAGTTGCTTTATAAGCGTTTCTACCTGAAACAACAATAACCTTGTCCGCTCCTTTTGATTTCAAATCAACCAAAATATCATTAATTTTGTTTATTGCTCCCACCCCAAAAAATACTTTTGTGCGAGAGATAATTTCTTTGACTTCGTGAATGTTAATGTCTTTTTCCCACATAATAAACTCCTTTTTCGCTACAGCATAAGTATAGCACTTTTTTAAAGTTTTGTAACAATGAAATAAAAATATTTAAAATATTGTTTAAAAATTTTCTTCACAAGCGTAAAAATATTATAGGAAGTAAAAATGAAAATATTTAGCATTAACAATTCAATAAAAAATGTGTCTTTTGGTTTAAACCGAAATAAAAATAATTTAAAAAAAGGGCAGCAGGAAACAGATACAAGCACAATACCAATAAGTACTTTAACTTACCCAAAACCATATTTGCCTACAGCAGAAGAAATACAACAAATCAAAAAAGCAAATCAAAAAAACAATTCAAAAGACCCGTTTTTAATTTATCTAAAAAAATCTAAAACAAAAAGCCAGCTTGACATGGCAAAAATAAATGCAATTACATTGCCAAAACAAGACGAGATAAGGCAGCTGCGCTCTTTTGAAAATTCAAATAAAAAATTTGCTATTGATAAATACCAAAAAGATGCAATTGAAAATTTTAATTCCGGCAAAACTACAATTGTTACAGCCCCTACAGGAATTGGCAAAACTCTTATTGCAGAATATGGTATTGAAGATGTCCTTAAAAAAGGCAAAAAAATTATTTATCTATCCCCTCTAAAAGCGCTAAGCAACGAAAAATTCACTAAATTTTCAGAAGAATTTGGAAATTACGATGAAAACGGAGTTTTTCTAAACTCTGATAACGTTGGTATCGTAACAGGCGACACTGTTATTAATCCTGATGCGCAGTTAATTTGCATGACAACAGAAATTTATCGCAACATGGTAAATATGGAAGATGAAGAAACTACTGCAGAAGCCTTTAGAGATTTTGCAGCTGTAATATATGATGAATTTCATTACCTCGGTGATCCTGATCGCGGTACAGTGTGGGAAGAGGCTGTTATGGGTACACCAAAACATATGCAACAATTAATGTTGAGTGCAACAGCCTCAAATGCAAAACAGATTTCAGAGTGGATACAAAACATAAACCCACAAATCGAAACTCACCTGACAGAAGTAAAGGATGATGAAAGATATGTGCCACTAAATGAATATGTTTTTGGGTATAAAGAAAATGCAGGCTTTGCCTTAAAACAAATTTATAACAGAAAAATTGACATTGACAGAATTGAATACTCGCTTAGTGAAAGACAAAAACAAGTAGTTGACGAACTTGAAAAACTATATGACGGTGAAAATTTTATAAACATTTTAAAAAGACAGACAAAAAATAGTTTTAATGAAGTTAACGCAGAAAATTTTTGCGACACTTTGGTAAGAGAAAAAGGTATAAGCAAAGATAAGGCAAGACAGATAGCTTATATTTTATCTGATAACAAGCTAAACGTTTCAAATGATATAAAATTGAGTTACTGCAAAAATTTACAAATTACACCGCTTTTAAAAATTCTTGAAGAAAAAAATATGACGCCTGCGCTGTTTTTTGTATTTTCAAAAAAACGTTGCAAAAAAGAACTTGAAGAAACATCCAAAAAACTCGGCACACTTTTAACCCCTGAACAATCAAAACAAGTTCTTGATGAAATCAACGAAGCAAAAGAAAAAGGAATATATCTAGGCGATAACTTTGATGAAGAATACATGCCAAAGCTTTTAATGGGTTATGCAGTTCACCATGCGGGTATGTTGCCTCCATACAAAAGTTTAATTGAAAAACTTTCGCGCAAAGGGCTTATTAAAGCTTGCTTTGCAACTGAAACCCTGCTTGCAGGTATTGATATGCCTTTTAAAACAACAGTTTTTACTTCTTTAGAAAAATTTAACGGCAGAAGACAAGTAGAAATTACCCCCACAATATACAAACAAGGCTCGGGCAGAGCGGGCAGACGCGGTATGTATGATTTAGGAAATGTCGTAATTTGCCCAAATTCAGCCCAAGAGTTTAAAACATTTAAAAAAATAATGAACTCGGATGACACAAAAATAAGAAGTACCCTAAACCTTTCTTATGCAAGCCTTCTGCAAAATTCAAAGTTAAATAATTTGAACGATTATATTCAAACAAGCTTTTACGCATTTCAAAACGGCAACGTCCAAAAAATTAAAAAAGACGCAAAAAATAAAATTAACTACCTGAAAGAAAAAGGGTATATCACCTTTAAGCATGGCAATTTAATTCCTACTCAAAAAGGTGAAATGGCAAAAAATGTCTATGGAATTAATCAAATTCTCTTTTGTGAATTAATGAGTGACCCAAAATACACAAAAGACCTGACTCCTGAAGAACTTGCAGCACTTATGGCAATTTTTGCCGATATAAACGATGAAAAAGCAAGGAAAAACTTTAAAGATGATATGAGTGAAACCGCGCAAAAGTTATCTCCTGCCATAGAGCTTGCAGAAGAAATTTCAAGAGAGCAAATACGCCATGGCATTGATGATGAAATTAAAATGAGTACAAACCTTGCAAGTGCAATTTTAAAATTTGCCTATATGCCTTATATAAGCGACAAAGACTGCACTGACTTTTGGCGAGTGATTTTTGAAGACTTAAAAAAACAGTACGTAATTATGCATGAAGGCGACCTTTTAAGGGTTTTCAACTCAACAATTGATTTACTAAAAACAATAGTAGATGTTAGCGACGATCCTGAGCTTACCCAAAAAGCGGATGAAGCAATAAGATGTTTGAAAAAACCACCTCTTACTGACATTTTAAAATACGAGTTAAATATTAAGTAGAAAAAACCCGCCCCAATAAGGCGGGTTTAAACTTTTAACCTATAATTAACCTATAACGGGGGCTACAAAAGTCCTTGTTGCAAGTTCTCTATCCAAAAGCAAAAGCGCCCTTGGGTCATTTTGCGCCAGTTTTAAATTACCCAAAACATTTGATACATTTGCTTCTTCTTCCACTTGTTCTTTTATATACCACTGTAAAAGCGAAATTGCAGCGCGGTCTTTTATTTCTTCTGCAACGCTTGTTAAATCATTTATTGAAGATGTAACATATTGTTCATGTTCAAGCACTTTTTCAAAAACATTTAAAGGCGAATCCCAAGTGTCATCAGGCTTTTCAACATTCATAAGTGTAACTTTTCCGCCACGTTCTAAAACATAATTATACATACCCATAGCATGCGCTAATTCCTCTTGAACCTGTACATTCATCCAGTTTGCAAAGCCTTCAAGATTCATTTCTTTAAAATAAGTTTGCATTGACAAGTACAAATAAGCACTGTAAAGCTCTTTGTTTATTTGCACGCAAAAAGCGTTTTGTAGTCTTTCATTCATAGTTTTTACTCCCAACAAATTTACATTAATATTTTAACACAAAATTAAATTATAAATTTGTTTACTATAAAACCAAAACCTACAAGCCAAATAAACATAATAAATGCCAACAGCAAGGGTTTTATGCCAAGATTTTTAATTTTTTCAAAATTTGTTTCAAGCCCGAGGGCAAATATTGCACAAAAAACTATACCCTTGATGGGAGAAGGTTTTTTACTGTGCGAAAATTCAGGCAAATCAGCTTTTTGTATTTGTTGTTTTTCTTCGACTAATGTAGGCATAAAAAATCTTATCATAAACATGTTTTTAAACAAATAAGTTGTATAATAAAGCTATGTTTGAAACTCTTGAAGAAGCGCAAAACGCTTGTAAAAACTGCACAAAATGCAAATTGAGCAAATCAAGGACAAATACTGTCTTTGGTGAAGGCGTTGTGAACAATAAAATAATTCTAATCGGCGAAGCTCCGGGGTTTTATGAAGATAAAATGGGCAGACCATTTGTAGGTAAAGCAGGTATGCTTTTGGACAAAATCCTTGCAAGCGTAGGCTTTTTCAGGGATAAAAATATTTATATTTGCAATACCATAAAATGCCGACCACCTGAAAACCGCGACCCCGAGCCTGACGAGAAAGAGGCATGTAGGGAGTTTTTGGACACACAGATAAATGTTATGAAACCAAAAATAATTTTAATCTGCGGCAGAGTGGCACTTGAGAGCATGTTTAACAAGAAAATGAGCATAACACGGGTGCGGGGGCAGTGGTTTGAAGGCCCACATGGCGCTAAAATGATGCCAATTTTCCACCCGTCTTACCTTTTAAGGAATGATTCAAGAGAAAAGGGTGGCCCTAAATGGCTTATGTGGCAAGATATTCAAGAGGTTAAAAGGGTTTATGATAGCTTGGGGGATTAGTGTCACCCTGAACAACCAAAACCGTCACCCTGAACGACCCCGCCCGTCACCCTGAATTTATTTCAGGGTCTATACGACCTGCACTCTACTCAAAATCTAACGACAAATCCCTAAACTCAGGGTTCATTTCTTTAATCAAGTTAATTTTCCAATCCCTATGCCAGCGTTTTAACTGCTTTTCTCTATTAATAGCCGTTTCTATGGAATCCGTTAATTCATAATACACCAGTTTATTAATATTATATTTTTTAGTAAAACCTGCGACAACTTTATTTTTGTGCTCCCAAACTCTTTTTTGCAAATTACTTGTGACACCAATATACAAGGAGCTTTGGGAATAATTAGTCATTATATAAACTGCGCAGGTTTTTTTCATTGACTCATTATAACATGTTTTTTAGATGCTGCCCGAATAGGGACATTTTTCCTATTTTTTAGATGCTGAAACAAGTTCAGCATGACATAGGGGGTGTTCAGCATGACGTTTATTTTGTTCGGCATGACAAAGATGCTGAAACAAGTTCAGCATGACATAAGGGTATGTTCAACATGACAAAGATGCTGAAACAAGTTCAGCATGACATTTATTTAGTCACCCTGAACGACCCCGCCCGTCACCCTGAACTTGTTTCAGGGTCTATTCCTTCTTATCGCCCATCATAGCAACCCATCACCCAAAACCACAAAAGGGTATAGGAATTTTTAGAAGATTTATCGCAAAATAACGACAATCGAGCCTAAAATCATAATAATTGTCCCTAAAATTTTTCTTTTAAGATTTTTTTCACTAAAATATCGCCAGCCAAAAAATACGCTTAATAATGATGAAAGCTGAAAAAGTGCTAAAGCACAGCTTACGTTCATTTTTTCAAAAACAATGTTTGTTGAAAACTGCATTAAAAACATACACAAACAAAGGGTTAAAAAGCCCTTGAAGTTTCTTTTTATCGATATATAAAAATTTGCTACGATTTTTGATTTTAAAACAACAAGAATTACAAAAGAAAAAATCGCACTAAAAAAGCACCACAGGACAAAAGAGGTTAGAATATCAGACATAAGAATAATTTTTTTAATAAAAACAGCCTCAAGCGCAGTAAAAACAAGTGCTAAAAGCCTAAATTTTATATCACGCCTTAAAAAAATATTAGGGCTTATTTTTTCTCCAGAGCCGTCAAAAATAAAGTAAGAGCCAAAAATTATTAAAAATATTCCAAAAAACTGCAAATAAGCAGGAATTTCACCCAACAACAAAAAAGCAAAAATAACGCTTATTATTGATTTATAAGAATTTATTGGTCCTAAAACAGAAAGCTCGCCGCATTTTAGAGCCTCGACTAAAAACCAATTGCCAACAGCACCAACTATGCCCGCTAAAATTACATTTTGCCAAAAAACAAAGTCAAAACTTGCCCAGTCAATAAAAAATGAGGGTACAAGACAAAAAAGGCTCAATAAAAAATATGCAAAAAAGCTTATCCATAAAGACTTAAAACCCTTTTGCCCCAAGCGTTTTTGAATAACGTTAGAATAAGGATTTGAAAAAATTCTTGTTAATAATGCCAAAATTCCTATCATTTTAAAATTATACGCAAAAATTTTTGTATATTATAATAAAATCATGCAATTAAACCTTAGTTTTGAAGAAAATATTGAAATACCTCAAAAGCCTCTGCCAAAAAAGCCAAAAGGTAAATTAATTGAAATTATGCCAAGTGATTTTTGCGTGGTGGACATTGAAACAACAGGCTTTAGCCTTGCAGGGGACGAAATAATCGAGCTTAGCGCAATTAAAGTAAAAAATATGGAGAGAATTGCGGATTTTTCAATGCTCATAAACCCCAAAAAGCAGATAAACAGCTTTATAGAGAACTTAACAGGCATAACTAACGCAATGGTCAAAAATCAGCCTGATATAAAAATTGTTTTGAAAAAATTTAGAGATTTTATACAAGATGACGTCATTTTAGGTCATAATATAAGATTTGACGCTGGTTTTATACATCGGGAAATGAAAATAAATTTCGATGAAAATTTCTCAAATAATTTAGTTGACACAGTTGCGCTTGCAAAAAAGGCTTATAAGCTTGAAAACTATAAACTTTCTACAATAGCCAAACACCTAAACATCGATACAAAAGGCGCACACAGAGGGCTAAAAGACTGCGAAATGACTTATTTAATTTATAAAGATATCAAGCAGCGTCTTGGTTAGATTTTTCTTTCTCGAGATTTTCAAGCTCTTTTTGCTTTTGTTTTTCTTCTTTTTTCAGTTGTTTTCTTTGATATTTTGCGTATTTTTTCTTTCTTTTTTCTTCAAGTTTTTCAAATTTCTTTTGATGTTTAATCATTTTTTTAGGGTTTTGCGCACGCTCTTGTGCAACATCTTCATAATAATATAAAAATTCTTCATAACTTTCAGTATCAAAACCTTTTTCTACGAATTCAGGATAGGTATGAGCTATGTAATCATAAATATAAAGTGCCCTTTTTTCGCCCGAGGGGTGAGTTTTAAGGAAATCTATGTATTTTTCACCTGTTATTTTTTGCAAAATAGATAACATGCCAAGGGGATTATAGCCTGCGCCAACAAGCAAATCTACAGATGTAATATCTGCTTCGTATTCATCCATGCGCATCCATTTTTTAAAACCAACACCATAAATTAATGCAGCAGGTAATGCTACAACAGGTACTTCATTTGCAACTTGCAAAGCATTATATGCAATTGTATTAACAGCATTTAGCTTGTAGACATGAGCATTTACCAGATGTCCTAATTCATGAGCAATTACCCCTGCAAGCTCGTCGTCATTCTCGCAAATTTTTATAAGCCCGCTAAATACAACAATTTCCCTGCCCATGTTTGCATAAGCATTAACTTTGCTTGTTTTTCTTAGCTTCATTGTAACTTTTGTGGAAATTTTATTGCGCTCTAGCAACCTGTCGCAAATATCATTTATGCGCCTTGTCATTGTTTGTTTTTGCGATTTTGTTACACGTCCTTTTTTTGGATAATTCTCATCCTGAGCAACACACGCCAAAGGGGCTAAAAACAAAGTAAAAACAAGTATAAAAGTAAGTAACTTTTTCATAAAATCCTGCTAATTAATGGTATTTTATCATTATTTTTGACGCTGTTCAATATTTAGTTTAAATTTTAAACTTCAACAAACAACCCTTTTGACTTACTTTGCGCATTTTCAATTAATTTTTTCACACCTTTTTTGTGAAGCACAAATTTTTTGTCTTTATGGCTGCCCTTAAGCTTAAAATTACAACCATCAATATAAAAATCTACAGCTTCATCCAAAGCATAATCAACAACAAGCTTTTTACCTTTTTTATCTTCCAACATGTTTTTACCTATTAGCGCCAACATATTTTTGCCTGCGTGTTTGTATTTTTTATGATTTGTTTCAATAAAATCAATATGTACGGAATCATCTTTTACGCTTGTTTTTGCAATAGCTACAATGTCACCATCTTTTGTTTGCAAGCCATAAAAATACTCCTCATCGGGTTTCCGACAGGAATTAATTTTTAACGTTTTTATTTTCATGTAGCCTGCAATAAAACTTTTAAATTCGTTTAAACCTTGCTGTGTTCTAACTTCTATGCTGTCAGCTAAATCTTTGCAATCGTATTCAAAAAAAGTGGCAGGAACACTTTTTTGAGTTTTCTTGTTTTCTATTTTGCATCTTGCTATTGGAATTTTGCCTGTAAAATTTATCATGGTGATTTTATAAAACTTGTAAAGAAAATTAATTGCATGCGATAAATAAGTCTTTTATGGGGCGGCAAATTGGAACATGTTGAAAAATGATTAAAAGTTATTTATAATATAGACACAGGGTGATAGCTTAGCAGACTATCAAGAACTCTGTAGAGGTATAACGGTTCTTATCTTTTAAGGTGAGAACCGTTTTTAATATGGACAAAATCAAAAAGATTAAAATAAACTCAAGTTGAAATCGCTCATATCGCCTCATTTCTAGTCGAGAACTAACCCGAGGCCTACAGTATAATTGGTGGCTAGTTTCCTATAAAAAAGAGTCCTTCTTTACCCTGTGCAAAATTTACAATGTTCGAATTTATTAGTATGAAATATTATAGCAGTTTTTGTACATTTTTATAATAAAAAGACCCTTTTTGTTGGAGTCTTTTTATGGGGCGGGTGATGGGGCTAGGCGAACTTTGTGAGCCTATGCAGACTTGCAACAGGTTCGAACCCCATGAAAAAAAGACCCCTTTATTAGGAGTCTTTTTATGGGGCGGGTGATGGGGCTAGGCGAACTTTGTGAGCCTATGCAGACTTGCAACAGGTTCGAACCCCATGAAAAAAAGACCCCTTTATTAGGAGTCTTTTTATGGGGCGGGATATGTGTACTTGTTACAACCATTGACCGGAATAATTTTGCAAGAACTTGAAAAATTACCAGTTGAAGAAATGCTCTGTTACGCATAATCACGTCTAAAAAACGTTCGTTATATGAACGTAAAATTTCTTAAGCAAATTGCGTCTATTTAATAGCTTAACAGTATTTAATATACGTCTATTAAATGCTTTACATTTTATAGACGTTATGTAATAATAGAAGTATGGAAAGCAATTAAATAGGAGATACGAACATGAACAAAGCAGAATTACAGGCAACAGTAGAAACACTTAACAACCTTTATGACAAACAAGCAGAAATTAACCAAGCAGTAAAGAGCCAAGAGCAGATTTTAAAAGATTACATGGACGCTAACAATCTACAACATCTTGATTTAGGGATAGCAGTAGTTCACTGGACACAAGTTGTATCAAATGTTTTTGACCTTAAAAAATTCAGAGCAGATTTCGGAGATGTTGCAGAATATATGACTGAAAGATTAAGCAGAAGATTTAAGGTAGCTTAACAGCTACCTTTTATAGAGGGAAGAATATGGCAGAAAATAGAGTTTACGCATATTGCAGAGTGTCAAAAAATGACGGTACTATGACCATTGAGAACCAAACACATGCAATCGAGCAATGGGCAAAGGTTAATAATATCAAAATTTCCGCCTTTTACAAAGATGAATGTAAGGGTGATACTCCGGTAGAGAAACGCTCGCAATTACCAGTATTACTGGATAACCTCCGTAGCGGTGATACTGTTGTAGTAGTGGAAGTATTCCGTTTATACCGCTCTGTTAGCGGATTAGAGAGAATATATAGAACGATTGTTGAGGATAAAAAAGCCGAATTTATAACCCTTAATGAGCGTGAACAAATCCTATGTACTGCAAACACAAGCAAAGACGATATTATGCAGATGTCCTTGAAATCCCTTGTACTTGTTATGCTCTCTCTTTTTAGCGAATTGGAGAAACGAAACGTAAGCACCAGAACAAAAAGAGCTTTAGAAGAACGAAAATCAAGAGGGGTAAAATTAGGACGTCCTAAAGTTGAGTTACCAGAAAACTTTAAGGAAATGTTTAAAAAAGCTGCTAATGGCGAATGTACACACACATCAGTCATGAGGCACTTTAGCATGAAAAAGGCTACCTATTACAAACTTGCAAAAGAATTAGGGCTTAATACCAATAAACACGCAATTATAAAATAGTATAGCGATAAGAGCGGTGGGCTTTTATGCGCTATAACAGTCTTTTTTACCACCATACTACAAAAAATAATAGTAATTAATAGCTATACAACTGCATGCCGGTCTGTTACCGTTTAGAAATAAACTTTCGTTAACTTCTGGAAGTTTTTAATATCTGAACCACCATTACAAAGTTTAAATTGTAGTACGCGAAGGGCGCTGTGACCGAGTGACAAACGAGGTTACAGAGAAAGCCCGCCGAAAGTGGAGTGAGTGGAGCCACAAACGGCGAAACGAACGAATGACACAATTCCGGCGTAGCGGGCTTTTCACTGAAAGCGCGCGCGAAGCGCGGTGAAGGTGAACCGTAGCGGGGGCTTCTTGCATTTTTTAGTATCAAAATTTATACATAAAAATAGGGGCTTTAAATAGCCCCTATTCCTTATGACAATTGGATTTTAACTCGAGTAATCTTCATACCCCAATAGCGAATTTAACGCGCGTACACATACAATATCTACTCTGGATTTCCCGAATTTTTCAATAAGTTCTTCGCGCGAAGCATTCATGATTTCTCCTACTGTCATACCGTTTTCAATAATTCTGTCTTCATTCATAATCGTATCCCCATTATTAATGTACTGTACTTTTCTGTGTCTAATGCGTGTGCCACCGCTGCAACAACCTTTTTAACGAAAATTTCTTTCAAAACATCTTGCGTTACCCCGCCCCTAGCAAGATACAAGGGCATTTTAACGCCGTCAACGGCTTTCAGCGCATTTACGCGGTCTTTAGTGTTAATTATCTTCATTTTAATATACGCCTTCGCGCGTGCGCGCCAGCCTTGAGCTGGTAACATCTCCGTATTTTCAATAGACATACTCGATTTCCTCCTCAATTATTCTCTGATGTGGCTTTTTCAGCTCTCTTTCAATGTCATCAAGCAAATTAATTTCTGTCTGCTTAACTCTGTTATTATCTGATTTAATATCACTGTAAATCGCAATACAGCAATTATGCAAAGTAGTATTGTAGTTGCTATATGTAAGCGCGAAATCGGCTTCAAGTGCAAATTCTACGTATTTTCTAATTACTGCACTAGCCGTACTATCCGCGCCATGCCGGAGTTTGCGTCTATCTAATACAACTAAAATATCTTTATACACCGCTAAATCACTTACCTTACTTTGCTTCAACATCTGTTTTTAGACCTCCTAATTCTTTCTCTAACGCTTTTCGTAATACCTTTTCCGCCCAGTCTGAAAGATTAACAGACCTTAATTTTTTAAAGTCGGTTAGTTCAGAGATAAGGTCACTGGGTAGGTTAAACCCTTTAACAGCTTTTTCTCGTTTCATTTATTTAGTCTCCGATTATGAGTTTTCACTCTGAAAACTCTCTACAAGAAATAATATAATCAGAGATTTAAACTTAATTAACTAAATGCAAATGCTAGACATGTTTAAAGGAAATGCAAGAAATCAGGGGATAAGAGCCTATTTTCGATTTTACACGTCTTAACTCGCCTCCTATGTTGTGGAGGCGAGTTATTCTATATAATACTTGTAAAATTAGAGTATAGAGCAAAATAAGTGCTAACCTTGATTAATCACTATTACTACCTGACAGAAAATCCAGTATTCTGACAAACTTTAATGGGTACAATAACTGCTAAATAAAGAATTTTATGTTATAATTGCACAAAAGAGGTAAGTATGAAGAAATTTTTAATAGTTATACTTATAATAACATTCTTTCCGACAGTATCATTTGCTATCGGTACAAAAGATACAATGAAGAGAATTATGGATAGTTGGATTGGCGAAAATATAGAAACTGTTATAGACCACTGGGGCTATCCTACGCAAGAAAAAACAATCGCTGGAAAAAAACTGTATTATTGGATAAATAGTTCTTATAATGTTTCTGGTAATCAGTATGGAGTTTATGGCGGTGAGTCAACTTGCAATAGAATTCTAGAGGTTGATAAAAACAACAATGTTATAAAATGGCAGTGGGAAGGCAATAGCTGTCCTGCAACATATTTTACGGGTAAGAAGTTTGTAAATCCTAATAATAATCCTTGGAGAAAAAAGGATAGATAGTATCTATAAGAGTGGTGATTTATGAAAAGTGTGTTAAAGAATTTATTAATATTTATTGCTGGCATGATAACAATGTTCATTATTATGGTTGTAACAGGTATTTTAATGCATACGTCTAACAATGGGAATTATCCTGGTTTGACAATATTTGAAGAAGAAGGTAAATGTTTAAATGCCAAACAATTGCAAGTTATGCAAACATTAGAACCCAATATGGCACTTTCTATTGCTAAATCTCAACCAAACTCAATATATGACCCTAATGAAATACTGGTTTTATTGTTAGGAGATGACACAACCAGCAATTATTATGATGACCTTAAAATTAATATTCCTAAAGGGAAGTGTGCTAAGCAAATTGGAACTTATCAATATGAAGCAAAAATGGGTATTAAAACTGTTCCAGCTGTAACTATAAAGTAATTATGGAAGATATCATTCTAGTTAGTGTAATAGTAGCTATTCTTATAATTATACCTATAATTCGGTTTGTATTACAATATACCGAGTATAAAAATAGTCATTATTATAGAACGACACAAAATTCTTACTGGTCTGTATTTGCTGACAGTGGTAAGTATGGGGAATATAGTTTATATCAATATTTACAACCATTTGAGTCGATTGGTTGTAAATATTGATATAAACTATATATACCACTAGAAAACGGGAAAACAACCGAAGTCGATATTATAATGTTTCACCCTAAAGGTCTATTTGTCATTGAAAGTAAAAATTATAGTGGCTGGATATTTGGTCATGAGCGTCAAAAAATGTGGACTCAAACGCTACCTATTAGTTATGGCGAAAGCCATAAGGAGCGTTTTTATAATCCGATTATGCAGAATGCAACTCATGTCAGAAGTATAAGAAGATTAGTTGATGACAGAATACCCATATATTCAGTAATTGCCTTTTCTGATAAATGCACATTAAAGAAAGTAACAGTTAAAGTAATAATATTATTGTAACTTATTATAGCCAACTTTTAGCTAATTTAAAGTTAAAATTAGCTGAAATAACTACTAACAGTACAATTTATCCAGATTTAATCGATGAAACATACATAAAACTATTGCCTTATTCACAGGTTAGCGAACATGTTAAATGGAAACACATTGCGGAGAAGTGAAACAGTTGAGAAAATCTCCGATTTATGCTATAATTGTTTTGTAGAAAGAGTAAACACACACCGTTACAATAACACCTAGCGAGGGTTAGGAATAAAAAGCGGTCAACGGCTTAGGGCAAAGCCCATGTAAGACCTATTATAGGCTAAGTCTGTTTAGTAGTAAAAGTGATTAAACCCAAGTGGGTTTATTTTTGCTGTTTACTGGAACAGGCAAAGCAAATGAAAGGGTCATTTGATTTTAATGGGCTAAAGGTAAGTATTGAGGACTATACACCCATTTTAGAAGAAATCGACGAAAATGAATTCGTCAATTTTGTTGTAGAATTATTTTATGTTGAAAGCGAGGGACAGAATGGTTAAAAAAGCTGTTTATTATGGTAGAGTATCCACAGAAGAACAAGCATTGACTGGGTACAGCCTCGATATGCAGAAAGAAAAGTGCCTTGAATGGGCAAAGAACAATGATTGTGAAATTGTCGAATTTTTTGAAGATAGGGGAAAATCAGGGTCAAGCTATAAAAACTTAAAGAGTTTACAAGCTCTAAATAAGTATATTAGAAAGAATAGAATACAGTGTGTAATAGTTTGGAAAATCGACAGATTAAGTCGTAACATTGCAGATTTCTATGCACATACATACAAAAACCTCTCTGATTTGGAAATGACGCTTTATTCTGTTACTGACCCTATAACAGATTTAATGAACGACAGTCAAACGGTATTAGGTTGTTTGCTGGGTGTAGCAACCGATGAGGTTTTAAATACAAAAAAACGTACTAAGGCAACAATGCTTCACCGCGCACAACAAGGCTATTTGATGGGGAAAGCCCCTATAGGCTACCTAAACAAACAGGTAAATGGACATGGGATAATCGTTAAAGACGAAAAGAATGCACCGCATATAGTGAAAATATTTTCACTATATGGGAGTGGTCAACATACTATGAAGTCTATATCATTAGAGGTATACAAGGACGGTTTCCATGATAAAAATGGCAAGCCGTACCCTGCTCGCAAAATAGAACATATATTAAAAAATATTGTATATACCGGTAAAATAAAGTATGGCAAAAATGAGGACGGCACGGACAGAATAATCCAAGGGAAACATGAACCTATAGTACCATTATCTTTGTTCAACAAAGTCCAATCACTCCGTAGGAATGACGGACAGCCATACGCTACCCATACCGATAAAACATACTCTAAAATGATTAGATGTACTTGCGGTTGTTTTCTTACAGGCTATCACTCAAAAGGGGCGCATAATAGCGGTGATTACATTTATTATAAGTGCCATAACCGAAAGCAAGCCCATATTCACATAAAGGGGATAAAACAAGAAACTCTGGACGAAACTTTTAACAGTATTTTTGCCGAAATTCATATACCTAAAAAAGTGGTAGAACTGATAAAACCGAAACTCGTTAAAGCATTAGATGAAATATATTCAACGGAAAACCAAGTGTATATGTCTAATGCTAAGCGTTTGACAGAACTTAATACACTTATGAAGACATCTAATGAGGAACGATTACTAGGATGTTCACATCTAAGCAATGAAGAATTCGACCGCCAAATGCAGGAATGGCAGGACGAAAAGATAATGTTATCAGAGAATAACAAAACCGCTGCTAAAGTAAATAAAACTGTTTATAGTAACATTGATACACTCATGAAATTCCTGTCAAACATAGGAGATACCTACAAAAACGCCAGTATTGAAAATAAGCAAAGATTACTACGCATGGTATGTGATAAAGTCACTTATGATACGGAAACGGAAGAATTAACGGTTAAATTAAAGCCGATTTTTCAAGCTTTGAGAATTATCAAAGATAATGAACATTTGTGTTCTAAAAAAGTTACAACCCTGCCAAAGGTAAGCAGTAAAACGGTTTTAGACTATCTGACAAAAAATATAGAAATTTCGTTGAAAAATAAAGTTACAACCCTGAAAAAGCTCTCTATAACTGAAAAAGAGCCTACTAACGAGACTCTTTTTGTAAATGGGGCGGGTGATGGGGTTCGAACCCACGAATATCGGAACCACAATCCGAGGCCTTAACCACTTGGCGACACCCGCCATAAAATTAATATATTTCAAACAAAAACATAATTCAAGATTTTTGATATAATAATTAAATGAATACATACAGTGCAAAATTTGACACATCCAAAACACAAGAGTACAAAGCGCTTTTTGAAAAAGAAAACGCGGCTTTTTCAACCCCTCAATACATGTACTTCCAAGCCCGTGGAGAGGGCTTTACCGCCTCATTTTATCAAAGCGGTAAATTTGTAATTCAGGGCAAAAACACAGACAAAATAATCTCAAAATACTTTGGAGAAAATCCAGCACCACAAGAAAATATTTTAAACATCCCCTATCCGCACATAGGAATAGATGAATCAGGCAAGGGTGATTTCTTTGGCCCGCTTGTAATTGCAGGGGCATATTTAACATCAGAAAATGCAAAAGAGCTTGAAAAATTAGGTGTTTGCGACTCTAAAAAATTAACTGACAAAAAAATTCTTGAACTTGAAAAACAAATAAAATCAATTTCAATTTTTGAAGTTATAACAATAAACCCGAAAAAATACAACGAACTTTATTCAAATTTTAAAAATTTAAACAGATTACTTGCCTGGGGGCATGCGACGGTTCTAGAAAATTTGATAAAAAAAACAGACGCTAAAATTGCTATCTCAGACCAATTTGCGGCAAATGAAAATGTTATTTTATCCGCACTAAAAGAAAAAGGTAAAACTATAAAATTAATACAACAAACAAAAGCAGAGGCCGACACTGCCGTTGCAGCAGCCTCAATCCTTGCACGCGCGGAATTTGTAAAAAGAATTTCAAGCCTTTCTTATGATTATGAAATTAATTTTAAAAAAGGCTGCAACAGTGAAGTTTTAGCGCAAGCAAAAGAAATTGCGCAAAAATTTGGCAAGGAAGAACTAAAAAACCTTGCAAAAACACACTTTAAGACGTATGAGAGTGTATAAAATCTTTTATTTTATCCAAAGTTTCAATGCTGTCTGATTCTATATAAAACCTCAAAAGCGGCTCTGTGCCTGATGGACGCATTAATACCCAACTCAGTTTTTCTTCGCCCAAGTAAAATTTTGCCCCGTCGATTTTTAAAACATCATAAATATGAAGCCCTGCTATATCAAACATTTGCAAGAACTTTTGCTGCAAATTGCACATTTGGTCTTTATTTTCAAGTTTTACATCTACCCTATCGCAGTAAAAATTAACATTTGCAAATTCTAAAAGCTCCTCTCTGATACGATATAGCGGTTTTTGCAGTTTTGATACCATTTCTAAAATCAAAAGATTTGCATAAATTCCATCTTTTTCAGGGATGTGCTCCCCTGTTGATAAACCGCCCGAGTCCTCTCCTGCAAGGATTGTTTCATTTTCCCTCATTTTTTCACTCAACCATTTAAAGCCTACAGGAGTTGTTATTGTTTCTATACCAAGCTTATCTGCCACAACATCAACAAGAGCGCTCACACCAACAGTTTTAATCATTTTGCCTTTTGCGTTTTTATTTTCAACCAAATATTTTAATAAAATCGCAAGTATTTCATTTGGTGAAACCCATTGCCCGTTTTCGTCTATAACGCCGTATCTGTCGGCATCTCCGTCATTTGCAAAAGTCAGCATGCCTGCCTTTTTATGCTTCATAAACTTTTCTTTAGGTTCAGGCAAAAAGCCGCCAAAATTAGGATCATAATGGTTGTTTACAATTTCAAAATTTACACCTTGTCTTTTTAAAATCTCGTCAAATGTACCTATCGAAGCACTAAAAAGCCCGTCAAATATGAATTTTACATTGGCTTTTTTTATTGCCTCAAAGTCAATTAAATTTTTAATATGTGAAAAATAAACCTCTCTAAAATCAGAATTTATAAGCCCGCCTTTGATTTCAGATATTGGCGCAGCGTAATTTTGCTCAATATTTTTAACAATTTCATCAGTTATTTGTTTTGTTGCAGGCCCGCCGTAATTAGGAATAAATTTCATCCCCAGATAAATTTTAGGATTATGCGAGGCTGTAAACATAATTGCACCTGCAGAATTTTTGGCAACCGTTGCAGCATAAGCTACAACAGGGGTAGGGCAAACACAATTAGAGAGCATTACATCATATCCTGCATTTAAAAGTATGCCTGTACAAAAACGTGCAAACTCATCTGCCATAAACCTTGGATCATAAGCGATTAAGACAGATTTTTTGTCAGGTACAAAATCTTTTAAATATTTTATTATGCCATGGGTTATTTTTTCTACGTTTTCAAATGTAAAATCACGTGCAATAATTCCTCTAAAACCATCTGTTCCAAATTCGATTTTTTTTGTTGCCATATTAATTCCAATCATAATAAAATAATCATATGGATAATTCTATCAAAAAAATACTTTTTTTAGGACCAAAAGGAACCTATAGCCAGTTTGCCTGCGATAAATTTAGGGAAAAACTTGGTTTAAATCAAGACTTTGAGCCTGTTTCAACAATTACAAAAATTATTGACATAGTTGATAATGACCCCGAGCTTGCGGCAGTTTTACCTATTGAAAATTCCATCGAAGGCATTGTAAGAGCCACGCTGGATGGTCTTTTTAGCGCAAAAAATGGTGTAAAAATTCAAGCGCAAACGCAAATTCCTATTCAAAATTGCCTTATTTCCTATTCAAAAAAAGAAGAAATAACACACATTATCTCGCACCCACAGCCGCTTTCACAGTGTCAAAACTATATTAGTGCAAATTTCTCAAAAGACATTATTTTAGAAGGCGCATCATCAACAGCTTATGCCACAATGTCGCTAAAAGAAAAGGGCAAAGGCTGGGCATCAATAGGTAATGAGTATTGCGCAAAAATGCTTAATATCCCTGTTTTAGAAAAAAATATAAACGATAATAAAGATAATCAAACACGCTTTGTACTTGTTTCAAGGGTCGATTTTAATTTTAAAAATAAAACGAGAACATCCCTTGTTTTTTCAACAAAACAAGAACCGGGGGCGTTAGTTAAAGCACTTGAAGTTTTTAAAAAATATAACATTGATTTAATTTACATTGAAAGCCGTCCCTCTAAAAGAGTTTTGGGGGAATATAACTTTTTTGTTGATATTGATAAAAACATTGATGAGTTGAAAAATGTGCTTGATGATTTAGAAAAAGTTACACAGTACTACAAAATTTTAGGCAGCTACCCTGTGGTATAAAATGCAAAAAATTCTTAACGTTGATTTTATTAATAAAGATGGTCGCACAATACCCAGATTATATTTTCTAGGAATATCACATAAATTTAACTCCATGGATTTTTCTGAAAAGAATGTTATTTTCTACTGGAAGGAAATTTTTGACAAATATTTTGAAGAAAATAATATAGAATATAAAATTAACAACTTAAAAAACAATCTAGATAAAATTTCTTGCGAATACATTGATAATTTCATAAAACTATATAAATATATAAATAAACCCTACTTTAAAAACCCATGGACAAAATATGATAGAGTTTTATTTAAAAAACTAGATAATTTTTTAAAAACTTTTAAACAGCCATTTGCAGATATATTAAAAATAAATCCTTTTTCATATATGCAAGCTTATGGATTGTGTGATTTACCAAAAGATGTATTTGAGCAAATAAATGGAAAAATAATAATTGATGGTGGTGCTTTAAATGGCGATACTGCCATAATATTTCATAATTATTTTCCAAATAGTCCAGTACACGCATATGAACCACTGACTGAAAATTTCAAAGAAATGGGAAAATTCCTTGAAGTAGATAACTGTAATGACAAAATTATCCCAATAAAAAAAGGGCTCAGCAATAAAGAACAAATTATCGAAATTAAATATAACTACACAGAAACAGCTCAAGTTGTACCAATCGACAAAGAATACCAGAATTCCAGTGCTGTTGGTTTAATTAAGCTTGATACAGAAGGCTACGAAAGTAATATAATAGAGGGTGCTAAAGAAATAATAAAAAGAGATAAGCCTGTACTTGTTGTTGCTATTTACCATACACCTGAAGACTTTTTTGAGCTAAAAGATAAAATAAAATCTTTAAATCCTGATTATAAATTTATGATCAGAAGAAGCGAACCTATAATACCAATGGCTGATTTGATTCTTATTGCTTATTAATCTAAAAAATTATCGATAAGATTTTAATTTATCCTTAAAAAATTCATAACGCGATTTGTGGTAAGCTTTTTTTGATTTGTTGCCGAATTTAAATAAAAATTCGTGATAGTATTTTCTTAGAATAAGCTCGTTTTTTGTATAAAAAGAAATTTCATTTCTAGAATTTTCATAGCTAATAGAAAAGAACTCATCTGCGTGCCCTTTTATGCTTTCTACTCTTTTCATATACAAGCTTAGATAGTAAAGCAATTTATCTTTTTCACTTTTAATTCTTGGAATTTTCATATTATGCTCTTTTGCAAATTTTTTTAATTTTGAATTAAAACATAATAAAGTAGGGCCATTGCCAAAACTGCAAGGCATAAAAGTGCAAAAAGAATCTATGAATGTCCCTTTAATATTCCTAAAATCATGTACCATATACTGTATTTCGTTATAAGGGAACATTTTATTTACGATATAAGCTTTTATTCCATTTTTTGCAAAAATTAAATTATGCGCATTTGATGATATAGTACAAGCGACAAATTTGGCATTTTGAATTACCTGTATTTGTTCAACAACGCTTAATTTTTCCATACAAATAGTCTTATACCCGTTGGCATTAAAAAACTTTTCTATATCTTCTTCTCCAAAATCCCTATCAAGAGTCGGTATAAAACCTTGCCTGCTAAGATATATTTTATCATAAAACTTATTTTTTATTTTAATCTTGCAAGCATTTTCAATAATTAAATCAATAAGGTTGCGATATGCATTAGAATACAAAAACGGGCCGGTCATAGCAACACTTCTTTGCGGAAAAATTACTCTTTTAAAACGAGTAGGCACTTCAAGCTTAATTAAATTTTCTTTCTTAATACCTATTAACTCGAGAATTTGCAAAAAATTTCCAACCATTTCATGGTCTTGAAACATCGGAAGATAGACAATCTTTATATTTTCGTATTTCTTTCTTTCTTTTTGAAATAACCATAGAGTACTTATAAACTCTAATATAAAATGGCCCCATTGCTTAAAATAAAGACCAAAATAATAAACTTCTTCATCGCAATATTTTACTTCATCTGCTTCATAACCTTCCTTCATGTATCTTGCTGCACTGTATTCTATAAAATTCCCACTTGCATCTAATCCACCGCCTTTACACCATATAGGACCCCAACCTATAAATTTGGGTGGCAACAACAATGCATTTTCAACAACTTGATAAGAAGGTTCTTCGCCTAAAAAATTTTTGTTCTCAATGCTATCAATAAATTCATTTGAATATTCGCAATTATATAAATACTCTCTGTCAAACTTCTCCATGCAATACTCCTCATTGCTTTTAAAAGATAGTAAGACAAACAAACCATACTTGCAATATTGTCCCTAATTATTAATACAGCTTGATACTGGCTTAATTAGTTGTTATAATTTTATATGCGTGAACTTTGAAAATTTAATATGGGGACGAAATGGTTTCGACAGGGTGCTTTATCAACCGTGATGCAGGCCGCGCGGATGTTGCGCGTTACCAACAATCAAAAAAATAAACGCTAATAACGTTGTAAAAGCTGACTTTGCTCCTAGAGCAATCGCTGCATAGTTTGCGCGACAGCCACTCTATCTTGCCAGCTTGCCGCAATTTAGGGTCAATTATGCAAGCCTTTGCGTTTGTAGCTTGAGGCGCAGGCGTTTAAGTATCCAGCCTTGAGGGGTTGTCTTTCCTTATAAAAAAGACTTTGGCGCTTAATTTGGTTGAAGATATCTTTCCTATTTGGCGCTGAGATAAAAAGATTCTAAGCTTGTAGATTCGCGCTTGTTATCATTTTGGACGCGGGTTCGACTCCCGCCGTCTCCAGTATTATTTTAATAAATTGAAGTCGCTGGAGTCGAAGCCACGTAGTGGGTGAGAGTCCTCCGACAAATCCGAAATCTTTGATTTCGTGATTTGACGGATGCAGTGAGCGTAAAATTTCAAGGGCAAAGCCCGTAGAAATTGAGCGTCTGCCACCGTCTCCAATCTTTTGAAGTTTGAGCCGTACTCCGACGGAGTAGGCGAAAACAAAAAAGCAAACGGATGTGAGTCCGTGACGGCGAAACGTTGAGTTTCGGCGGACAGGACGAAACTGGACTATGGCGACTAATTTCGCAGGTCTTAATGTCCGATTTTAGGGGCTTTTTGCTGTGTAAATATTTATATTCTTCAGCAATTTATGTTCATGTTTTATTTCTTTTTCACCATCTTCATCAAATATATACACTTACCTCAAGTTCTTTATATTTAAGTTTTGCTTTTTTTAAAAAACCATTATTCCCTACCTATTTTTTATCCGTTTTTTAATATTTATCTTCACACCCATAAAATTAAACTTATGATGTGTTGCATTAGCATTGCTTTTTTTATAGGTCAAAGGCATTTCTAGTGCCGATTTCAGCCAATTTAAACTGTAGTTTCTAAATTCTAAAATTTTATTATTTATTGACTCCCAGTCAATATGCCTAAAAGCCAAATCTTCAGTAATTTCTTCAACAGAATCAACAATACAGTTTTCTTTTATACCAAACTTTTCAAACAAGGATACAATTCTTTCGTTATCTTCATCAGGTTTTCTTACATATACAAAAGGCTTATTATATAAAAGAGCAAAACAAACACCATGGAATGAAGCAGTGATAACACATTTTGAATTTTTTAGTAAATTCAACCATTGCCCAAAACTTCTGGTTTTATTAAATTCGTCTTTGAATAAGTTATATATGGGAAGTTTTAATTTTATATCATAGGGATTTATGCCCCAAAAGGTATAATATACAACATAATCACCTTGAGGAATTTGTGAATATTCATTATCTATTATTCTTTGATAATCTTCTTTATTAAGTAATAATGTCGGGTCAATAACTTGCTCTGCGTCAATCCCCGCGTATTGTTTACAAATTTCTATCGCGCTTTTTTCTCTTACCGAAACTTTGTCAAATCTCCTCATGCAAAACTTTTTATAATAATCTTTCCTGGGCATTTTTTTATTTGAAAATGATGCAGCATATGCTATTAGTCTATTTAAACCCGTACACCAATCAGCAAAATATACATATTCCCTTGTTTGCTTCCAAATAACATCCGAACCAAAAATAAAAGTTTTAAAAACATCATTCAATTTGTATAAACTATTTTTATCTATATAAAAACCGTATAAATTGAGATATTTTTCCCTAAATTTCCAAGTTGCACCTTGAGGATCAAAATCCATAGTCATTGGATTTTTATAGTAATTAATTGTATATGGTTCATAACCCATTTTTTTAACAGTCTGTTCTATTGCATAGGCTAAAAGCAAAGCCCCATAGTTATCTCTCGGGTAATTAAAATTCATCAACGCAACTTTTTTATTGGCAATTATTTCTTCAAAATCGCAATTTTCTTTTAATTTCTCAAATACACTTACTCTATCTTTATTTTGAATTGGAATTACATTATTTATTTTGTTCAAAGGTGCGTTTTCTTCTGAATCTAAATCAAAAGGTTCAACAAAATCCCATTTAATTTCTTTAAATATTTTTTTAGATTTATCAGAATTCAATATTAAAAGGGAAATACCATCTTTCCTCTTTTGCTTTGCCCATTTTGCCCACACATCACCTATGATAAAATCTGCATTTCTAATCCTGCCCATAAAAGGACAGTTGGTACATGAAGATTTTTTAGTTTTACCACTCATATACAGTTCAACATATTCGTTCTCACTGTATAAACTCTCAACAATTTGCTCTCCGTCATCAAAATACAGCGTTACTTTATCTTTTGCAGCCTGCATTTTGCAATCCGCTAGTTTTTTATTGTATTTTTTATTTGCAAATTCTATATATTTTTTCCAAGCTTTAGGACTTCCACCAGCGTGACATAATATTTCTACTGTACATAAATTATCATAGTCTTTGCCTAAAAAAGCATACAAGCCTGCAATTTGACAAGGTGTAGCAGAATATAAAACTTTTTTATTTAATTCTAACAACTCGAGTGTTTTTTTATAAGAACTGCCTGTGCTTGCATGTACATATTTAGAAGATTGAATTTTTAATAAATCATCGCAATTATTTGTAACAATTATTTCGGGAATAAACTCCTTGTTCCAAACTGCACCTGCAATATAACCACCATTATTTAAATAATATCCCGCTAATTGCGTAAAGGCTCCCCCTGAAGCACATCGACTTGAATGTTGAGATTTTACCGAATATGCGTCTTTTATAGGGGTCAAGTCATCCCTTTTTGTTTTGTACACAGGGCAACTTTTTACACACAATCCGCATTTTGTACATTTTTCGTAATCAACTTTTGGACTTAAAAAACCTTGCTCATCTTCAACCATAGAAATTGCACCCGAGGGACACTTTGAAAAACAAGCACCACAACTAAAACACAACTCCTTTTGGATTGCATTAATTACCAAAATAAACCTCCATTAAAAACATTAAAATTCATTTAGAACATTATAGCAGAAAATTAAAATAACTGCAGTTTTTATTTATACAGTTGATTTTTTTGCTTAGTTTATAGTTAAATAATAGTATTGAAAATTGAATATTAGTTTGGGCTGGTTTAGCGCACTGAGCGAGCGTTTAGCTTGCGATTTAGAAAATAGCGCAGCGCTACCAGCATT
>CALUYB010000005.1 GCA_944324905.1 Candidatus Gastranaerophilales bacterium
GCTACCAGGGCACAGGTTATTTAATTTTCAATTTTACCGCTGGATAGAGCAACAGTTGCTATATTTATCGAAAGCAAATTGCTTTCTTGCAGCTGAGCTACCAGGGCATAGTTATTTAATTTTCAATTTTACCGCTGGATAGAGCAACAGTTGCTATATTTATCGAAAGCAATTTGCTTTCTTGGCAGCTGAGCTACCAGGGCACAGTTATTTAATTTTCAATTTTATGGCTCCTGTGGGTATTTCGGCTCTGTTCGGCTAAATCGCCTCACAGCCTCAATTATCCTACATCGCCTATCGACTGCTCTATCGCTGAGGCTCTACGCCTCATCGATTATCGCACCGGCTCACGCATTTAGCTGAGCTACCAGGGCACAGGTTATTTAATTTTCAATTTTATGGCTCCTGTGGGTATTTCGGCTCTGTTCGGCTAAATCGCCTCACAGCCTCAATTATCCTACATCGCCTATCGACTGCTCTATCGCTGAGGCTCTACGCCTCATCGATTATCGCACCGGCTCACGCATTTAGCTGAGCTACCAGGGCATACCATATATTTTTACCACACACATAACATACTTGCAAGCATTTTATAAACCCAAAGACGCAAGCAACTTATACAAGCCAACTTGCACAATTCGCAGCACAATAAATGCTATAATTGGCGACAAATCAAGCATGCCAAATGGCGGTAATATTTTTCTAAAAGGTGCAAAAAATATTTCAGTAAAATCATTTAATGTTCTAAATGGCTGATTATACCAATTGATATTTGGTATCCATGTTAAAAATATCTTAACAAGCATTAAAAGCATTATTAAGTCAAATAATCTATAGATTGCTACTGAAACACCCATTATAAAGCTCCTTAAAAACGTGAATCTTCTTTTGTAGTATTACACTTGCAAATTCTATTTTCATCCACATTTTTAATAATCTCTCGTAACAATTTTTCAAGATTTGCAATATTATTTTTAAATACTTCCATAACTGCACCATGTGAAACCGGCTCGCAATCGCCCACGAGTCCTGCATCGTAGTCAGTTATTAATGAAATATTTAGCGGACACATATCCATTTCTTTAACCAGATATGCTTCAGGGTATTGTGTCATGTTAATTACTTCCCAACCTTGAGAGGTAAAGAACTTGCTTTCAGATTTTGTTGAAAATCTTGGGCCGTTAATTACAACAACTGTACCTGTTTTATGAATACTCAAGTTTAAATTTTCAGCACTTTTAATTGCAACATCTCTCATATATGGGCAATAAGGGTCTGCTGCACTTACGTGAGTTACAATCGGCCCTTCAAAAAACGTATCTTCTCTTTTGCCTTTTGTCCAATCAACAAATTGGTCACAAAAAACAATATCACCCGGTTTTACATGTTTTTGCAAACTGCCTGCAGCACAGGGTGAAATAACTTTTTTACAGCCAATATACTTCATTGCCCAAACATTTGCTCTATAGTTCACCTTATGTGGTACAAGATGGTGATTTCTTCCATGTCTTGGCATAAATGCAACTTTTTTTCCTGCAACAGAACCTATTGCAATACTATCACTTGTAAGCCCATAGGGAGTTTCAATTGTATATTCCTTTATATCGTCAAGGAATTTGTAAAATCCTGAACCGCCAAAAATACCTATTGTAGCTAAATTTTTAATATCTTCCATTTTGTACCTACTCATCCTCTGTGTGTATAACTGAATTTGCACCTTCTTTTAGCCAATTACGCGCCCTGTTGCCGACAATAACTTTACCATCATTTCTAATGCCGAAAGCAAAAGCGCTTTCTCCGCCTTGACCGTCAACATCAACACAAACTACAGCATAATCAACCCTTATATTATTAACTTTTGTGCCGACAGCATCAAAGTCATAGTCAAATCCCCACCAAAAAATACCATCTTGTGTAACAAATTTTGGTAAATTATTTACTCCACCTGTGATAGGGTCGTTTACTGATGTTGCTGTGCAATACTCATCTAATGTATTTAGTGATGTGGTTGAATTAGACGGATCATATGTAAACGCATTTCCACTGTTTACTTTTATAGCTTGAGTTCCTTCACAGTTGTCATACATTGTGTTTAACATATCTGAAAATGAATAGCAAAAAGCCTTTGCAGGATCTGCCACTTTACTCATATCGCCTTCCGGATAATTATCCGAATTTAAAACCGCATCAGTTGTACGCTGCAGGGTATAATAAGCTTTTTTAAATTTTAATTTATTCTCGTCAGGTGCAGCATTAAATGCAAGCGGAGTTAATATTGCCGCAACTACGCCTAAAATTGTAAGTACAATCATAAGCTCTGCAAGTGTAAAACCTCTTTTAAGTTTCATTTTATAATCTCCATATTTATATGTTGATTATAATATAGCGATTCAATTATGGCAATTCTTGTTTGTTTTTATCATCTTTTTTAATTAAATCTTCAATTTTACAAGCTTTTGTTTTTTCATCCCCTTTGCATGGTTTATACTCAAAATTTTCAGTCGGTTTTGCTGCACCTGTAACACTTTCTACTTGTTTGTCGTTTGTTTTTTCTTGTTGTTTTATTTCATTTTCAGTTTTTAAATCAACGTTACAAAATCCCGCAGAATTTGAAAATATTAACAATATCAAAATAATTAAACATTTTTTCATACAACACCACCATGTTATATTAAAACTCAAAATTCTCTATTTTTAATTGTTCACAAAGGCAGTTTGTAGTATTATCAGGTTATGCAAAATGATAATATACTTTTGGCTCAACTAAATCCTATAGTTGCGGATATTGAATATAATTATAATAAAGCACTTGAATTTCTTGAAAGCGCAAAGAAAGATAATATAAAGCTTGTTGTTTATCCTGAGTTATTTTTATTGGGTTATCCCCCAATTGATATAATCGAGCGCTATCCGCTAATTGTTGAGGAAAATATTAAATACCTTGAAAAATTTGCGCAACAATGCAGTGATATTGCTGTTCTCATTGGGTTTTGCGAATTCAATAACTCAAACAAAGGCAAAAAATATTACAATTCAGTGGCATATATTAAAAATTGCAAAATTGAAAAAATAATGAGAAAGTCGCTATTGCCTGTATATTCCGAATTTAGTGAAGGAAGATATTTTGAAAGCGCGCCTTTTGACTCTCAAAATAGAATTATAGAATTCAACAACCAAAAAGTTGGAGTTGTAATTTGCGAAGAAAACTGGAATGATGATACATTTTTTAAAAAGCCTATGTATCAATTTGACCCTGTTAAAATCCTTGTGGATGAGCAAAAGCCCGATTTTATAATAAATCTTTCAGCTTCACCTACTCGTGCTAAAAAGGAACAACTTTTAAATAATATGCTCTCGCACTGCGCAAAAAAATATTCAATACCAATACTCTACGTAAATCAAACAGGCAGTACAGATTGCATCACTTTTTGCGGCACATCAAGAGCTTATGATAAGAACGGAGAACTCATTGCAAGGGCAAAATCATTTGAAGAAGATTATTTTGTTGTAGTGCCTTATAAATCAAAAACAAACAGAATCGAGCCCTTGCCCAAGGGAGTTGAAAAAACCCTGAATTCTCAAAAAGAATTTACACTTGATTACGATTGGGACATGGAGCGCTCATATTTAACAATAACAAATGCAATTAAGGATTATTTTAATAAAAATGGTTTTAAAAGAGCGGTTTTAGGACTTTCTGGTGGTCTTGATTCATCGTGTTGCGCTTATTTGCTTGCTTGTGCCATAGGTGCAAAAAATGTAGTAGGCGTTTCTATGCCATCCAAAATTACTAGTGCGCAAAGCAAAAATGATGCAAAAGAACTGGCACGAAATTTAGGAATAAACTTTTTTGAAATACCCATTAAAGAAATGACAGACGCCTCAAAGCAGACTTTTGATAATGTTTTTGAACAAATTCAGCAAAAATGGGGTGAATTCAGATACAGTGCGCCGCTTACGTTTGACAATATTCAAGCGCGCTCTAGAGCTATGATTTTATGGGGCATTTCAAATGAATTCTCATCAACAATTCCAATTGCAACGTCAGATAAATCCGAACTTTATATGGGCTATGCTACCATAAATGGCGATATGTCAGGGGGTTTTGCGCCAATTTGTGATATTACAAAGACAAAACTTTTTGCGCTTGCACGATGGATGAACAAAAATGCACCTATTAAAAATGCAATTCCGGAGGCAGTATTGCTTAAACCCCCAGGGGCGGAATTAGCAATAAATCCAAAAACAGGCAAACCTTTGCTTGCAGAAGAAGCTCTTATGCCATATGAGTTTTTAGATGAAGTAATTTGGCGGCTTGAAAATTTGCAGCAAACAGCGCAGCAAATGCTAAATGAGAAATTTTTATATGAAAAAGGCCATAATATAACCCTTGAGCAGAAAAAAGCATGGCTTGAAAAATTTGCAAAAAGAGTTCAGTTCGCGCAGTTTAAATGGTCAATTATGCCACCCGGGCCAATTGTTGATGCGCGCTCGGTTGTAAGGGCGGAATACATCCAACCGATTACTTCAAAGTTAAAGTTTTAGACACAAAAAATCGGGATGACAAGATTCGAACTTGCGACCCCCGCGACCCGAACACGGTGCGCTACCAAGCTGCGCTACATCCCGAAATTTTATTTAATTTTCAATAGCTCAGGGCGCAGCTTGGTTTTTTGAACCTTTTTGTTTTGTGCAAAGCACAAAACGTGCGCTACATCCCGAAATTTTTATTTAATTACATTTAACCAATTAACTTTAATATAACGGATAAAAAAAATCAAGTAATTGTATTTATTTTTTAAAAATTAGCTATTGATTTTATTAAGATATGTAAAGTGTCAAATATATTGTTAATTGTGAATTTCACACTATTTTAAAATTTTATTTAAAATTTTTAATGCAATTTAAGCAAATTATTTTATATGCAAACTTTATTTACATATACGTATTATTTACATGAATAAGGTATTTATATGATAACATCTGCACAAAAAGTTTCTAGAATTAAGGGTATAAGCGAAAAAAAGACAATTTTTATTGTCGACAACAATGTTATTAATCGTGCAAGATTAAGAAATTCAATTAGGCTTTCAAATAAATATATGGTAATTGGTGAGTCTGAATATGACAATTATTTTGACAAGATATCTATAGTAAATCCTAATGTTTTAATATTTTCATCTTATTCAGATGTAATAAAGAATAACGACTCTCTGCAACAAATTAAAAGAGATTTTCCTTTAATTAAGTTGATAATTATTGCAAATGAGCTTGATGAGAACGAGTTTTTGCATGCGGTTAACGTTGGTGTTGCAGGTTATTTTTCTGTTGATACCCACCCTGATGAGTTAATATATTTAATTGATGATGCTATAGCGCTCGGTGCTGCGTTTGATAAAAGGCTTTCAAAATTTGTTTTTAGGCTGCTATGCACCCTTGGCGATAAATTAAAACCCTGCCATTTTGATAAGTCACCTGATGAGCAGTTTAATTTAACTCGACGCGAGCTTGAGGTGGCATCTGTTATGTCTGAATCTTCTCAGTATAAGGATGTTGCTAAAAAATTACATATTTCAAATGACACTGTTAAAATGCATATGTCGCATATTTATAAAAAATTAGGTGTTTCAACAAAACATGAGGCAATTTTAAAACTGCAAAGTAAGATTTTAGAATTCAAATTAAGTTCAACCATTTAGCTTTTATGCTATAATTTCCCTATGGAAAGAATTGTTGTAAATTTAATCGGCGGTGTTGGAAATCAGCTGTTTCAGTATGCTTTAGGTTATGCTATTTCAAAAAAAGCTGATTTGGAACTTATGGTCGATATTTCAGCTTATGAAAAATATAAAGTTAGAAACTATGAATTGGACAAATTTGGTTTTGATATAAAAATTGCGCAGCCTCAAGATTATATTGATTTAAAAAAACGGCACTTGTTTAAAAAAACGTATTACAAAGAAAAGAAAAAAACATTTAACCCTTCTGTTTTAAATATAAAAAAAAGTGCGTATTTAAGAGGCTTTTGGCAGTCTGAAAGCTACTTTTATGATTATAAAGACGAGATAGTGCAACTTTTTCAATTTAGGGATAAAAATTTTATAAAAAATCATAAATTATTAGAGGATATACAAAATTCAAACGCTGTAAGTATAAATATTCGCCTTGGTGACTATGTTACAAATGAAGTAAACAAGCGTGTGCATTTTGTTTGTAAAAAGGAATACTATACAAACGCGCTTAAATACATTGTAAAAAAAGTTGAGAGTCCAAAGTTTTTTGTATTTTCTGATGACCTAATAGGCTCAAAAGAGTTTTTGCCTGATGGGCATGACTATGTTTTTGCTGATACCGCAAATTGGCAAGAAGATATGTATTTTATGAGTCAGGCTAAGCACAATATCGTTGCTAACTCGTCTTTTTCGTGGTGGGCAGCGTGGCTTAATCAAAATGCAAATAAAATAGTCGTTGCGCCGTCAAAATGGTTTACAGATGAGGCAAATATCAACGATAAAGACTTTGTCCCAAAAAGTTGGGTTAAGGTTAGCGTTAATTAAGCGGTTGTTCTATATAAATGCCTTCTCCGCCCATATATTCAACTTGTTTGCCATCTAAATATAAATAAACAGGCTTTTTGGTATTAAAAGAATCAACCGTTAGTTTTATCTGTTTTATTCTGTTTTGAATACTTTTTGTTCCGCCGCCATATTCAAAATTACGCGTCAAATTGACGATAATTTTGCCATTTTCATCTTTTACCCACATTAACTTTACATCATTTGGTATTTCAGAATAAACACCGCGTGCTGTTTCGTATTTTGTAGGGCCTTTTAAAAGTTCTTCTATGGCGTTTTCTAATGTTGCATTTTGTGTTTGCCTTTCAACGTAATGCACCGTGTTTTCATCGCTCATAAAGCAAATTTTCATTTTCTGCATTTGCGGTTGTTGAGTTTCTTCTTTTTTTATTTGATTTAATTTTTCATATTTATCGGTTTTTTGGCTAACGGTTGTTTTATTTGTATCCAGCGGCTGGTAACTTTCCTTGCCTAAAAATACATACACATAGTAGCCTGCGCATATTATCAAGCAAACAATTACAGTTCTTATAAAAACACCCATTATTCTACTCCGATTTAAAAACCTTTTCCATTTTTAATATATTATCCGATAAATTTGCAATTGAAACAAGTCTATTGTTAAAAATTAACATATATTTTTTATCGTTCGACTTATTGATATTGCATTCAAGCGAATTGCCGTTAATTACCTTTCTATACTGGTTTTCATTTATTTCCAATTTGTTTAGATTTAAAACATCGATTGGGTTTAGTGCAAAATTTTCTATATCAGGCGATATTTTAACAGAATTTTCAATATAAAAATTTCCCGCCTTTGTTCTTGTTAAGTCGCTCATATATGCTCCACAGCCGAGTTTTTCGCCAATATCTCTTATAAGTGAGCGAATATATGTGCCTTTTGAACAGTGAACTAAAATTTCCGCTTTATCAGGTTGGCTAAAATTTAAAAGCTTAA
Organism: Candidatus Gastranaerophilales bacterium; assembly: GCA_944324905.1. Taxonomy (GTDB): domain Bacteria; phylum Cyanobacteriota; class Vampirovibrionia; order Gastranaerophilales; family Gastranaerophilaceae; genus Galligastranaerophilus. Next base: position 7,534 of record CALUYB010000005.1, read on the forward strand.
TTTTATATATTTCAACTTCACGCGGTTTGATTTCGGGAAGTTCTTTATTCTGTCGGGACAAGTCGCAAAGCTTTTTGCCCTTTACCTTTATTGCGCTGTATTTGGGTGGAATTTGTGAAATTTTTCCTTTAAATAAATTGAGGGCTTGCAAGAGTTCATCTTTTGAAAAATCAGGCTTTTTTATAAAAGTTTTTTCACCTTCTTCGTCCTCTGTAGCAGATGTGTAGCCAAACTTTATTTGTGCAATATATTCTTTATCATCGTCAAGGTATTCTAACAGCCTTGAGGCGTTGCCAACAGCAACCTGCAGTACTCCTTGCGCCAGTGGGTCAAGAGTGCCTGAATGTCCGATTTTTTTAATGTTTAAAATTTTTCTTAACTTGTGTATGACATCAAAAGATGTCATGCCTTTTTCTTTGTAGACATTTAAAAAATACATCGGCAACATAATGAATTATTTTATTTCTCCGCGAGAAATTTTGTCAATTAATTCTGTTATTTTTGCACCGCGCTCAAGTGATTCATCCAGTATAAACAAAAGTGAAGGGGTGTGTCTTAGTCTTATTCTCTGTCCTACAGCATGGCGAATTCTTGGTGTATCTTTTTCAAGTGCAGCTTTTGTTAATTCTTTTGTTTTTTCATCGCCAAAAACGCTGTAAAATACTCTTGCGGCTGAGTTATCCGGTGATACATCAACATCAGTAATTGATACAATACCCGCAATTTTTGGGTCTTTTATTTCTGTACGCAAAATGTCCGAAATTTCACGCATCAGGGCTTTTCTAACTCTTTCGTTTCTTAAAGACATTTTAATATCCTATACCAATGTCACTCTTTCGACTTCTTTTGTGGTTGAAACTTCAATTATGTCGCCTTCTTGAATGTCGTTGAATTTTGCAAAAGAAATACCGCATTCAAAACCTGTTGCAACTTCTTTAACGTCATCCTTAAAGCGTTTTAGCTGATCGATTTCACCTTTGAATATTTGTTCGCCGTTTCTTATTAGAACTGCTGTTTTTGAGCGAACAATTTTACCTTCAAGCACATAGCAGCCTGCAATACGGTTTGTTTTGCCAACTGTAAATACTTGTCTTACCTCAGCTTTGCCAAGTTCAACTTCTTCTATTTCAGGCTCAAGCAATGAAAGCATAGTTTTTTCAACATCTTCAAGAACTTGATAGATAATGTCATACTTTTTAATCTGCACTTTTTCTTTATCAGCAGCTATAAGCGCGTTTGCATCTTCTTTTACCGTAAAGCCCATAATTATTGCGCCTGATGCGGATGCAAGCATAACATCGGCTTCTGAGATATCACCTACGCCAACGTGAATGATTTTAGGTATAATTTTTGTTGATTTAACGTTTTGAATAGCCTGTGAAACAGCTTCAGCCGAGCCATGGGTATTTGCCTTGATAATAAGATTCAGATTTTTAATTTCATCGTTATTAAGTGTTTCTTTTTTGATGTGTGCAGCTGTCATTGCCTCAAGTCTTGTTGAGCGTTCTTTTTGTTTGCGCTCTTGAACAATTTGGCGCATAACTTTTTCATTTTCTACAGCTTCAAACGTATCTCCTGCCTGAGGCACTTCGTTTAAACCAAGTATTTCAACAGGAGTAGAAGGGCCTGCAGCCTTTACCCTTCTGCCTGAATCATCAAGTAATGCCCTAACTTTTCCGCCAACTGTGCCAACAACAATTGAATCACCGATTTTAAGCGTTCCGTTTTGAACAAGCATTGTTGCAACAGGCCCTTTGCCTTTATCAAGATTGGCTTCAATTATAACGCCTGTAGCAGGGCATTTTTCAACAGCTTTTAGTTCTTGCATATCGGCAACAAGCAAGATGTATTCTAAAAGCTCATCAATTCCTGTTTTTTGTAGTGCCGAAACAGGCACGCAAATTGTATCTCCGCCCCATTTTTCAGGTACAAGCCCATGTTCTGTCATTTGTTGCAGTACTCTATCTGGATCAGCGTCAGGTTTATCCATTTTGTTTACTGCTACAATAATTGGCACGTTTGCTGATTTTGCGTGATTAATTGCTTCAATTGTTTGAGGCATAACGCCATCGTCCGCTGCAACTACAAGTATTGCAATATCAGTTGATTGCGCACCGCGAGCTCTCATTTGAGTAAAGGCTTCATGACCCGGGGTGTCTATGAAAACTATTTTTCTATCATCCAGCCATACGGTGTATGCACCTATACTTTGAGTAATTCCGCCAACTTCTGTTGATACAATTTTGTGTTTTGAAGCACGAATTGAATCTAAAAGCGTTGTTTTGCCATGGTCAACGTGTCCCATAATCGTAACAACGGGAGCGCGTTTAACAAGCATTTTTTCATCTGCATTTAGAAGGTATTTATTTTTTTCTTCCTTCATTGTTTCTTCTTCAATAAATGCGTCAAGGTCTTCGTCTAAAACTTCTATTTCAAAGTTTTGCGCAGCCTTTTTAGCAGTTTCTACGTCAATTGGTGAGTTAACAGTCACCATTATTCCTTGCATCATTAAGAATTTAATAATTTCAGCAGGAGTTTTTTTGATTTTATCTGATAATTCACCAACAGTCATTGGTCTGTTGATTACTACCGATTTGACCTCTTCAACTGCTTGTGTTTCTTGAACATGTTTTTTATGCTTTGATTGAACAGCTTTTTCGAGGCTTATTCTTTCTTGTTCTTCTTCTTTATTGTTGTAGCCTCGTTCTTTCTTTTTCTTTTTGTTTCTTGAATCTTGATTTGCATATATATCTTGAGAAATTATATGTCGTTTAATAGGGGTTCTTGGTGGTTGTTGTTCGGTTGGTTTTTTTTGTTTTTCTTCTTTTTTTGATTTTTCTTCAGAATTTTGCGTATTTTGTTGTTTTGCAAAATTCTTTTTAGTAAGTGAGGGTATATTTTCAACTTTGTTTATAACCGGTTCTTTTTTAGACTCTTTTTCAAGCTCGGGCTTTGTAATTTTTGTGGGGGCTGGAGCTTTTTTTGGAGCAGGACGAACTATTTCAAGCCTTGATTTTAGTTTAGGTTCTGCAGCTTCAACTTTTTTAGACTCTTGAGATGTTTTAGTTATTTCAACTTTGTTTTTAACTTTTTCTTCTTGCTTTTGAGGCTCATCTTCGGCTTTTGTTTTTTGTTTTTTAACAATAAAAGCTTTTGGTTTTGCTTTTTTTTCATCTTTTTTGTTATATAAAGCCTTAATTTTATCAATATTTGCTTCACTAACTGTTGCGCTATGCGATTTTAGTACAATTCCAAGTTTTGTATTAGCCTTTTCGATTAGCTCTTTTGCTGTTGTATTAAGTTCTTTTGCGAGTTCGTGTACTCTCATTATGCTCCAATATTAACTTTCTTACTACTTATACTATTATTAATAACACAAGCATAACATTTAGTACAGTTTTTTAAACTATTTTGTGAAGCTTGCTGTTAAATAATCTATCATTGTCCATTGGGATCGCATGTTTTTTCTGGCTAAAATCTGTATTTCGGCATGGTCTGAGAACAAATTGTATGATGATGTTTTGATTGGTATCTTTATATTGCGTAATGTTTTGTTTGCTTCAAGGGGGTTATTTTTATCTATTATTTTTGTGCTTGTTTCAACTATTTTGCCACCTTGAGGGTTTATGATAAGTAGAATAAATAAATTATCCACTGTGTATTTTGTGTTATTTGTAATGTCAAATATTATGCTGTATTGCTTTTCCCCTATTAAAAATTTCCTTTTTGAAACTACTTGGAAGTTTTTTATTTCTAAATCACCCTTGTAGATATTGTTGTTAATAATTTTTCTTTTAAAATTATCCAGTTTCAATCCGTAAAAACGTGATTTTGAGTACTCTCCTTCTTCTTTACATCTGTCAATTAATTTGTTAAGCAGTTTGTTGTAAATTTCAACATTTACTATTTCAGGTTTTATACCAAAGGCATTTTCTATGTATTTTAAAGCCTTTTCATCGTTGACATTTTGGTATATCAGCCCAAGTTTGTACATGGCATACGGATCGGGATAAATTTCCAGTGCATTTTCAAGCATTAAAATAGCATGATTGGGGTCGTTTTCATTTATAAATTTCTCTGCATATTCATTGTATGCGTTTGCATAACCTACCTTTACCCTTTCTTCCAGTTTTACATCGGTATTTTTAGCGTATTTTAATGCCATTTTATAAATCTTTATAGAATTAGGATAATCTTCATCTTCAAGAAAATAATCGCCAAGTCTTGAATAAAATCTGGCTTTAAGCTCGTAATATTTTTTATTATTTTGGTCAGGGATTAATGAGATGTAAGCTATTGCGTCTTGATATTCTCTTTGTGAGGCGTAAAACATTGCAGCTTTATACAGTGCAAATGGATTATTGGGAGATTTTGTAAGCGCTTTTTCGTAATGAATTTGCGCATTTTGATAATCTTTTAAGACTTCATATAAAAACGCAATTTTTAAATTTATCATAAAATCATTAGGTTTTTGTCTTTCGAGATAAAAAAGCTCATCCAGACTTAGTCTGATGTTTGTAAGTTCTTTTATATGAAAATCTGTATCTTTTTTCTTACCTATATTTAGGCGCACGTCCAATACCATTATAGATACTACAATGGCTGCAACAAAAATTGTCCAAAAAATAGTTTTAATATACTCTGTTATTTCGTTTGTAGTTTTATTCATATACTTCCTGTACTTCAAGCGAATTTAAGCACTCAAGATGTGCAAAAGCTTCGTTTATACTGTAAAGACTGCAATTTGTAAGCACTGTCAAGTTGATTTTCAAATCTGTTCCGTTTAATACTTTTTTATCCAGTTTTGTAATTCTTGTAAAGTATTTTTCTATGATTGTATTTATAACATCCGCATTTTTAATGCTCGTACTCAGCTTTATTTCAATGTTTCTGTAGTGTGAAATTCTTTGTTGTATAACTCTTTTTTCAAATATTCTAATCAAAATTAAAATAGCCATGGTTGAAATAGTTGCAATGGTTGCAAGTGAAAACTCGCCCGTACCGCAAGCCATGCCGACTGCTGCACAAACCCATAATGTTGCAGCTGTTGTTATGCCCAAGATATTTGTTCCGCTTCGCATAACTGTACCTGCACCAATAAAACCAATACCTGTGATTATTTGTGCTGCAATACGTGCAGGGTCATTTGTTCCTACAAAACCTACTGTTTCTTGCATTTTAAAACCGTAAATTGAAAGAATTGTAAAAACACATGCTCCTGTGCAGACAAGAATGTGTGTGCGCAAGCCTGCAAATTTTCCTGTAATTTCTCTCTCAAAGCCGAGTATAAAACCAAAAAATATTGATAATCCTATGCGCGAGAGTACCAGTATATTGTAATCGCCTATTAAATTTTCCATGCTATCCTATTTGATTTCTGATTTTGGGTCTAATATATCCCTTATTGTATCGCCTATCAGGTTAAAAGACAAAACTGCAACAAAAATTAAAAATCCGGGGGTTAAAAGCCAAGGGCGATACATTATATTTGCAAATTCTTGCGCCTCTTTTAGCATATTTCCCCAGCTGGCATCAGGCTGTTGAATACCAAGTCCCAAAAAGCTAAGTCCGGATTCAGCTAGAATGTAACTTGGTACACTGAGCGTTATTGCAATAATTACGTAACTTGATGTCTGTGGCAATATGTGTTTTAAAATTATTCTTGTTTTTGACGCTCCTATCGAGCGTGCTGCGCGTACAAAATCCTGAGTTTTGATTGATAAAACCATTCCCCTTACAACACGAGAAAAGCCAGCCCAGCCAATTAAAGCTAAAATTACCGTTATGAGTAAAAACCTTTGTGAGCTTGTCATGCCTGATGGCAAGATGGCAGCAAGGATAATTAACAGGTAAAAGCTGGGTATAGACATAATAGCTTCTGCAAATCTCATCATAAGCATGTCTGTTTTGCCGCCTAAATATCCTGCAATACCTCCATAAATTAAGCCAATCGGGAATGAGATGAATAAAGCCAAAAATCCAATCGTTAGAGATACTTGCCCGCCATAGAGTAGTCGCGAAAAGTTGTCGCGTCCATTTATATCACAACCTAAGAGGAATAGCTCTCCGCCTTTTTCAACTCCAAAGAGATGTTTATCGGTCTTAAAAATTCCCAAAAATTTATACTCAAAACCTTTTGGAAATAATTTTATGTAATACTTTTGAGTTCTGTCTTGCACAAAGTACATTCTAAGCGTGTCTTTGTCAAATTTTCTTATGTAATTATAAGTATATGGTCTTGTTAATTTGCCCTCAGGGGTTATAAAATAAACATTTGAGGGCGGGGCATAGGATAATTTGCGATTTGAATAATCTTTTGGATAGGGCGCAATGAAATTTGCTAAAAATATTGCAAGGTAAAGCCCGATTAGAATTATTGATGATAAAACCGCAAATTTATCTTTTAAAAATTGTTTAAAAAAGTTTTTCATCTACAGCCTCACTCTCGGATCGGTTAATTTCAAGAGAATATCGGCTATTATGTTACCTAAAATCAACATAAAAGAGCCTATTACAAGGCTTGCCATAACAAGGTTTATATCTGATTTCATAACTGCTTCAAGTATCAGCCTGCCAAGTCCGGGGTATTGAAAAACGTATTCGGTAAGCGCTGCACCGCTTAAAAGTGCTGCAAATTCAAAACCCAAGAGCGTAACAAGCGGGTTTATGGCGTTTCTCAGCGCATGCTTAACAATAACCTTAAAAGGTGTCAGCCCTTTTGCTTTTGCAAATTTTACATAGTCACTGTCTAATACATCAAGTAAATTTGAGCGCATTTGTCTTGAAAGCCCTGCAAGAGAGATTGTAGTCAGAACAAGTGTGGGCAAAAATAGGTGATGTGCGATATCTAAAATTTTTTGCCACGTATTGAAACTTGAAAAATTCGGACATGTTAGCCCGCCTATTGGAAACCAGCCTGTTTTTTGGGCAAAAATTAATAAAAGTATTGCAAAAAAGAATGAAGGTATCGCCATGCCAACACTTGATAGAACCGTTAAAATTCTATCAAAGGAGCTTCTGTAATTTAGTGCTGCAATTATTCCTAAGGGAATACCAATTATCCAAGTCCAAAAGATGACATTTAAAGAGAGTAATATGGTGTTAAGGGCCCTTTCTTTTATTTTAGAGCTTACTTTTTCGCCACTTACTGTTGTGCCCATGTTCCCCCTGATAAAGTTTTTGCCCCAGATGAAATACTGTACAATTATTGGTTTATCAAGCCCGAGGCGGATTTTTTCGGCTTCAAGAGTTTGTTTTGTAATCGAGGGGTTTAATTTTAATTCAGCCAAAGGGTCGACAGGCGAGAGCCTAATTAAAAAGAAACTTATAAAGGATACAATTATAATGATTGGTATCCCCTGCAGCAATCTTTTAAATATATAGCTCCATATTGACATAGAATAACTTTACAATAAAATTTTAAAAAATATCATTAGTCAAAAAGATTATTTAATCTTTCTTGAATTTCTTGCGGGTCAATTTCTTCTGTTATTGAATTTACATCGTAAGCCAGTTGGTAATATTTTGCAGCTTCGATTTTTTCTCCCTTTAGAGCATATGCTCTACCTAAATTGTAATATGCAAGTGCGTAATTTGGATTTGCTTCTGCAGCGTGTTTAAAGCAGTCTATGGCATTTGCAATGTGTGCTAAATCATCAAGATAAATAACACCCAAGTTATTGTGCGCAATGTCATAATTAGGGTCGTATTTAATTGAAAGTTTATACTCTTTTATAGCTTCTGTTAAATCGCCCATGCCCCAGTACAAATAGCCCATATTGCAGTGAATTTTTGCATTATTTGGTTCAAGTTCAAGTGCGCGCCTGTAAACTATTAAGGCGTTTTTGTAGTCTTCAGCATCGTAAAATGCACTGCCTAAGCTGACATATATGTCAATTTCTTTTGGCGCCAAGAGGTGTGCAATATGAAAGGATGAAATTGCAGCTTGCATGTTTTTGGTCACATTTTGCTGAATATAGCCTAAAGTTTGCGCTACAAGGCTTGTCCAGTCCGCTTTAGGATTTAGAGTAATTGCGCTTTGATAGTGCGAAATTGCTTCATCAATTTCGCCTTTCATAAAATATAAATTAGCTACATTGCTGTATAGTACAGCGTTATTTGGGTGTATTGATATAAATTTCTTGTATGCAATAATTGCATTGTCATAGTCGCCCATTTCCTCATATGCCTGCACAAGTCCTGAGTATGCGCTAAAACATAGTGAATCTATCCAGCGTGCCATTTTGTATTCAACAATTGCTTCTTCGTGTTTTCCAACGGCTCTATAGACGTCACCTAAAAGCGCATATAAAGGTGCAAACCCCGGCATTTTATCAATTGCTTCAGAATAAATACCGATTGCTTTTTCATAGTCTTTTAGTGCGTAAAATTTGTAGGCATTAACTAATTTTGGAAATACTGTAATTATTTTTGATTTATTGTAAACATCCTTAATTGCCTCTTTATCAAAAGGCAGGGTTAAAAGTGATAAAAATAATTCTATCCAGCTTTGTATTTTTGTTTTTGTAGATTTAAAAAATAACGCTTTTAGTAGTCTGTATTTTAAATAGTGTATTCTGGATGACTTAAATAATGTGTGTTTTAGCGCCTCATTTGCTTCATCAAGCGCATCTTGATAGCAATCTTTTTTCTTTAATGATTGAGCTATCATGTAGTGACACTGCGCATTGTTTGCACCTTTTGTAATTGCAAGATTAAAATAATTTATCGCCCTATCCAATTCGCCTTTATGGTAAAAAGCAAAGCCTATTTTGTAGTAAATTTGCGGGTCGTCAATAAGGCTTTCGGCAGCCCTTTGATATTGTGTAATTGCTTCATCTATGTACTGTTTTGCCTGATAAACATCTAAATGCCAATCCATATATAAATCGCCAAGGCGTACACACAGAGCGGTATTGGACGGTTCATTCATAAGAACAGATTGGCAATATTCTATTGCCTTTTGTATTTGACCGCTTTTTGTAAGCTTATTTATTTTTTTGTTTATTTCATTAATGGTTTTCAACTTTTGCTCCAATGTGTTAGCCTGCATCACTCAATGCTTTTAGGCAAAAACCGGATAATTTATCTCTTTCATAATCGTTTATTTGTATATATTTTGCGATATATTTTTCGCCCATGATGTTTATTATAACACTTTTTATGTTTAATTCTTTGCCAAAATCTTCCTCTAGAAACTTTATTTCAATTTCATCGTTAATGTCAAATGCTATTTCATCCGGCACAAATTTTACTCCGCCTGCCGAGATGTCTTTTGCAGTAGCTCCTATCAGCCTTTCGCCAATTTTTATAAAAAATCTGAACTCTATCGCTGCGCGTACAAATTCTCTTTTTTGCCCCATTGGAATTGCATTTGCATTTTCAATAATCAATTCTCCATCAGTCGATGGGGCGTAAATAACTATAGAATTCATTGTTTTAATTCCTGATGCTGTATGAACTTGAGTTAAAATTTCGTCCCCTTCGCTAAGCGCCCAGGCATAACTTTCGAATTCTTTTGAATAATAAATTTTTAGTCTGTCTTCTTCAACAGTTTCGATTATACCCTCAAGTTTTTCAAACTTCGGGTTTTTAATAATTACAATTTGTCCGCGTTTTGCTTCTTCCATATTCTTATTTTAGTTTATGAGATATTTTTGTGCAAATTATTAAATAAAGTTAAAAATTCAAGTATTTTTCCGGCGCAAGTGTGCAAATTAATGACTCTTTTTTAAGTATCAGTTTTGCAGCTTCGCACACGTCATTTGCGCTCACCTTATTTATCATTTCAATGAATTTATCAGAGTAGTTTAAACCCAGTCCCATCAGGTAATTATACCCTTCAATTGATGCAAGTTGAGAGTTTGTTTGTGAAAAATACTCAAGTTTGCCTGTAATATTTTCTTTTGCTCCTTTTAGTTCATCTTCGCTTGGAGGATTGTTTGCAAGTTTTTGTAATTCTTCCCTAAAGCCATCAAGTGATTTTTTTATATTTTTGGGTTCGGTTGCAATGTAAAAACTAAAAATTGCCGATTTGTAGAGAGTTTCGTAGCTGCTCCTTACTGTGTAAGCTAGCCCTTGCTTGTCCCTCAACTCTACAAAAAGTCTTGAGCTTAAGCCTGATGAACCTAAAATGTTGTTCATTACAGAGATTTTCGGGTAAAATTCACTTTCAACATTAGGTACAATAAAACCTTGAAAAACTTGTGCTTGATTTAAGTCATTTTTTGAAATTTTCAATATTTCAACATTTTTTTCTTTCGGTGTAAATTTTTCAAATTTTTGAATATTTGAGGCTACTTTGTTTGATTTCATAAAATCGAAATTTTGTGCAAAATATTGTGCAAGTTCTTCGGGTTTTTTTATTTCCCCTGCTATTGATAAAACTTTTCTTGAATTAAGAATTTGCTTGTGCGCTTCAAAAATATCTTCTATTTTGATTTTATCAAGTTCTTCAAGAGTTTTAGATGCTGTATTTGAGTAGCAATGCCCTTCAAAAAGCCTTCTTATAAAAGCATCTGAGGCTAAAATTCTGGGGTTGTCCAAATCTGCTTTTATTTCCCCCTTCATTTTGAATTTTTCTTTTTCAAATTCTTCAAAAGTTGAGTTTAAAATTATATCTTTTGCGTAATTCATTGCAAGTTCAAAATCTTCATTTAAAAATAAAAAACTTACTTTTAAATAGTCTTGTTTTGCTTTTATAGAAACATCAATGCAGTTGTTTTCAAGCTCTGTCGCCAGCGTTTTTGCGTCTTTTGTTTTTGTGCCCTGCAAAAGTAATTTTGCAAAAAGCCCGTAAATACCGGAGAATTTTTCTTGCTCATCTATCCCAAAATAAAAGCAGACAGAGGTTCTTGGGGTGTTTTTCTTGTTGTTTATTATTATATCGATATCATTTTTAATTATGTGTTCCATTTTTAGTTATCTCCTTTCGGGAGTAATGTGCTGATTGAGCAAACGTTTTTGTTTAAGTATTTTGTTGCAATTTCACTCAGGTAATTTGTGTCAATTTCATCAAGTGTTTTCAGGTAATTTTGTGCAGGTTTTAAATCTTCACATACTGTCATATAGTAGCCGATTGAATCTGCAATATCTGAAACCGTTTCAGCATCTTGTGCAAAATTAACTTTAGCTCTTTTTTTAGCTTTTTTAAGTTCATCTTCGGTTATATTTGCCAATTTATCTAGCTCTTGTTTAATTTCTTCTATAAATTCATCCTTTTTAGTCGGGTCAAAAACTGCTTCTATAAAGAAATTATCCCCATCTTTAAATTGATAATGACAAGTTTCGATTTGATAAACATAAGGTTCTTTTACGCTTTCAATAAATTTCGAGTTCAGTCTTGAACTTTTGCCTTCGCCAAGAATATTTGAAAGTATATCAAGGGCGATTGTTTCTTTTAAATTTTTTGCGCTGTCACATAGAAATCCAACCATAAGGTAGCCTGTGTTAACATCCCCCTTTTGCTCAATATATTGTGGGTTTTTAATTGTTATCTCAGGAATTTTTTCATCCGTTGCACATTTTTCAATATTTGAAAAATCTTTGAATTTAAATTCTTTTTCAAGTTTTTCTAAAATTTCTTCGTCCTTAAAGTCTCCAACAACAACAGTTGTAAGGTTATTTGGCGTGTAGAAAGTTTCATAATATCGCATTACTTCATCGCGCGGAATCGAGGCGATTATTTCCCCTGTTCCTATTACTTCTCGCTTGTAGGGGTGTTTTTCATACATTGCTTTATTTAATGCAGAGTATACTTTTCGCCAGTTGTTATCTTTTCCCATTCTGATTTCTTCAATAACAACATACCTTTCGCGCTTTTGCTCAGGAATTTCGCCATTAAAATCAAAAGCAGGACCAACTTCATCTTCGGGAATAATCGGGTCAACCATCATGTCCGCGTGCATATGCAATGCTGTATCAAATGAGCGTTTTGGGATTGTTACATAGTAATATGTATAATCTTTCCAAGTGGCAGCGTTTATTATTCCGCCTTTTGACTCAAGTGTTCTATCAAATACGCCTGCCTTATATTTTGTTGTACCTTTAAACATTAGGTGTTCTAAAAAGTGCGATACGCCGTTGTTTTCGGAATTTTCGTTAATAGAACCTGTTTTTACCCAAGTGCTAATATTTGCCATGTGACTGTCTTTTTTTGCAATTACTATCTTGTGTCCGTTTGGATAGGTATAAATGCTCACAGGCTCCGATAAATACGGATAATTAATTTCTTCTTTTGTTTTATAATTTGGCATATTTCCTCTTATTCTGTTATGTCCGGGCGCAATTTTGCAGCACCTTTTAGATATTGATGTTTAATCTCTTTTTGATTTTTTGTTGTATTAACACATATTAGCACCCTTAAACACATTTTAATTGCGCCATCGACGTCCATTTCTCGATAGCACATCATGGGCACATTTTCAAAACCGCAGTATTCACGTGCATATTTTGCCGGGAAATCCGCGTTAATATCTGACGTTACTGTAAAAATCGCAAATGCAATGTTTTCTGTTTCGATATTATTTTTATCTAAAATTGTATCAACAAGTTCAACTGTCGCTTCTTTTATTGATTTTTTGTCATTATTATCAAGGGTTATAGCCCCTCTAATTCCGCGTGTTAGCATGGTTCAAAGATATCTCCGGTCTTAATTTTTGCCCCTAAACTCCAGCTAAATGCGCTCATTTCGCCTTTGCCCTCGGGTTTTACACTTATTAAAAGTATTGCTTTGTCCGCGCAGCATACGCAAATTCCGTCTTTGTCAACACTTAGTACTTCGCCGCACTTAACTTTTTTGTCTATGTCTACAACTTTTGTTTTTAAAACTTTTACCAGTTTACCGTTAAACTTTGTGTGGCAAGTGTTTATGGTGTGCATAGCGCGAATTTTATCGTGAATTTTTTTTGCATTTTGCGTCCAGTCAATATTTTTATCTTCTTTTTTAATTTTTTTGGTAAAAGTTGCTTTTTCCTCTTGTTGTTTTATCGGGTCTAAAGTGTTGTTATATATACCTTTTAGGGTTTTGTCGAGCAATTGCGGCGAAAGATTTGAAATTTTTTCCATAAGTTCTGGGGTGTTAATTTCATCATCCAGCGGGATTTCTTGCTGCAAACAAATATCGCCTGCATCAAGCTCTAGCACTGTTTTCATTGTGGTAATGCCCGTTTTTTCTTCGCCGTTTAAAATAGCCTCGCATATTGGGTTTGCGCCGCGATAGCAGGGCAAAAGTGAAGCATGCAGGTTGATTGTAGCAAATTTTGGTATATCAATGACTTCTTGAGAAAGGATTTGACCAAAGGCGAAAGTAATGAAAAAATCACAATTGTAGGATTTTAATTTTTGAATAAGTTCCGGTTCTTTGGAGATTTTTTGAGGTTCAAGAACTTCAATGTTATTTTCAAGTGCCAATGTTTTAATTTTACTCTGCACTATTTTTTTACCGCGATTAGACGGCTTTGGCGGTTGAGTCACAAGCGCGCAAACTTCGTAGTCTTTAGACTCTATGAAATATTTAAAAGATTCTATTGCAATGTCAGGTGTTGCAAAAAAGGCTATTTTCATTCTTTGTTTACACTCTCTTGTTTTATAATTTCTTCCTCAAGCTCGGGCTCATCAAGTATTTTGTCTTGTTCGATTGATGGTAAATCGTTTTGCCTTAATACTTCTATAGCATCAAAAATATTTCTTGAGTGGTCTATAAATAAAATGCCATCCAAGTGGTCGTACTCGTGCTGTATTGCTCTTGCAAGCAGTTCGCCGTCTTTTGCCTCCATAATAAACGGTCTGCCGTTTAAATCCAGCGCTTTTACCATAATGTTTTTGTAGCGTCTGACATCAATATATGCCTTTGGAAAGCTTAAACAACCCTCATTGCTTTTTATTGCGCCGCTTTTTTTAATAATTTTAGGGTTAATAAAAACAATAGGATTTAGCGGTTCGTCATCTTGTGAAACATCTATTACAAACATCCTTATGTTTTCGCCAACTTGAGGCGCTGCAAGCCCGACACCGTTATTTGCATACATTGTGTCGATCATGTTTTCAGCAAGTATTCTAATCTTTTTTGAAACTTTTGATACTTCCTTTGATTTTTTTCGAAGTATTTCATCTCCGTATTTTAAAATTTTTAATATAGCCATATTTTTATATTACCACAACTTTAATTTTTTGAAAAAGTAATATATAATAAGTATTATAAGGAGAAAATTTGTATGAAAAAGATTTTAGTTTTTGCTTTGGTATTGGTTTTTGCGGCAAGCGCTCCAGTATTAGCGCGCACAAAGTATGATAAATACGGGCATAAAATTACCCCTCAAAAGAAAACAAAAGTTCAAGCTGCTGCAAAAGTTCAAAATAAAAATAACCAAGTTGACCCTGAAATGAAAATGCGCCCTGATCAAATGCAGCAGACCCAAGCTGAAGTTAAAAAAGAAGAAAAAGTAAAAGAAAAGACCATGCAAGATGCCCGCGGAAGAAGCATGGGTAAAGTTGTTCGCGACGGTGAGAGCAATAACTTTACCATGTATGATCAACGTGGTCGCAAAATGGGTAGTTACGTTGAAGATGACAACGGTAACGGCAAATATTATGACATTCGTGGTCGCGAAATATCTCGCTCAAGCAGGCAAACTCAAGATATTAAGTAGTTAAATTACTCCATATTTCTTGCCGATTTTTGTAATAATTTCTACTGCTTTGTCAATTTGAGCATCTGTTAAATCTTTCATAATGCACAGTCTTATTCTGCAGTCTTTTCTTCTGACTGCAGGATAAGTTACAACATTTGTGTAAACTCCACTTAGCCTTAAGTCTTCATGCATTTTAAACAGTGTCGGTTCGTCCCCTATTATTATTGGAACAATACCTGATTGAGTATTTCCGGTATTAAAGCCTGCTTTGTTCAACTTTTCTTTTATATGGTTGATATTTTCCCATAGCTCTTTTCTGCCCGCTCTGTCGTGTTCAAGAAGTTTAAAGATTTCGTTTAATCCCGCAACAATTGGTGCAGGTAGTGCTGTAGAGAAGAAATAACTTCTTGCGTAATGCCTTAAGTATTGTGCTATTTTTCTGCTTGTCGCGCAGTATCCGCCAACTGCTCCGGCGGTTTTACTTAACATCCCGACATTTAAGTGAATTCTGTTTTCAACGCCATATATTTGAGCCGTTCCTCTGCCGCTTGAGCCTACAATGCCTAAGCCATGTGCGTCATCAACCATAACTTTTGCGCCGTAAAATTCTGCCAAATCGCAAATTTTATCCAGTTGCGCAACATCTCCATACATTGAAAACACGCCATCTGTAATAATAAGCTTTGCGGCATTTGTATTTTTTAGCTTCTGTAAAATTCTCTCTAATGCTCTTATGTCATTATGCGGGTAGACTCTTAAATCTGCACCTGATAATTTTGAACCGTCAAATATTGACGCGTGGTTTGCACTGTCGTTTATTATAATATCGCCGCTTGAGCATAAGGCCGAAATGACCCCTATATTTGTTCCATATCCGCTTGGAAATAGTACAGCGTCTTCTGTGTTATAGAAATTTGCAATTCTTTTTTCAAGCTCTTTATGCATATCTGTAATCCCTGCATAGACTGAAACCGCGCCCATTCCATAGCCGAATTTTTCAATAGCTCGAATTGCCGCTTCGCAAACTTTTTTGTTTGTGGTCAGGTTTAAATATGAATTTGAGCCAAGCATTATAACTTTATGTTCACAACCGCTTTTTTCCTTGATTTTAACTTCAGGTGATGTTTTTTCGCTAAGGCGTATGCCAAGTCCTTCACTGCCTGTCATAACTCCACTTGATAAAACTTTGTCTAATCCTTCTGTTTTTTCAAATAAGTCAGCACCCTCTTGTGTGTATAGAAAATCCTCAAATTTCATTAAACCTGTCCTCCTTGTAATAATGAATAAGTTTATAGTTTTTGTTTTTCTCTTTCAATTACCAAGGAAGATATGTACAAGTGGGCTTTTGTTACGATGTAATTAAATTGATATATTTGTCATTAAAATCGCCATTTTGTGCTCTTTCTTTTAATATTGCCATTGCCGTTGCGTCTGAGAAAGCTTCTTTATAAGCCCTTTTTTGTTTTAGCGCGCTCCAAATGTCTGCTATTTGTAAGATTTGCACCATTGAGGGATTATTTTTGTCATATGCATGATGATTTTTAACTAAATTTAGCATTTGCCCTTTTGCACCTGCATTTTTTAATATTTCATAGCTCAGGGCTGCATGTCTGTCTACAACTTCTCTTTCGCTTGCGTTAAGTTTCCCTTTTTTGTTTAATATTTTCTCAGGTATATATGCTTTTCCTATATCGTGCAGCAGCGCTGCTTTTTTCATTGTCATGTAGTTTTCTTGTGTAAAATTTTCTCCGGAATTTTGCATAATTTTAAATGCAGTTCTGTACGTTGGTATAAAGTGGCCATTTATTTCTGAAGTTACATTTTTTGGACATATTTCTACATTTCTTGCTTTTGCATCAATTTGAGCAGCAAGATTTGGATTTTGCCTCATTATTTCTTTTAAAAGCTGCGCATTTGAGTATTTGCCGATAAGTTGCGATGGCATAGCTTGTGCCAGATAATCATCGGCAATTAGATAAATAGGGTTTTGCAAACGGACTCTAATTGGTGCTTTTTTGCAAAATGTATCCTGTGCTATTGAGTTATTATGGTAAAAATTTTGTCTAAGTTTTATTTTGTCTGCGCAGTTAATATTTTGCGCAGCAAAAATTCTTTCTATATTCACTTCTTCTATTCCACACACTAACTATGTATTAATAAAAACATTTTTAAAGTCAAAATTGCATAAATGTTAAGTTTGTAAAGTTTATATTTCTTTGATATATAACATTTATGCTTTTTTATTCCATTGTTTGTCATTTTTTGTCAATTTTTTTTGAATGTTATTTTTTATAAATTTATCACGTATTTTATTTAGGGAGAGTGAATTACATGACTTCTAATTATAGCAAGTACGATATGTTTGCTGCGTATAGAAATCCAGACCGCATTAGTAATATGATTCAAAATAAAATTTCAAATATTGACGAAAATGAATTTCTTTTTCCAAATGTCGATTATTCCCATGCGTACGATGATTTAATTGAAAAGTACTCCGATTTGTTTGATGGCAGCAGTAATTCTACTGAAGAAACCGATGGTGACGGACAAAGCGTTGATGGAGAAAATAACAGCGAGGATACCGAAGGAACTGAAGGAGCTGTGGGTACTGAGGGAGCTGAAGAAGGCGGAACTGCTGAAGAAGAAACAATTGCAACTGAGGAGCAAATGGAAGAATTGCGAGAAGCTTATGAGCAAGTCGAAGATGAGCAAGGTTGGCTTGGTAAGGCTTGGAATGGTGTTAAAAATTTCTTTGGACACAGCAACGGTTCAGATGCAGTAGAGGATGTTTTAGATAAAGCGGAAAACGGCGAAGTATCGTACGAAGAAGCTGTTGAAAAATTAAATACATATTCTCAAAAACAAGGCTCATTTGTTGATACTTTTGCAAACGTGACATCAGGCTTAGCGGTTGCGCTTGGCGCTGTATTTTCACCGTTTAGCTTTGGTGCAACTTTAGCTATTGGTACAGCTGCAGGTGCTGCGATAAAAGTAGGTGTTAAGGCATCGGATAAAGCTACAAACGATGTCAAGGGGGATTATAAATTAAAAGACTTTACAAAAGATGGTTTAACTGGCGCTGTTGGCTCTGCTGTTACTGTTGCAACGGCAGGTATTGGTAGTACTGGTATTAATTTAGCAAAAGAAGGTGGCAAAGTTGCAATTAAGCAGGTAGCTCTTGAAGGTGCAAAAGCAGGTGCTAAAGCAGGTGCAATAGATGGTGGCGTTATGGGTGCTACAAATTATGTTGCAGATGCTGTATTTGATGGAGAAGAATTCAGTGTTGGTGGCTTAACTGGTGCCACGTTAACAGGTACTATAGGAGGTGCAGCAACCGGTGGTGTAGTTGGCGGTGTTGCATCGGGTCTAACTGCCCTTAAGGTCAATAAAAGTGCGGGTTCTTCAAAAGCTGCAAGTGAATTTTTTGAAGAAGCAAGTAATAAATCAACTGAGCAGGCTGCAGAAAATGCTACAAAGAAGGCTGGTGAGCAAACTATTAAAGATGCATCCAAGGAAACCACTGAGCAGGCTGCAGAAAATACCGTGCAAGAAAATATTTTAACAGGAAAACAAAGGAAAAAAGTTTATAATTCTAATGGCAAGGTAGCAAAAACGCAGGTGCAAAGAAATACTGTATTAAAAAACAAAGTAAATAATAAAGAAATTTTAAATTTGCAAGATGCTTATAAGGCCGGTTTTGATGAGTCTGAAATTAGAGCGGCAGGTCTGTATAATAAGCTTGAAAAGGCAGGTACAATAGAAGGCTTATAGTATTATAAATTTAAAGTTTTGCTCAAGTGCTTTAATACATCACTCAAAAATGAGTGGTGTATTTTTGTCAAGATTTGTAAATGTAGCATGTAAGACTAGAAGCCTATTTTGAAATTTTTTATCATTTTTGTATCAATTTTTTAATGTAAATTTTTTTTATTTATATACGAGGAAAATAACCAAGGAGAGATTAATGTCATCAAATTACGGATTTACATCTTTTAATACCTATATTGACAAGGTAAACGAATCTACGGGTTCAAATGGGCAAAATAGTTTAATTGCATTGTCGCAAGACGATTCTAATGTAAGTATTTTTGGTAATTATTCAAATTCATTATCAAATTTAAATACTGATTATTCAACTGCTTATGATAGCGTGTTTGATAACAATTCAAGCACTGCAAATAATAATTCTTCAGTGCAAAATTACATGTCTAATATAAATGCGTTTGCAGGTTACGAAAATGCTTCCTCTTTGTTTGATGGCATAGATTATTCTGCACCATATAATAAAGTTTTGGATAATTTCTTTGCTAGTATTTCAGAGGCTGATGAAACCGGCGAAGAAGATAATGTAGATGAAACTGAAGATGACGGAAACGTAGATGAAACCGGCGAAGAAGATAATGTAGATGAAACTGAAGATGACGGAAACGTAGATGAAACCGGCGAAGAAGCTGAGTCTGAGGTTGAGTATACCGAAGAAGAACAAATTGCTATATATAATGCAGTAGAAGATATACTTGACGCCAGCGTAAGAATGTCTGGTACAGATGAAAAATCTTTAGTGGATGTTTTATCTGATGAAAACTTATCACCCAAGCTTATGAAAGCAGTTCAAGAAGAACTAACAAATCAAGGTTATGATATTTTTGACATAATAAGAAGTGAAACCTCAGGTTCTACTGAAGATGTTCTTGAAGGTTATGCACTTGCAAAATTGGGTGGTAAATCAAAAGAAACCAAAACAAAGTTAGAATCATATGAAAAATATGAAAATATGGACAAAGATTCTGTTGAGTACCAAAAATATATAAGAAATTGCATGAGTTTGTTCAGGCAAGCTGTAAATGGCCCAGGAACAGATGAAAAAGTTTTAACTTATATCATGAGTTTACCTGAGGATATTCGCTCAGATGTTGAAGACAAGTATAACGAAAAGTATTCAGACGAGCGCGATTTTATGCAAAGAGGCAAAGATGAAACAGGAGGTTTAATACATACCGAATTTTATAAATAAATATGCCAAAAAAATATTTTAATTGTATAATACTCCTTGTATAAGGAGTATTTTTTATGATTGAAATGAGAGTTATGGGAATTGCACTTGATACCAGAAGCGGTTCACCTATAGTTGTATTAAATGACCTTGAAAACAGGCGTGCTTTGCCTATTTGGATTGGGTCTGCCGAAGCCAGCTCTATTATTAGAAAAATTGAAAATATACCATCAACAAGACCTATGACCCATGATTTATTTTTAAGTTTTTCCGAGTCAACAGGTTATGAGATTACAAAAATTGAGATAAATGATGTTGATGAGCAGACATATTTTTCAACAATTTATCTGTATAATTCAAATCTTGATAAAGAAGCGCAAATTGACGCCAGACCCTCTGACGCTATTGCTATAGCAATTAGAGCAGAAGTGCCGATTTATGTTACTGAGGCAGTTTTGGCTTCTGGTGTTGTTTCAACAGATACTCAAAAGGATGAAGAAGAAGCTGCAGAGTTCAAAAACTTTATAAAAGACATAAAACCATCTGACTTTGAAAAAATGTTGAAAAACAACTTTGAGTCTGATCAGTAGTCATTTTGTATATAGTTTTTGATTTCTTTAATATCAAGAATTATCGTATTTAAAATCTCGCACAGACTGATTTTATGCTCTCTGAAGGTAAAACTTGAGCGCAAGAATTCTTTTTGTAAGGTTTTTAATCCAATAAAATTTCGAGTTGCAAAATTTTGATATTTCATAGTAAAATATTAATAATCAGATAAGAAAAGGCAATATTAATGGGTAAAGTTACAAAAGAAATGGGAATTATAGAGATTGTGCAAAATCATCCTGAAAGTTTGGAAGTTTTTGCAAAATACGGTCTAGGCTGCATTGGTTGCGCTGCTGCAAGATTTGAAAACTTGGAAGCTGGTGCTAAAGTTCATGGTGTTGACCCTGAACAAATGGTTGCAGAAATTAATGAGTTAATTGAAAAAAACAGCTAGACAATAAAATATTTTTATATTAGAATAAAAAAGCTCGAATGAGCTTAAGCCCTGGTGGTGGAATCGGTAGACACGTTGGACTTAAAATCCAATGGGGCTAATAACCTCGTGCCAGTTCAAGTCTGGCCCAGGGCACCATAAAACCCGCTGTTTGCGGGTTTTTTATTTTTTATATAACTTTAGATAATGTCGCTGTTTATTAACTCGTCTTTAATTTTATCTAAACCGGTTTTTATTATTCTTGAAATCCTTGAAGGAGAAATTGAAAACTCGTCAGATAATTCGTGCAGTTTTTTTTCTTGGAAAAACTTTGACTCAATAAGTTCTCTTTCGCGCCTTGGTAAATTAGAAATAGCTTTTTTAATTGCGTTTGAAATCTGTTGAAACTCGTATGATTCTTCAGGATTTTTTCTTGCATCCTTCACTTCAAAAGGTACATCATTTTCCAGCATGTCATCCGTTGAGATTATAGTTTTATATATGGCTTCTCTTATCTCGTTTGCCTGTTCTTTGGTTGTATTTTGTTTTACACCGTGCCAACGATAACGACGCCTCAACTCGTTTCTAATTGCCCACTTTATGGCAGTTGATATATAAGAGTCGTTATATAAATCCTTTTTTTCTTCTGAACACAGTATATTTACTGTCTGTATGCCAATGTTAATAAGTTCGTCAAATTCAATTAAATGTTGTGAAGATACGCTTTTGTATTCTACCTTGGCTATTTTATTTATAAGGTCAAGATAGCTCCTCAACTTAGCGTTCTTTTCAATTTTTTGTTTTATGTTTTCCATCTTGTCTACCAGAGTAAATATAATAACAAAAAAAGTTCATTTGTCATTATTATTTTACAAAATTTTAATATATTTTTTTAATAATGTCTGTATATACTTATATATATTGCTATATACCAACTTTACAATTTTAACATTTATTGTTGACTGTAGGTTTTTTTTAATGTAAAGTTGTTTTGTACCCAAGACAGTCGGTGCCTTGGCTTAATATCCGACCTAGGTAACAGAAAAGTTTAATATGCTCTTTTGTTATTGTTTTGCGTGTACATAGTCGCAAAACTTTTTAGTATTTGCGCATACCCTTTAGAAAGGAGCACAATAAATGTCAACAAAGGCTTTTAAGAACGAGAAAATCGAATATTTTAAAAAGCAGTTTGAGCAAGCTAAAGTTGCAGTTATTACTGATTACAGAGGTCTTTCTGTTGAAGAAATTACTGAACTTCGCCGCGAATTGCAAAAACAAAATGCCGATTACACCGTTACAAAAAACACATTGTGTAAAATTGCTTCTAAAGGCACTGACTTTGAAGTTGTAGAAAGCTTGCTTCAAGGCCCTAAAGCTATTGCTTTTGGTTTTGGCGATGAAGTAAGCGCAGCTAAAGTTGTAGCTAAATTTATCAAAGAAAACAAAAAAGGTGAAATCACCGGTGCTGTTTTGGATGGTAAATTATTAAGCGCACAAGAAGCACAACAACTTGCAAAAATGCCTTCAAAAGAAGAACTTTACGCAAAAATTCTTGGCTCTATCAACTCACCTGTTTCTGGCATTGTTTACAGCGTAAATGGTGTTATGAGCGCGTTAGTTAGAGCAATTGACGCTGTTGCAAAGCAAAAAGCGTAAACAATTAATTGTAAACACTAAATTATTATTGAAAGGATAAAAAAATGAGCAACGTAGAAACAATTTTAGAATCTATTGAAAAATTAACTCTTATCGAAGCAGCTGAATTAGTAAAAGCTATGGAAGAAAAATTTGGCGTATCTGCAGCAGCTCCTGTAGCAGTTGCAGCAGCAGCTCCAGCAGCAGGTGCAGCAGAAGCAGGTGCCGAAGAAGCTTCTGAAGTAACAGTTGTATTAGCATCAGCTGGTGCTAACAAAATTCCGGTACTTAAAATCGTTCGTGAAATCACCGGCCTTGGCTTAAAAGAAGCTAAAGATCTAGTTGATGGCGCACCTAAACCAATTAAAGAAAACGTTAAAAAAGAAGAAGCTGCTGAAATGAAGAAAAAACTTGAAGAAGCAGGCGCTACTGTTGAATTGAAATAGTAAAGCTTTTATAAGTTTTAAAAAGCGGATGAATTTCATCCGCTTTTTTTGTTTCCTTTTTCTTTTTTTGTGCAACAATAATCTTATGAGCGAAAATAAAGACAAAAAAATAAAAGTTGCATTCCCTCACATGGGAACAATTTACATTGCTTGGGCGGCAGCGTTAAAAAAAATGGGCATTGAGCCTTATATCCCTCCTTATACAAGTAAAAAAACCCTATCATTGGGTACAAAAAATTCTCCTGAGGCTATTTGCTTGCCTTATAAGCTTATATTGGGCAATTTTATTGAAGCAATTGAAGGTGGGGCGGATTATGTTGCAATGATTTCTTCCCCCGGGATTTGCAGGCTTGGTGAATATGGAAAAAGCATTAAAGGTGTGCTTGAAGATATGGGCTATCATGCAAACTATATCGAGCTTTCACTGTATGATGGCTTTCGCGGAATGTATGATTTTTTAGTTAATCTTACCGGTTCAAAAGATATTGTAAGAATTATCCGCGCTATAAATATTGCTGTTAGAAAAGTTTTTGCAATGGATGAATTGCAAAGTTTTCTATCTTACCATAGAGCGCGTGAAATAAACTTTGGTGACAGCGAAAAAGCTCATAAGCGTGCGCTGAAGTACATTATGGAGGCGAACACCTCACATGAATTAAAAAAAGCTTTAAAAAAAGGCTTATCTGAAATTTCAAATGTTAAAATTGACCCTAATAGAGATGTTTTGAGGGTAGATTTAACCGGCGAGATTTTTCTTGTTTTAGACAGTTTTTCTAATCAAAATATAGAGCGCGAACTGGGTAAATTAGGTGTGCAAGTGCGCCGCAGTCTTACTGTTAGCGGTTTTCTAAAAGATGCTATTATTCCAAAAATGTGCAAGCGTGGCGAAACTCATTTAGAGCGTGCTTATAGAATGGCAAAACCATATTTAATGCGTGATATTGGTGGTGATGCTCTTGAGTGCATTAGCGATGTTATGTATGCTCAAGAAAAAGGCACAGATGGACTTATTCACGTATCGCCTTTCACTTGCATGCCTGAAATTATGTCACAAAATATTTTCCCAAAAATGCGTGAAGATGTTAACTTGCCAATTTTAAGTTTAATAATGGATGAACAAACTGGAAAAGCAGGTTACATTACCCGTCTTGAGGCATTTGTTGATTTAATGCGCAGAAAAAAACGTCGCAATGCTATACAAAATCAACCTAAAGAGCCAGTCGCAAAATAAATTAGACAAAGTGCGATTATATCTTTTTTGCAATGTGATATAATTTTTCTATGCAAGAAAAACCAATACTTGAAATTAAAAACTTTTCTCTTGGAATTGAAATTGACAATATTACATACCCTATTTTAAAAAATGTCAATTTTTCATTTTTCAAGGGTAAAATTCACGCTATTGTCGGCGAATCAGGTTGTGGTAAAACCATGAGTGTTATGAGTGTTTTAAAATTGCTTCCTAAAGACGCAAAGGTTTTGGGGGGCAAAATTATTTTTGAAAACGACAACATTCTTGATTACAGCGAAAAACAAATGCGCCAAATAAGGGGTAGAAAAATCGCCCTTATTCCGCAAGACCCTATGACAAGCCTAAATCCTTTGTATACAATTGAAAATCAGCTTTTAGAGGTTGTAATGTTGCATAATGATATTACAAAGAACGAGGCTTTAAAAGTTGTCATTGAAACACTTGAAAGTGTTGAGTTTAAAGACGCTAAAAACAGGATTAAAGCGTATCCGCATGAGCTTTCGGGAGGAATGAAGCAAAGAGTTGTAATTGCAATGGCACTTGCTGCAAAAGCTGATATTTTAATAGCAGATGAACCTACAACAGCGCTTGATGTTACTATACAGGCGCAGATTTTAAAATTACTGAAAAAAATAAAAGAACAAGGCAAAACAATTATTTTAATTACCCATGATTTAGGTGTTGTTGCTCAATACAGTGATGATATTTCTATTATGTATTTAGGTAGCATTGTCGAGCGTGCAGATACGAGTGAGCTTTTTAAAAATCCTCATCATCCTTATACTAAAGCTCTTATTGAGGCTCTGCCAGTTAAAAAGGGTAAAAAATTAAAAAATATAAAAGGTCAGCCTGCGCCAGTAACTGAGTATATTCAAGGCTGTCAATTTAATCCAAGGTGCGAGAGAGCAGATGATTTTTGCACTTCTAAAATGCCTGAGATTAAAAATATTTCAAATTCTTCCGTTGCCTGTCATCATCCTTATTAGTTGATTATTTTTTTTGTTTATATTAACCTTTTATTGTAAGGTTTATTTTAAATTCGTATGGTAGTTATACCAGCCCGCGCCAATAGGGGTAGAAAATTAAACCTTGAGTGGTAAAAATTGAAAGGACAAAAACTATGGCAGTAGCAACATTAGTTGAATTACTAGATGCAGGTGTACACTTTGGACACCAAACACAAAAATGGAACCCAAAAATGAAACCATTTATTTTTGGTGCTAAAAACGGTATTTATATTCTTGATTTAAGAAAAACATCAGACAAATTAGATGAAGCCTATGAAGCAGTTAGAGAAATGGCTGCAAGAGGCAGAAATATTCTTTTTGTAGGTACAAAAAAACAAGCAATGGATGTTATAGCTCAAGAAGCAACTCGCGCAGGCGCATATTATGTTAACCGCAGATGGTTAGGCGGTATGATGACTAACTTTGAAACAATCAGAGGCAGAGTTAACAAATTAAGAGAACTTGAATCTTTTATGGAATCAGGTCATGCTCAAAAATTACCTAAAAAAGAAGTTGCTCAATTGAACAGACAACTTGCAAAACTTTCTAAAACATTAGGCGGTATCAAAGAGATGAAAGGTATGCCTGATATGCTTTTTGTTGTTGACCAAAAGAAAGAATTAATCGCAATTCAGGAAGCTAACAAATTAAACATCCCTGTTATTTGCCTTGCTGATACAAATGCTGATCCTGATGGTATTGACTATATTATCCCAGGTAATGATGACGCTTTGCGCTCAATTAAACTTGTAGCTTCAAAACTTGCTGATGCAATTTTAGAAGGTAAAGAACTAAGACAAAATAAAGCTGCTGAAGGTAAAAAAATTGAAAAAATCGAAGCAGCAGATGCTAATGTTACAGCTGAATAAAAAAGGAGTATAACTATGGAAATAAAAGCCTCTATGGTAAAAGAACTCAGAGATAAAACAGGCGCAGGTATGATGGATGCTAAAAAAGCTCTTGTTGAAGCTCAAGGTGATATGGATAAAGCAGCAGAAATACTAAGACAAAAAGGTATTGCTTCTGCTGATAAAAAAATGGGCAGAATCGCTGCAGAAGGTGCTGTTGCTTCATTTATCGAAGATAAAGTCGGCGCAATGGTTGAAATGAACTG
This sequence comes from Candidatus Gastranaerophilales bacterium, assembly GCA_944324905.1. GTDB lineage: Bacteria > Cyanobacteriota > Vampirovibrionia > Gastranaerophilales > Gastranaerophilaceae > Galligastranaerophilus. The sequence goes on from CALUYB010000005.1 coordinate 33,593, forward strand.
CGAAACAGACTTTGTTGCAAAAAATGAAAACTTCAAAGACCTTGCAAATATGATGGCTCAAGCAGTTGCAAAATTAAACCCGAAATCCGTTGAAGAAATGCTTGAAATGGATTGCCCCGTTTGCAAAAAGAAAATCGACGATGTAATTAAAGAACAAATTGCAAAAATCGGCGAAAAAATTACAATCAGGAGATTTGTTCGCTACGAAGCACCCTGCTGCGTTTCTACATACATACACAACGGCAAAATCGGTGTTTTACTTGAAACAAAATGCGAAGGCGCATGTACAGATGAAACAAAAACAATTGCAAAAGACATTTGCTTGCACATAGCTTCATCAGCTCCCGAATTTGTTTCCAGAGATCAAATTCCTCAATCTGTAATCGATGAAGAAACAAGGATTGAAATGGGCAAAGAAGACCTTGCAAACAAACCCGAAGCAATCAGAGCAAAAATTGTTGAAGGACGTGTTAACAAACAAATGGCTCACAAGGTTCTTTTGGAACAACCATTTGTTAAAAACCCTGATGAAACAATTGAACAGTTAATCAAAGGTAAATTATCGATCGTTAGATTTGATAGATTTGTTTTAGGTGAAGGCCTAGAAAAAAGACAAGATAACTTCGCTGAAGAAGTAATGAATCAGATCAAAGGTTAATTTTTAGAAACATATTAGCACCCCCTAATTTTTAGGGGGTGCTGTTTTACATGCTCCATGTTGGTGTTAAAATAATTTTATGTTTGAAGTAAAGATTGAAACAAGTTTTTCGGCAGCTCATCATTTGCTCAATTACAAAGGTAATTGCGAAAATCAGCATGGGCACAATTGGAAAGTTGAAGTTTATATTCAAGGTGAAAGTCTTGATAAATCAAATATTTTGGTTGATTTTAAAATATTAAAAAAGACTGTTAATGAAATTATTGATTATCTTGACCATACTGATATAAATGAATTGCCAGAATTTAAAGATGTTTCGCCAAGTTCTGAAATAATTTCTAAATTTATTTATCAAAGAGTGAAAGAGTATTTTAGCGGAGTTTCCCGTGTTAATGTTTGGGAAACGCCTACATCAAGGGCATCTTATTGGGAGTAGAATATGCAAATATTGCAAGCAGTTTTTGTTGGCGCAGTACAGGGTATTAGTGAGTTTTTGCCTATTTCAAGTTCGGCACACATTGTTTTTGCGCAGTCAATTTATAAAATTGCAACAGGTTCGCAATTTTTAAATGAAGTTGGCTCACAAGAAATATTTTTTGACATAATGGTGCATTTGGCAACGCTTCTTGCGGTTTTAATTTTCTTTAGAAAAGATATTATTGAAATTATTAAGGCTTTTTTTCTCGGTCTTAAAAATAAAGATTACACAAATCCCGACTTTAAAACAGCAGTTTTTATACTTGCTGCAACTCCTATCACTTGTATTGTTGCGCTGATTTTAAAAGAGCCTACACATGCTCTTGTTGAAAATCCTAAAATTGTTAGTTTGTTTTTAATATTAACAGGTTTTATACTTTATTTTAGCGAAAAATTAAAGTCTAAAAATAAAGATATGAATTTAAAAACAGCACTTTGGACTGGGCTTGCTCAAGGTCTTGCAGTTTTCCCCGGGCTTTCTCGTTCCGGTTTAACCATTGCAACTCAAGTGTTTTTGGGAATGGACAGAGTTAAGGCAGCAAGATTTTCATTTTTAATGAGCATTCCTGTAATTTTAGGCGCGTCAATGGCATACCCTTTGCTTGAAATGGACTTTTCACAAATGGCAAGTTTTAACTACAAAGCGATGTTTTGGGGTTTTTTAACGTCCTTTGTTGTTGGTTATCTGTGCGTAAAATATTTTATGAAACTTTTGGGCAAAGTTACCCTTAAATGTTTCTCGTATTACTGCTTTGTCGTCGGGGCTCTGATGTTTGTACTATTCTCAGTCTGCCATCGTCTTTAATTACTAAATTATCTTTATCCTGACGGTTCTTAATGTAGTTTATCAATGTAATATCTTTGTCGTAGTCAAATTTTTCAACTTGCCCTTTTGGTACCATTTCGGGATACTCTTTGCCATTGGCTACGAAGCTGTCAAGTGCTATGGTGTACATTTTGGTTTTCGAAGGATTGTTTGAGTCAATTATTACTTCTTGGCCGTCTTTTCCTACAAAGCTTATTGATAATAATTTTCCATTTGTGTCAATTGTATAGTTTAAGCCACTGAATTGCAGTAGTCCTGGGTATCCGTCAACTGCGCTCATTGTGCGCTCAGATGCATTTTTTATAGCACTTACGATTTGTTCTTCACTCATTTGAGTTTTGATGAGCTCATTTTTCATTGGTGCTGATTCTTCTACATCTGCTTCGGTTAATTTTCCCGCTTGTGGTACTTTTCTTGCATTTGCGCTATTAATTACTGCAATGTCTGTACCTAGTGCTGCCTTCATTGAATCGGCCATTTGTGCTGTCCAGGCGCATGGTGCAATTCTTCTGTTTTCTGGCATTGGGTCTATTTCTTTTATTCTTCCTATTTGTGGTGAAGCGCCGATTTCGCCGTCTTTTATGCTCTCAATTACGGAATTTTTCTTTTTACTTGTCGCAACAACAGTGTTTGAAACGCTCTTTAATATGCCGTTAACATCAAATTCTGCATTTAAAATACCGTAATTTTCTGCATTTTGTCCTGCTTGAAGTATTATTACCGGTTCACCCGATTTGCTTCTAACAAGGTTTTCGCCTTCTTTTGCACCTTCAATTTTGTCATGTGAGTGACCGCCAACAATAATATCGACCCCATCAAGTTGTCCTGCAAGCTTTTCGTCTAGGTCTTTGCCAATGTGTGAAAGTATAATAATTTTATTTACGCCTTGTGATTTTAATTTATCAATTTCCGTTTGTGCTGATTTTACCGTTTGTTCGAAATTTTCTACAACCACATCGGAAACTTTATCAATCGAAACGACGGTTTTTAAATCAAGTGGTGATAAGCCTATGATACCGTATTTATTGCCATTTTCCTCTTTTATTATTGAATTTGCCACACCATCTATGTTATGACCCTGTGTAGTTTTCAGGTTTGATGAAATAAATTTCGTATTTTTTGAATTTTTAATTGCATTTTTTAGATTTTTACTACCGTTGTCCAATTCGTGATTGCCAATTGTGCTGGCATCAATGCCCATGTAATTCATTAAATTTAATATAAGATTATTTTTCTTTGTATTTGCGCCCGACCAGCTATCACCTGCCATAAGCTTAAGTGTATCAAAGTTGCCGCCTTTTGTTGCGGAGTCAAAGTAAAGCGAACCACTTAAGACGCCACCTAAGTTGTCGGTTTGCCCATGCCAGTCATTTGTATAAAAGAGCTTTAATTTTGTTGTTTTTTCTTGTGTTGGCGGCTGTTTTGAATATGTAATATATCTTGAATTTATTTGTTCCATACCGCAATAAAACATGTGAATGTAAAAAATTGCTCTAAGGTGAGATTTTATTAAAAAGATTTAAAAATTCAGGAAATGATGTATTTATCCAGTTGAAGTTCTTAATTTTTATCTCATTTTTACAAACAAGTCCTGCAACAAAATAACTCATTGCCAGTCTGTGGTCTAAATGTGTTTCAAGCTCGCAGTTGCCAACTAAATCTTTTTTGTTGCCATTAATTATAAATCCGTCTTGTTTTTCTTCTATTTCTACACCGATTTTTTTAAGCCCTTCACTAAGCGCGCTTATTCTGTCAGATTCTTTATTTCTTAAATCCTGTGCGTCTTTGACTATTGTTTGCCCTTTTGCACGAGCAGCAAGCACTGCAATAATTGGCAACTCGTCAATCAATCGTGGTATAATTTCTCCTGAAATTTCGCAACCAATCATATCGGGACTGTAACAAACTTTAATGTCGCCAACTTCCTCATTTGAAATAATTTTTTTGTCAAGAATTTCATAATTAACATTCATTTTGTCAAATACATCTAAAATTCCCGTGCGCGTTGGGTTTAGTCCAACACTTTTTATAATTATTTCGCTATCGGGAACAATTGCTGCCATAACCATAAAAAACGCTGCTGAAGATATGTCGCCTGCAATTTCTATGTCTTTTGGCACTAGTTTTGACTTTTGAATCTTTGTATAAAAACCGTTTTTATCTTGCCCTGTTTCAATTTGTGCTTCAAGATATTTAAACATACGTTCTGAGTGGTCGCGCGAGAGTGTTTTTTCATAAACTGTAGTTATGCCATTGGTGTTTAGGCCTGCAAGTAGTATGCAAGACTTAACTTGAGCTGAGGCAATTGGGCTAAAGTACTCAATTGGGTTTAATTTTGCGCCTTCAATTTCAAGCGGCGCTTTAAAATTATTCGATTTTATCTTTGCGCCCATTAAACTTAAGGGTTCAATAACTCTTTTCATTGGGCGCTTTGAGAGGCTTTCATCTCCAATAAGCACGCTTTTAAAATTTTGTGCCGCAAGCATGCCTGCCAACAGTCGCATTGAGGTGCCTGAGTTACCGCAATCCAGCACTTTTGAGGGCATAGAAAACTCTTTTGGTGAATTTAGAATAAGTGTTCTATCGTCAATAAAATTAACTTCGCAGCCAAGCGCTTTTATAATTTCTAAAGTCGCCCTGCAGTCTGCGCCAAAAGAAAAATTTGAAATTTTAATTTTGCCGCCTGTTTGAGCGCCAAAAATTAAACTTCTGTGTGATATAGATTTGTCAGGGGGAATTGTTATTTCCCCCTTAAGTCCGTTTTTTATTTTTTTACAAATAATGTCTTTCAAGCTACTCACCAAGCGCAATTTCTTTTACAAAATTTGGAACATCAAAAACCGCTGTTTGCATTCTTGCATTATAAATTTTGCAAAGTTTTGAAATTTCATCTGCCCTTTGCTTGTCCACTTTTTTGTGGCAGTGTGGTGCTTCAACTTCATCAGAGCAAAATGCCCATGACCAGTATCCGCCAGGGTATGTTGGAATTGGGCCACAGTATGGGGCAACATTTTTAAACACTTTTCTTAAAAGTTTATACATTTTACCCATTTCAACTACATTTGCAAATGGCGATTCTGACTGTGGTACTACAATTCCGCCTTCGCGCAGTGAATTTTTAACATTTGTGTAAAATTCTTCCGTAAATAAGCCTTCTCCTGGGCCCATTGGGTCAGTAGAATCAATTAACACAACATCGTAGCAATTTTTTTTGTTTTTAATAAACTCGATGGCATCTTCTACATATACCTTAACTTTTGGGTCATCCAATTTGCAGGCAATTGTCGGTAAAAACTTTTTGCTTGCTTCAATTACCATACCGTCAATTTCGCACATTTCAACACTTTTTACTGAGTTATGTTTTAAAACTTCTCTTACCGTTCCGCCATCTCCACCGCCTATGACTAAAATATTTTCAGGGTTTTTGTGTGCAATAAGCGGTATATGAGAAATCATTTCATGGTAGAAAAACTCGTCACGCTCGGTTGTCATCATAAGACCGTCAAGTGTTAAAACATTGCCTAAGCCTTTGCTTTTGAAAATTTCAACATCCTGAAATTCAGATTTATCTTTAAATAAAGTTTCTTCTCTTTCAATTGCTATTCCATAGTGCAGCTGATTTATTTCATGGTACATATTTTTTATCCTTTATTAAACTCTCTTAATCTATTATACAAAAAAGCAAATTATTTGCTATAATAAAAACAACTTATGAGAAATGTCATCCTAAAATCATTTGAAGACTTTATTTCACAGCCTTTGGGAATTTTGCGCTCAAAAATTATTCAAATTGCAAACTTAAAGTCGGATTTTGTAAGTACAAAATCTGTAAATGTTGAGATTATGGATGATACTGTTCAAGTTAATGTTGTAAATAATGATAATGTTTATAATCTTTTATCAGCAGTTGTTTATAAAAAAAGACTTAACGAATTGAGAACAGCAAGCTATGAAAATAAAGAAAGCGAATTTTTTACTAAGCTCACCAAATCTTAAGCTGTGCCCACAAAGTAATTTGTGCGAATTTGCGCTTTTGGGTCGTTCTAATGTAGGTAAATCTACTTTTATAAACACTATTTGCAATAACAAAAGTCTTGCAAAAACATCCAATACCCCCGGAAAAACAAGGTTAATTAACCTTTTTGAAATAGATACAACATCAAAACCATTTATAATCGCAGATTTGCCTGGGTATGGGTTTGCAAAAGTTTCTAAAGTTGAGCAAGCGCAGTGGCAAAAAAATCTTGAGGAGTATTTGCTAAAGCGCGAAAACTTAACAAGTTGTGTTCAATTCATTGACGCTCGACATGAAATTCAAAAAAACGATTTTCAAATGCATGAGTGGTTGAAAATAAATGATATTTCAAATTTTGTAATACTTTCAAAATGTGACTACATTTCAAGAAATGATATTTCAAAGAAAATTTCAGAAATAAAAAAATATTTTGGTGTTGATGCACTGCCTTTTTCTTCTAAAAATCGTTTTTATGTTGACGATGTTTTAAATTATTTTGAAAATTTATGTAACAATTCTTAATTTCGCATGCCCATATAAATAAAAAATGTTATAGTTTTGTTATGGAGAGTCCAATTTCTAGGAGTTACATTAATGATTGCGCATTTAATCAAATGATTAAAGATGCGCGTGCGCTTCAGATTAAAGACACCATTAAAAAAATGGGCGAACTTAATCGTTCGCACAGAGAAGATATATTAGATAAAGTCCTTGAAAATACTTCTAAATTCAGGGTTCAGGATAAGTTTAAAGCATTAAAAAATGCAGCAAAAAGTTCATAAATACAGACTAAAATTAACTAAATACGGCGAGTTAAAGTATATTTCGCACCTTGATTGGCAAAATTTGATAATTAAAACGCTCAGAAGGTGTGGGCTTAAACTTGTTTTAACCGAAGGTTTTAATAAAATTCCAAAAACAGGTTTTTCTCCTGCTTTGCCATTGTTCATTGAAAGTGAGTGCGAGCTTGTATATTTTCAAACTTACGAACCCTTGCCAAATAATTTTAAAGAGATTTTTGAAAACAATACAAATAAAAATGTAAAACTGGTCGAGTACATAGATTTTTCTGATATACAGACTAAATTGCCACCATTAGACACTCTTATCCAGTGGGCAAAATATGAGGCAAGACCGATACTCAACAAAAACGAGAGTATTTTAAATTTTAAAGATATAGAGTATAATACAGAAAAATGTTTATCTTGCGATGAAATTTTAATCGAAAGAAAAACAAAAAAAGGTTTAAATAAGGTTATTAATTATCGAAAATCTTTAAATTCCCTTGAATTTAAAGACGGCAGTTTGACTTTTGTTTTAAAAACAGGTCAGGATGCTGATATCCCCTCTTTACGTGCGGATGAATTTTTGAAAAAAATATATGGAGAAAATTATCTGTTTAATGTGAAAAGAGTGTGTTTTTTTGATAAAGACCTAAAAGTTTTATAAGATTTAAAGGATTTATTTATGTCAAAAAAAATTGTAATTTCTGAAAAAGACAACATAGCGGCAGTTATTGAGAATGGTAAGGTAAACGAATTTTTTGTGTCAAAAGGTGACGTCCTTATGGGAGATGTTTATCTTGCGCGCGTAGATAACGTTTTGCCTAGTATCGAGGCAGCATTTTTAGATGTCGGCATGAGCGATAAAATGGCGTTTATTCACGCAAATGATATAGCAGGTAAAGGGCCTTTGAAAGACAAAGTTAAACCAAATCAAAAACTTATTGTTCAGGTTGAAAAAGAGCCAACCGGACACAAAGGGCCAAGGGTAACAACATCTTTAAGTTTGCCCGGTAGATTTTTAGTTCTTTTACCTGATGAAACGGGTGTCAATGTTTCAAGAAAAATTGTTTCTAACAAAGAAAGAGCTAGATTAAAATCTATTGTAAGCTTGCTAAAACCCGTAGGAGTTGGCGTAATTGTAAGAACAGAAGCTGAAGGTCAATCTGAGGCTGAAATTCAAGAAGATATTGAAATATTACTTGAAAAATGGAATTCAATTGTTACTGCTGCAGATAGTGCAAATCCTCCTTGCCTTTTGTATCGCGATCAGGATTTACTTTACAGAGTAATTCGCGAAGCATGTAGCGAAGATGTGGAAGAAATTGTTGTTGATACGCCTTTTGCGCTGCATCGCACAACACAGCTTTTGCAACACTGGAATATGAATGTAAAAGTTTCTATGCACAAGGGTAACGAGCCACTGCTTGTTGCAACAGGCGTAAATAAGGAAATCCATGCGGCATTGCAAACAAAAGTTAATTTGCCATTAGGTGGGTATTTGTTTATACAACAAACCGAAGCATTGACAGTTGTTGATGTTAACAGCGGTAAATTCACAAGTTCAGCTACTCAAGCGGAAACAATTTTAAAAACCAATTTACAGGCAGCAGATGAGATTGCAAGACAGTTAAAATTGCGTAATATAGGCGGTATGGTAATTGTTGACTTTATCGACATGGTGTCCAGAATGGACAAGCTTGCAGTTTTAGAGCATTTTGAGCTGGCATTAGAGCAAGACAAGGCAAAACCGCAAATTGGTCAGCTTTCTGATTTAGGTCTTGTCGAGCTTACCCGACACAGGCAAGGGCAGTCACTAGCTGAAATATTTACTAAAAAATGCGATAAATGTGGCGGACAAGGCTTTGTTATTGAAGATTTGAAATTCCAAACACCAAATGCGCAAGGCGAAGCAAGAGCTAAAATGAATAAGATAAAAGGGCCTTTTGCCTCAAACTTTAATGCAGACGCCAAGCCTAACAACAATCAGCAAAAGTTTAATAAAAAAGATAAAAGAAACAAATTCAATAAAGATTTTAACAAGCAAAATGAAGATAATTCGCAAAATATTTTAGAAGAAATCCAAACTGAAACTCCAACTGATGTTATTATAGAAACTGCAATCGGAAAAATATTTGAGGTTGAAGTGCCAAGTGAACAAGCTCCTCAAGTTCAGGAAAACGCAAATCAAGTTTCTGAGGATATAAAACAAGAAGTTTCAGTACAAAATCCTGAAGAACAAAAGGAAGCTCAGAGCAAAGACACTCAAAAACCAAAAAAAGTTTCAAGAAAAACTAAAAAATCTCAGAAAAAAGAGGCGCAAAAGGCTGAAATAGATTCTGATGAAAATCAGGCTGTTGAAGAAAATAAGACGGAAGCTGAGAATGTAAAACCAAAGCGCACAGTAAGAAGAACAAGGAAAGTTAAAAATGCGTAAGTTATTAATTTCTTTATTTGTATTTTTGTTTATTTTATCAAATTCACTTGTTTTTGCGCAAGGTGAACAAGATTTAACAGGGGTAGAAACTCAGGTTGTGCAAAACGATTCTGCACAAACGACTGATACTGTTGATGAAGAAGAAAATAATGTTGATAAATTAAATGAAGAAATGGGATTGGGTGAACAAAGACAAATAGTTATTGATGATGTTCAGAGTTCACCCAATGATAATGTGGCGCTTACAAAAAAGGTTGTGCCTGATACCCGCTCGGAACTTACTAAAATGGTAAAAATGTTCCTTAAAGTAATGCTGGCGGTGGCAATCAGTTCGGTTGTTATTTTTGTCGTGCTGCTGTTTGTCAGACGCTTTTATGCGCCAATGGTCACTCTGGAAGATTTAAACGCCGATGAAGATAGAAAAATCACGCTCGATACTCCACAGAATAAAAACGAGGCTCTTAAGACTTTTTTGGATAAAACTAAAGAAATGTAGTTAAAGTGCGCTTTGATGCGGTTTTCCGTGTGTTTTTAAAAGCATTTCAACAATTTTTGGCATTTGGCACACGAAAGAATACTTTGAAATTTCAATTGAGCATTTTTTACAATTGCAATTAATCGAATAACACTCACACGCTTGAGGGGTCCAGTTTTGCGTTAGTGAATCCGATACCTCACCATTAGTTTGAGGGATAAAAACTTCGGAATTATTCATATCAACACCTCTGAAACTTACCCTATAAATACATTTTAAACCTGTTTTTTGTCAATTTTATCCTGTATTTAGACTATGATTGTAAATATTTTTATAAATCATGCACTAAATATTATTTTTTGATACAATTGTTTTGAGGAAGTTATATTTTTTGGGATTATGAAAGATAGAATAACATTATTACTTATAATTTCATGCTTATTAGCTTTTTTGGTTGTGTTTCAAAACTATTTTAGGACGTCATATGCGGTTGTCTTTCTAATATGTTTTATGGCACTTTATATGCTTTATATGTACCTTTCAATTAAACATCAAAGGCGTAAACTAAGGAAAAAACCTCAAAACAAAGAATGCAATTATAAGCCTTTTATCTCTATTATGATTCCTTGTCATAATGAGCATGAAGTAATTTTAGATACCGTTAATAATATCTTAAATGTTAATTATAGCGACTTTGAGCTGATTTTGATTGACGATCGCTCAACAGATAATACTGCTGAAATTATTAAAGAACTTGAGTTAAAAAATCCTAAAATTAAGTCATTAATCCGAGAAAAAACAGCTTTCCCGGGGAAATCGGCAGTATTAAATGACGCATTAAAAATTGCAAAAGGTGAGGCTATACTTGTTTTCGACGCTGATGCAAGAATCGAGCCTGAATTTATAAATCTACTTTTGCCAAAACTTGAGCCTGAAGCTGTTGGTGCAGTTCAGGCGAGGAAAACAATAATAAATGCAAAACAAAACTTTTTAACTACCTGTCAATATAATGAATATGTTTTTGATTCTTATTTGCAAATAGGCAGAGATGCAGTAAAGGGTGCTGTTGAGTTGCGTGGTAATGGTGAAATAATTAAAAGACAGGCGCTTGAGGATATTAACGGTTGGAATAATGATACTATCACCGACGATTTAGATATGTCAACAAGGCTTCATATTAAAGGCTGGGATATCCGTTTTTGTCAGGAAGCAATTGTTTATGAGGAAGGCGTTATTTGCTTTAGTGCGCTTATTCGTCAACGCCGTCGCTGGGTTGAAGGCAGCATTAGAAGATATTTGGAATTTGTAAAAGACGTATTTTTCTCAAAAGATATGTCATTGCGAGTTGGTTTTGACCTTATAGCTTATATTTCAGAGTTTCTATTACCTTTTTGGTTAATTGCTGAACTATTTATACAGGCATTTAAATTTGTTCGAGGATATGAAGATAGTATTTTAACATCAATATTCTTGTTGTTCTGTACTGCTGTCTTTTTTGCTTGTGGACTTATTTATTCTTTAATTAAATATTCTCATTACGGATTTTTCAGAGCTGTTTGGCAGGCTGTAATTACGGCTGTTTACATAGTTTTAATATGGTTCCCTATTGCAATGTTCATAATATTTAAAATTATATTTACCAAAAAAACTATGGACTGGGGCAAAACTCAGCATGGAGTAGTGAGTGAGTGCTGTGGAGGTCAGAAGTAATGGAGAGTTTTTTGCCTGATTATCACTTTATTGCAATTGGTGGTATTGGTCAAAGTGCGCTTGCAAAAATTCTTTTGCTCGAGGGGAAAAAAGTCAGCGGTTCTGATATTTCAAAGAGCAAATATGTTAAAAAGCTTGAAGATATGGGCGCAAAGATATTCATCGATCATAGCGAAAGCAATATAGTGGGAAATCCTACTATAGTTATTTCAAGCGCTATTAAAGATGATAATCCCGAACTAATTGAGGCAAAAAAGAGAGATTTAAAGATTATTCACCGTTCTGATTTACTAAAAATAATTTCGGATAATTACCCTTGTTTTATGGGTTTTTCAGGCACCCATGGAAAAACTACAACAAGTGGCTTGTGTGCTTATTTGCTGTCAAAAGCCGGTTTAAAGCCTGCTTACGCTGTAGGTGGTATAATACCTGAAATCAATACTAACGGCGACTGTGAAGATAAAAATACGTCGTTTTTTGTCGCAGAACTTGATGAGAGTGATGGCACAATTGTTAAATATTCTCCAAAGTTTTTGTTGATTAACAATCTTGAAGCGGATCATTTGGATTTTTACAAAAACGGTTTAGAAGATGTTTTAAAAACTTTCGCTACGCTTGTAAAATCGCTTAAATCTGACGCAAAAGTTTTAATAAATCTTGATAACTGTGGCAATTTAGAACTTGTAAAAAGTAATCCAGATTTTAAAAATTTTATTGGTTATGCTATAGAGAATAAATGCGCAAAATATAGGGCTGAGAACATAAAACTTGATGTGTTGAGTTCGTCTTTTGATTTATCTGCAGACAATACTCTTGTTGGCAAGATTGAGCTTTCAATTCCTGGGGTGCATAATATCTCAAATGCCCTTGGCGTTGCCTCTATGCTTTTAGAAGCCGGAGTTGATTTTCAAGTAATTAAACCTTATTTTAAAACTTTCTCGGGCATGGGCAGGCGTTTTCAAAAATCAGCAGAATTTAATTCAATTAGAGTGATTGATGATTATGCACATCATCCTCAGGAAATAAAAGCTACCCTTGAAGCTGTTAAGAATTATAAAAATGGTAGAATTGTTGCGATTTTTCAGCCTCACAGGTATTCAAGATTTCAGGGCTTTTACGATGATTTTTTAGATGCTTTTGATTATGCTCATTATGTCGCTGTGCTTGATGTATATGCAGCAGGTGAAAAATTTCAAGGTGGTAAAACACCAAGTGATTTTGCAAATGAATTAGGGGCAAAAGCGCAATATTTTGAAGGCAATATTGAGCAAGCAGCAAAAAATATTCTTCCAAATCTTCAAAAAAACGATATTGTTTTTACTTTTGGCGCGGGCGATATTACAAAAATGGGCGAGGTATTAAATGGATTGCACTTGCTCAAAAAATAGCATTGAATTTTATAAAAATTTTCAATTGCAAAATTTTAATACTCTAAAAATATCCTCAATTGCTGATATTGCTTTTTTTCCAAAAAATGAAACTGAAATATGTTCAATTTTAGAAATGTATAACAAAGTACATGTTTTAGGTTGGGGCTCAAATACTCTTTTTTCATCACTCGGTGTCAGAGAACCTGTTGTAATCACAAAAAAAATGTCAGAAATATCTTTTCGCAAGGATGTTGCAGAAGTACAAGCTGGTGCGTCAGTTCAAAAGCTTGCAGTTGAAGCTTATAATAATTCATTAAGCGGATTTGAATTTTTAATTGGTATTCCAGCAAGTTTGGGCGGTGCTGTTGCAATGAACGCTGGAGCGCATGAACAGTCAATTTCAGACACCATAATTAGTGCAAGAGTTTATGATACTATTGAAAAAAAGGTTTTAACTTTTTCAAAAGATGAACTTGCTTTTTCGTATAGAAATTCCATTGTTAAACACCAATATCCCAGATATGTCGTATTAAGCGCAAAATTTCAGCTAAAAAAAATCAGTAAAGATTTAATAAAAAAAAGAATGGATGAAAATACTGAATTTAGGAAAAGAGTTCAGCCAAGCCTTGTAATGCCAAATTTAGGGAGTGTTTTTAAAAACCCCGTATTGCCTGATGGTGAAAAACTCAGCGCCGGTATGCTTGTTGATAAGTGTGGACTAAAAGGTTTTCATATTGGTAATGCGGGCGTATGGGAAAACCATGGTAATTTTGTTATAAATTATCACAATTGCACATCAAGTGACTATACAAATGTACTAAAGAAGATGTATGATAGTGTAAAAGAAAAATTTAATATTGAGCTGGAGTGCGAAATAGTGCGTGCAGGCCGGTTTAGCGAGTTTGAGGATGAAGTATGGAAACAATTGAAAAAAAATTAAATAAAGAGTCTAAAATAGCTGTTTTATGTGGCGGAATGTCAGCGGAACGTGATGTTTCTTTAAGAAGTGGTAAAAATGTTTTTAACGCTCTAATCCAATTAGGCTATAAAAATGCAGTATTGGTTGACGTTGATAGAAATATTGCCCAAACTTTAAATGAAGGCAAGTTTGAATATGCCTTTAACGTTTTGCATGGCAGATATGGTGAAGATGGTTGTATACAGGGGCTTTTAGAGATTGCAGGTATAAAATATACGGGTTGCAAAGTAAAATCAAGTGCAATTTGCATGGATAAAGAAACTACAAAAAATATTTTAGCCTCACATGCAATTCCTTTAATTTCATCAGTTTGTGTAAGCGATGAATCTGAGCTTGAGCAATGTGTGAATGGGCTTGATTACCCCCTTATGGTCAAGCCGGTAAAAGAAGGTTCAAGCATTGGCATGAGTAAGGTTGATAATCTTCAAGAGCTTAAAGAAGCTTTTAAACTGGCGCAAAAGTCAGATAAGAAAATATTGATAGAAGAATATTATCAAGGCAAAAGTGCTACTGTTGGCGTTTTGCAGCATGAAGTAAACGGAAAAATAGAAACTTTTGCAACACCAATATTGGGTTTTGAAACAAAAACTCAGTGGTATGATTATGAGGCAAAATACACAGAAGGCTTGACTAAATTCATTTTGCCTGCTGACTTTGATGAAAATATGACAAAAGAAATTCAAAATATCGCCATAAAGTCCTTTGAAGCGTGCGAATGCAGTGGGCTTGCGCGTGTTGACTTTTTGGTTTACAAGGGTACACCATATGTCCTTGAAATTAATACAAACCCTGGGATGACTGATTTAAGTGATTTACCTGCACAGGCAAATCATATGGGAATAGATTATAATAGTCTTGTAGAGTTAATTTTGAAGACTGCGGAGTTTTAAATGGGGCAAGAGTATTACAGAAGACGCCTAAAGGCAAATAAAATGCGAAGACTAATCGCCTCGCGTCGAGCTGCTATTAGGAATTTTCGAATACTTCTTCGTCTGTTTTTAATAGTTGCCATTGCTGTATTTGGTTTAAAAGCGTTAAAACTCCCGGGATGGTATTTAAATCAAGATTTGCTTGCTGTTGCAGATGGCAGGGTTATAAAAATTGAAGGTAACGTTATCACGCCAAAGTACAAGATAGTTGACCTTGTAAGACAGGTAGAGTTGCCAAATGTGCAGATTTTCAGACTTGACACAACCGAAATAGAAAATAACCTTTTAAAATTGCAACCTATAAAAAAAGTTTATATAAGAAGGCTTTGGCATCCTGCAAGGATTAATATAATTATTGAAGAACGCACACCTGTGTTTTTAATTACCCCTGCGTTAAATGCTGAGCCGATTTCTGCTATTACAACGGATGGTGTGTTTATAGATAGAGAATATATGCCCATTAGTCCAAAGTTTCACACCTATAAAATTGTTACTTACGGTGTGCGTGGTGATGATTATGAAAAATGGAATAAATCGCGAGTTGATGAGATTTTGTGTTTGACCAAGGCAATTGAAACATACGGTGGGCAAAGAGTTGAATATATTGACTTAAGAAATCCTAATGATGTGTATATAAAGCTTGAAAAGTTCTTGATTAGATTTGGCGAAATTAACGACACTGCACTAAAAAGAGCAAAGTGGGTGGCAACAATATTGCCTGAAGCCGAAAAATTCAAGCAAAAAATTAAATATATTGATTTAAGATGGGATGATGCTCATTACATCAAGCTTGATGAGTCTGTACCAAAAGCTCCTGTTGAGCCTAAAAAGGAAGAAAAAAAGGATGATGAAATTGAAGCTTAAAAATAGCTTTTGAATAATTCAAGTGCATTTTTATCGCTTATTTTGTTAAGTCCTGTTTCTTTTTCAAGCTTGAATCCCAGATTTTTTGCCGCCCTTGCGCATTCGCACAATAGCAATGGGTCGTTAGTAGTTGTGTATAATTTCTCTATTTTTTCACAGCAAGATGTGTCACCAAGTGCAATTAGAGTATTTATTGCTCTTTGCGCTCTTTTTTGAGTTTGAAAAAGTTCATCTGATATGATATTTGCCTCAGGTTTATATTTTTCAAGAACTTCATCAATTTTCTTTATATTGTTTATGCAATTTTTGTTTAAATCATAAGTGTAAATGTTGTCAGCATTTATAAGTGATATAACGTTTTTCAAGTCAGCAATAACTCTGTTTGCAAGCGAGTTTTTATCTGTGAAATATTCTTTTGTAAAGTTTAAAAGATTAAAATCAAAAATTGTTTCAAGCCCAATGTCTTCAGGGTAAGATGATATAATTTCATTATAAAGTTTTAAAATTTCATCTTTATTTAGGGTGTTTTTTAATTCCTCTAAATTATATTTATATAAGATTCCAGCGGCAATGTTGGCTGCAAAAGGCGAGTTTTCAAGCTCTTTCAATATTGTAGAAATGTCATCTTTTTTGGCGTAATTTATTAAAAATGCCATCGCTGAAAATTTTTTAAAATCATCATCTTCATTGAGCATTGAAATTGCTACGTCGTGGCTTGCGCTGTCATTAAATGCGCCTAATGCGGTTGCACAAGCTGTTGATAGGTCTGTATTGTCACAAAACGCGTATTTTGAAAGCAACTCCAATGCTAAAGGGTCGTTTATTTTTTCAAAATATTTTGCGGCATAAATTTTTTGTTCATCAGTCCCGTTTTCTAAAATTTCAAGAATTTCATCCGTCAGGTCTTCATTTGCAAATTTTAGCCAAATATTATTTATAAATTGCCCTATTGTTGGATTATAAGTTTTTGCAAATTCAAATGTGCTTTTAATACTACCCTCATTGGTTGCATGTGTCAGATTTTTAACAACTTTATCTATTACAAAGTCAAACATTTGCTCAGAATTGTCACAAATTGTTTTAAAGCTTTCCGTATCGCAAGTATTTAATATTTCAAAAGCAGCCTTTTTTGATAGCTCATTATCTTTAGAAATAAGGTTTTTGGCATTTTGTGTTGTTAAATTCATGTTTACAATTATACATCAAATTGACTTTCTTGTATAATTAATTTAAGTTAGTTTTATAAGGCTATATCATGTCAGAATTAAAATTTAAAAAAATATTGCTTAAAATAAGCGGTGAGGCGTTGTTAGGGTCGCAGGAGTTTGGAATTGATCCAAAACCTGTAGAGATGATTTGCAACGAAATTAAAAAAGTTCACAAACTTGGTGTACAAATTGCTGTTGTAGTCGGCGGCGGCAATATTTTCAGAGGGATGAAAAATTCTCAAAAATTTGGTATGGACCAAGCATCCGGCGACTATGTGGGCATGCTTGCAACTGTTATGAACGCTATTGCGCTACAAAGCGAGCTGAGAAAAATTGGTGTGCCTTGTCGAGTTCAATCGGCTCTTGATATAAATAAAATTGCCGAACCTTATATTCGATTTAAAGCAATTAGACACCTTGAGAAAAATAGAGTTGTTATTTTTGCTGCAGGTACGGGGAATCCTTTCTTTACAACCGATACAGCTGCAGCACTAAGGGCTGCTGAAATTGGCGCTGAGGCTATGTTAATGGCAAAAAACGGCGTAGATGGTGTTTATGACGATGACCCAAGAGTTAATCCAAATGCTAAAAAATATGAAAAAATTAAATATGATGATATTATTGTAAATAATTTAAAAGTAATGGATTTAACTTCATGTTCTTTGTGTAAGCAAAATAATATACCTATTTATGTATTTGATTTTGCACAGGAAGATAGTATTGTTAAGATTTTAAATAATGAAAATATAGGAACGTACGTAGGAGAATAAAAATGTCAGTTGACGAAATTAAAAATTCAGGCAAAGAAAAAATGGAAAAATGCCTTGCACAGTTAAAAAAAGATTTAGCTACAGTAAGGACAGGCAGGGCAAATCCGCTTATTTTGGATAAAATTACAGTTGACTATTACGGTGCGCCGACACCACTTCGCCAAATGGCACAAGTTAGTGTATCAGAAGGTACTACGCTTGTTATCACACCTTTTGACAAGTCAATTATTAAAGAAATTGAAAAAGCAATTGTAAAAGCAGAACTCGGAATTGCTCCAAACTCAGATGGTATAGCTGTACGTCTTGCTTTCCCACCATTGACTGAGGATAGAAGAAAACAGCTTTCTAAAGAAGTTAAAGCTATGGGTGAGAGCGCAAAAGTTGCAATTAGAAATATACGTCGTGATATGACTGATGATGTTAAAAAACTTGAAAAATCTGAAAACATGCCGGAAGACGCCGTAAAAGATGCACAAAATGAAGTTCAAAAATTGACGGATAAATACATTGGTATTATTGATGAAATTGTTACGGAAAAAGAAAAAGAGGTAATGACAGTCTAGTGGATGAAACACAAAAGCAAAATAAAATAATGAGAGTAATTACGGGTGTAATTATTTCTTTAATCGCGCTTTGTTGCCTTTTTATGGGCGGCATTCCGCTTGTTGCGTTCTTGCTTGTTGTTATATTTCTTGGTTCTATTGAGTATGTAAAAATACTTAGAACTAAAGGATTTCACCCGAGCTTGTCGCTAATTTTGCTTGCAGATTTTGCTTTTGCACTTTTAATTTTCTTTAGAAGGTTTGATTTATTGCCCTCTATAATTTCACTTGCTGTTATGGCGTCGTTTTTAATGGTATTATTTATGGGTCGACAGCCTTATATTGTCAACGTTGCAACTACGACTTTAGGGTTTTTGTACTGCGGTTGGTTGCCTTGCCATTTACTTTTAATAAGGCAAATTGGCATGGATAGAATCAGTGCTTTTCAAATTGGCATAAATGAAGGACTTTGGCTTGTAATATTTGTATTTTTAATTGTCGTAGCAACTGACATTGGCGGATATTATTTTGGTTCAAAGTTTGGTAAACATAAATTATCACCTGTAATCAGCCCTAAAAAAACAATTGAAGGCGCGCTTGGTGCAACGCTGTGTGCAGTTTTAGTCGCTCTTGCAGGTGTTTTTTATACTAAATTAACCCTTTTTGAAGCGGTTTTTGCAGGATTGTTAGTTACTATTTCGGCCCAGTTGGGTGATTTATCGGAATCGCTTGTGAAGCGTGATGCGGGTGTTAAAGATTCAAGTAATATTCTCCCGGGCCATGGCGGTATAATGGACAGAGCTGACGGGTATTTGTTTGCGCTGCCTGTTGCGTACTATTATTTTGTTAATTTTACACATGGGCATAATATAATTTTGGAATTTTTCAAATATATGCAAGGTGCGATAAATGTCTATTTCTGATAGAGAACTTGCTTACTGTAAATTTCTTGATACCCTTGGTTTTGGCAATAGTGATGATTTTTCACTTTTTGAAAAGGCAATGCGCCACACCTCATATGTTCATGAGGCAGATATCCCGCTTGAGTGTTCTTATGAGCGGTTAGAGTTTGTTGGGGATGCGGTTTTAAAGCTTGTTATCAGTAAATATTTATATTTAAAATACCCGGATTATAAAGAAGGTATTTTGTCTAAATTGCGTGGAGAAATTGTTGCTGATAAAACTTTAGCTCAATTTGCAACAAAAATCGGATTAAATGATTTTATTCTTTTGTCAAATAATGAAAGGAAATCTGGCGGTGAGCATAAGCAATCTATTTTGGCGTGTGCTTTTGAAGCCTTTTTAGGTGCAATTTATTTGACGTGCAATTTTGATAGGGTTGAGGACTTTATAGTTACAAATTTTTCTTGTGATATGTGTAAAATCGAAGAAAACATTGAAAAAATCAATCCAAAGCAACAACTCCAAGAGTACACACAAGAGCTAAACCATACTTTGCCTGAGTATGTGCTGGTTTCAAAAACAGGCTCAGAGCATAATTCAACATTTGAGATGGCTGTTTATTTTGACGGTAAATTGCTTGCAAAAGGCTATGGAAAGTCTAAAAAGAACGCCCAGCAGGATGCTGCAAAAAATGCGCTGGAATATCTAAAAAACGAGGGTTTATGGAAACAATAATTTCTCCATCTATATTATCGGCTGATTTTGCCAATTTAGCACGCGATATTAACAAAGTTGCCATGGCAGGTGCAAAGTGGGTACATATTGATGTTATGGACGGGCATTTTGTGCCAAACATCACAATTGGTGCACCTGTTGTTAAGTCACTCAGATGTGCAACCGATTTAATTTTAGACGTTCATTTAATGATTAGTGAACCAAAAAAATATGTGAAAGATTTTATTGCAGCAGGCGCTGATATAATTACTTTTCATTACGAGTCGCAAAGTGATTTAACTCTTGAAATTATTAATGAAATTAAAAGCGCAGGTAAACTTGCAGGGCTTTCAATAAAACCAAAAACTCCTGCTAGTGCTATTGAAAAATTCATTCCCTACCTTGATATGGTTTTAATTATGACGGTTGAACCGGGTTTTGGCGGACAAAAATTTATGCATGATTGTGTTTCAAAAATCGCCGATGTAAAAGAGTTTGCAAGAATTTACGGTAAAAATGACTTATATATTCAGGTCGACGGTGGCATAAATGATATAAGTGCAAAAATTTGCACAAAAATGGGTGCAAATTCTCTTGTGGCAGGGAGTTATATTTTTAATAGCGATAATATTAATTTAGCAATTAAATCTTTGGTCGAATAGAATATTTGCAACCGCAGTAGGTTTGTTTGTACATATTGTTTTCGCGTGCGATTTGCTGTGTAATTTTAAAGCCGTCACGCTTTTTGAAATCATATGCAAAGTATTTTACATTGTGATTTTGTGCGGCAAACTCTCCTGCTTTTAGGATTTTTTGATATATTTTGTGCGGGCTTACGCTAAGTGTTGTTGTAAAGTTTTGAATATTAAGCTCTTTTGCTTTTTTTGCGGTTTTATTAAGTCTTAAAAAATAGCATTTTTCGCAGCGCGTACCTTTTTCAGGTTCGCTTTCAAGCCCTTTTGAAATTTCTTCAAAATCAATTGGGGTGTAATTTTCTATAATTAGTTCAAATTTTTCTTTTTTTGAATATTCTATCAGTTCGCTTAATCTTATCTCATATTCTTCTTTAGGGTAAATATTTGGATTGTAAAAGTACACAATTGGCTCATATCCCTCATCTCTCAAGAGCCTTACGGGATAAGCGCAACATACTGCGCAACAAGCGTGTAGGAGAACTTTTTGCATTAGTTTTTCGCTCTCTTATGCCTTTTTTGAGCTTGAGCATACAGTGTTTTTATTTTGTAATATGGCATTGCACTCATATATGGGATGTCATCAATAACAATAGTTGGTGTGCCATATATACCCTTTTTATCGGCCATATCAATTTGTTCAAGTAATTCTTGCTCTACTTCAGCTGATGAAACATCCTCTAACAGTTTGGCAATGTCTAAGTCAATTTTTTCACTCAATTGCAATATGTCACCTTCGCTTAGGGGGTGTTCGTCAAATATTAAGTTTGACATATCCCAATATTTCCCTTGTTTTTTTGCTGCAAGAGCGTATTTTGCAAGGGTACAAGCCCCGGGGTGAACTGTGTGTGGAATATATTTATTGCAGGATGTGTCAAGCGGATAATTCATGTGAATTATTTGAATATTTTTGTTTTCATGTGCAAATTTTGATGCCATTATGTTTGTAACTCTGCAAAACGGACACATAAAATCGCTGTAAACGTATATTTTTTCACCGTTTGGGTTGCCTAAAACATTGCCGCTGACAGCATATTTATTGACTTTCATAGACATAAATTCTTCAAAGGATTTTTGAATTTTTTGCTGAGGTGAAAATACCATCGAAACGCTTGTGTATGTAACAAAGCCTATGAAAGCTAAAAGTACAATTATAAATAAAACTGTGTATTTTTTTACTCCGTCAATAAAGTCAAAAATCGTATTTTTTATGTCTTTTGTAAAGAAACTTCCTTTGCTCTTTGCAACAAGCGCTATAAATAAATCTATAAAGTATGTCGCAAAGCATAATACGCAAATTTTATTAATTTTAAATATTGAAATTGTTGCAAGGCAAATTGAAACTGCAAAGGAAATTAGCCCAAGAGTTGCAATGTAGCTTTTCGGGTTCTTAAAAACGTCAAAAATCGTGTTTTTAAATTTGTCTTGAATTATATGCACAAAATTTAAAAATATGGTCAAAATGTAGTAAAACATGCCCCATAGTGCAAGTGGGACGCCTAAAAACATTGAATAATTTGTTTTTGCCACACCATCACAGTCTATTAAGTTGTTTACGGAGCAAAAGCTTGCACTGAATTGCTCGTTAAAGTTTACTTTAAAAAATATTAAAGCAAGTTCAATTGTCATTAAAAAACCAATGACAGATAAAATCGCTATTATTAAAGTTTTTCTCTTTTCCATAATTCCCCTCTTTTTAATTTTAGCGCAAAACTTTAAAAATTGCATTAACATTAAATTTATTAAACAATTTTACAATTCTTAATAAAAAATTGTACTTTTTCTAAAGTTTTGGATTTATTTAGCCGATTTATTGAATGACAAGGTTACAATATGGGAATAGTAGAACCAGAAAGGATTACAAAACCACTTATGTAAAGAAATGTTACAATATATACTTATTATGAAATTTGTATATACTGAATGTTTTTATATAAGTACGATATGTAAAGGTGGTATAATATGGGACTAGCAGCAAGCCAAGGTAGATTATTACTTCTCACAGCAAGAAAAAGCGATTTAGAGTATCGCGCACAAGAAATTTCTCAAAGAAGACTTACCCTTGCAACTGAACTTGAAAGTGTTTCATCTCAATATGCACGTAAAACCGCAAACAGACAGATGAAATTAACCAGATTAGTTAAACAGGGTGAAGCAAACCAAACTCAAACTGTAAACTTAACTTACAGAAACTTGATTCAAGCAGGTATGAATGATGATGGTTCTGGTATTTCAGATTACCGTATTAAAAACGCTAGAGGTCAAGTAGTTGTATCTGACCCAAGTGAATTGCCTACTTCAGCAGCGGACGCTGGATATGGCAGCAATTCAGGTGTAAATGTTTCAGTTGAAGGCAATAGAGCTATTGTATCTGGTACTTACAACGGTCAAGAAATTTATGAAGTTTACGTTGTTGATAGCAAACTGTCTGATTCTTCAGAAACTGAAAACTACTTCCAAGAAGGTTTAAGAAACGGACGTTTTATTATCGAGCAATTCTCTGTCATAGACGGAAATGGTAATGAAAACGGTAATGATGCAACAGGTGCCGACCCAATAGGCGAATGGCAATCTGTAAGCTGGTCTGGTATGTCTGAAATTCAAGATAACTATTACACAGAAGATGATGCTATTGCTCAAGCCGAATATCAATCAGCTTCAGCGAGAGTACAAGCTCAAGATAAAAAACTTGAAACAGACCAAAAACAAATTGAAACACAACACAAGGCCGTTGAAACTGAATTTGAATCAGTACAAAAAGTAATTCAAAGTAACATTGAAAACTCTTTCAAAATGTTTAGCTAAATTTCACAAGTCCCCTTATTAATACCATTGTAGCAAAAGACCGACACTCGTCGGTCTTTTAGCTTATATAGATCTTGTTGTTATTTTAAAGTTTTTTAAATCTGCTTTAAGTTTGTCTATTGGCAGGGTATCGTAATGGAAAATTGAGGCTGCAAGCGCTGCGTCAACATTTGTTTTTTCAAATACATCTCTAAAATGTTCACTGTTTGCACCGGCGCCACCTGAAGCTATGACGGGAATTTTTACAAGATTTGATACCATTTTATTCATTTCAATATCAAAACCTTTTTGTGTGCCGTCAAAATCCATCGAGGTCAGTAAAATTTCGCCTGCACCTCTTGATTCTACTTCTTTTGCCCAGTTGGCAAGCTTTATTCCTGTATTTTTTTTGCCTGCGTTAATATGTACATAATAATCGTTATCAATTTTTTTAGCATCAATTGCTATGACTATGCATTGAGAGCCAAAATAATTAACACAGTCGTTTATTATTTGCGGATTTTTTACAGCCGATGAGTTTATCGAAATTTTATCGGCTCCTGCACTTAAAATAGCTCTAATGTCTTCAATCGAGCTTATTCCGCCGCCAACTGTAAAAGGTATAAAAACGTTTTTTGCAACCTTTTCAACAAGTTCAATAATTGTCTTTCTTTTTTCGTTCGTTGCTGTAATGTCAAGAAAAACCAGCTCGTCTGCACCTTGATTTGAATATTTTTTTGCAAGCTCAATAGGGTCACCTGCAAATTTTAGGTTTTCAAAATTTACACCTTTTACAGTTTGACCGTTTTTAATGTCTAAGCAAGGTATTATTCTTTTTGCCAGCATTAGTAATCCAAATTCATTTTTGAAAATTCTACAATTTGATTTTTACCATGTTTTTTGGCTGCATACAGGGCATGTTCAGCGTATCTGATTATTGTATTTGCATTTTCTTCTACATTTTCAAGGAAAGGATACGAAGAAATTCCGCCGGATATTGTTATTGGGTGTCTTTCTTCTTCATTTGCAGGAATAAACTCCATTTTTTCAATGTCGCGTCTGAATCTTTCCGCAAAAATGTATGCGTTATCTTCCGGCGTGTTTGGCAAAATCAAAATGAATTCTTCATCACCATATCTTGTTAAAATATCTTCTTTTCTTATTAGCGCTTCAAGCATTTGCGCAATTTTTTTCAAAAGAACATCGCCCCAGTCATAACCATACATATCGTTTACGGTTTTAAAGAAGTCTATATCAATTAGCAAGCAAGATAGCGGTGTTCCGTACCTTTTTGCCCTTGACATTTCAGCTTCCAGCCTGTGGTGAAGGTATTTTCTATTGTATAAGCCTGTAAGTTCGTCGGTTATAGACTGTTTTTTAATGGAAACTCGATACTTAGACGCTTTTGCCAACGCCTCTACCCTTGTTGAAAATTCTTTAGCATTTACAGGTTTTACTATAAAATCGTGTATATCTGCTCTTATTGTCATATTCTCTGGAATTTCATCAACAACAACAAGTAACGATGTTTCAAACTTTGTTACAGCGCATACATCTTTAATTTTATCAATTGGTGCGTCCATAATAATTACACCAGGGTTAACCTCTTTGTAATTTTTAATTTCATCAAATTTAAACTCGCGAATAACAAATTCATCATTCACATCTGTCAACATTTTTGCGTATTCACTTGTGCCGTTTTGACTGTAAAAAATAATATTCATGCCGTTAATATCCTTTATTTGGTACTTTCATAATTATATTTTTAATTTTATATCTTTGAATTTCAACTTTACCCATTGGAGTGTAAATTATTGCGTTCATCCTGTCTAAGCTTTCTACTCTGCCGACAAGTTCCATAATTTTTCTTGAGAGGGGATTTTTTTTATACATCACTACATCACCGTAGTATTCGTTGTTAACCTCTCTTTGGTAGGTCAGGTCGCTGCCGTTATTTCGGATTTGAATTAAGCCTGCGCCAACAGTTTTAATTCTGCCATGAGTTTCAACAGCCGGTGTAATAATAGTGTCACAAAATGCTTTTGGTGTGTGTGACAGTATAATAACAAGTATAATGGCAATAATTTTAACTAGTTTATTCATTAAAAATAGTATAGCATATTTTTATAAAGCATATATTTTTTTCATATAAATATACTATGTATTTTTGTTGAATATTTAATAAACTGTTAATGTAGAGTGATGGAGAGATTTTTTGCCACTACCGTTAAGACAACAAAATTATAATTACCATAACTATGGAACGGTTAAAACCTATCCAAAGAAAGTTTTGCCCAAAAAACAGAAGGTAAAAAAAGTAAATCCTTTTGTCAAAATGTTTAGGTTTGCACTGGCTTCCTCTCTTTTATGTACTTTTTCGTATTTAATTGCACCAAAGTTGTATTGTGAGTACTTTGAACCGCTTATTTTAAATCATGCTCTAAATCGAAACATCAAACTCGATGCGAAGCCATATGTTTCTCAATATCTTAACTATGTTCATAATTCTGAACTTTTCGGGCAGAATTTAATTGTTCCATCAAATAAGCATGTTAAAACAATAGTTCCTATAATTACTTCAGGCGAGTTAACTCTTGTAAATAAACAACTTAATGACCTGTTTGCTAAATATTCAAATATGCACCCATCTGTTTATGTTTGGGAATATTCTACAGCTAAAGAGGTTAATATTAACGCTGATGAAAAGTTCCCTGCAGCAAGTATAATAAAACTCCCCATTCTTTTTGAATTATTTAGAAAAATTGACAGATGCGAGGCTGACGGCACAGATACTACAGTTTTATCGAAAAAATTATTGTATGATTACAAAAACCAGACGACTGGCTCTGGTGAATTGCAATTTGGGCCCTTGAATAAATATTTTACGGTTGATTACCTGGCAAAAGTTATGATTACTCATTCTGATAACTCTGCAACTAATATGTTGATAGAAGAAGCAGGCGGAATGGGTGCAATTAATTCTTCAATGCGTTCATTAGGACTTGATAAAATCGAGCTTAATAACAGATTGCCCGATTTAGAAGGCACAAATAAAATTAGCGCAAAACAGATTGCTACACTTTTGTACAATCTTGATAACCCTAATTTTTTGAGCGATAAAAGTAAAATTACTATAAAAGAGTATATGGCAAATGTTAAAAATCGCAGTTTGCTGCAAGCAGGTTTGCCATCTGAGGCTATTTTAATCCACAAAACCGGTGACATTGGTAAAATGCTTGGTGACGCGGGGATTGTCTACGCTCAAAACGGCAGAAAATACATTGTTGTTATACTTGTTAAACGTCCACATAACGACTACACAGCGCGTGATTTAATTCAAAAAGCGTCTAAAATAATTTATGATAATATCAATTCAGGAATAGATTTGATTTAAAAAAGGCGGCCAAATAAGCCGCCTTTAGAATTTTAGTGAATTTTTGGAAGGTTTCTGAGTTTTATGTGTAATTCTCTCAGTTGTTCTTCTGAAACATCAGACGGTGCTTGTGTCATTACGCATTTTGCTTGTGCGTTCTTAGGAAATGCAATTACATCTCTAATTGAATTTGCCCTTACAAGCAATGCAACAAGTCTGTCTAAACCTAATGCAATGCCGCCATGAGGAGGTGTGCCGTATTTAAATGCGTTAATCATAAATTCAAATTTATTATGAATTTCTTCTTCGCTTAATCCAAGAGCCTTAAAGGCTTTTTCTTGAATTTCAGGGTCGTGAATTCTTATCGAGCCGCCGCCAAGCTCGTTTCCGTTGTAGACGACATCGTAAGCAATAGATTTTACATTTGCTTTATCTGTTTCAAGTTTGTCTAAATCTTCGTAAGCAGGCATTGTGAACGGGTGGTGAACACTTACGTATCTGTCTTCTTCTGCTGAGTATTCAAATAACGGGAAGTCAACAACCCAAAGAAGGTCATGTTTTGATTTATCAATCATACCTAATCTGTCGCCAAAGTATAATCTAAACCTGCCTAAAACATCAAATACAACCTTGTGTGAGTCAGCTACAAAGAAAACTATATCGCCTTTTTGAGCGTCTGCTCTTTTTTGTATTTCATCGATTTGTTCTTGAGTTAAAAACTTAAATACAGGTGATTTTACGGTGCCATCTTCCATATAAGTAACCCAGGCAAGACCTTTTGCGCCAAATGAAATTGCAAGATTTCTTACATCATCCATTTCTTTCCTTGAGTATCCTGCAATACCCGGGATTTTGATAGCTCTTACCGTACCGCCTTTTTCTACAACTGACTTAAATGCTTCAAAAGTTGACGCTGCCATAATGTCAGACACATCAAACAGTTCTAAACCAAATCTTGTATCGGGCTTGTCTGAACCGTATTTTTCCATTGCTTCCTTCCAAGTGAGTCTTTTAAATGGTGCTTGAACCTCAACTCCTGCCGCTTTAAACGCGTCAACGATCAAGCCTTCTGCCATTTTAATAACGTCATCTTGTTTTACAAAGCTCATTTCAATATCAACTTGAGTAAACTCAGGTTGTCTGTCTGCACGCAAGTCTTCATCTCTAAAGCAACGTGCTATTTGATAGTATTTTTCAATGCCGCCTACCATTAAAAGTTGTTTAAAAATTTGTGGTGATTGTGGTAGTGCGTAAAATTTACCATCATGAACTCTGCTTGGTACAAGATAATCTCTTGCGCCCTCAGGTGTTGCTTTTGTCAGGTTTGGAGTTTCGACTTCTAAAAAGTCTTCTTTATTCAAATAATTTCTGATTGCAGCTACAATCTTGTGTCTTAATGTCAGATTTGAAAGCATTTTTTCTCGTCTTATGTCTAAATAGCGGTATTTTAGTCTTACTTCTTCAGACACATCCTCATCATCAAGCACAAAAGGCAGTGCAATTGCTTTTGATAAAATTTCAATATTATCAGGGTACATTTCAATCGTACCTGTTTTTAATTTTTCATTTATAGTGTCATCAGGGCGTTTTGAAACCTTACCTGTTACTTGTACAACAAATTCGCTCCTTAATTGTTGGAATTTTTCATAAACTTGAGGATTTACTTGTGGGTCTGCTACAACTTGAAAAAGCCCGCTTCTGTCGCGAACTTCAACGAAAATAATACCACCTAAATCTCGAACGGTTGATACCCAACCTGCAAGAGTGCATTCCTTGCCAATATAATCTTCATTTATTTGTGTGCAATTTTGTTTTTTGTAAGACAATTCCATACTTTCTAATCCTCATAAATTCTCTTTATAAAGTAATTATAAAATAAAAATATTATTTGACCACGATTTTTTTTAAGCTACACTAATATTGTTATATTTTAATTGGAGTGAGTATTAATGGCATTAAAAAATTTTTTATTCACATCTGAATCTGTAACAGAAGGTCATCCTGACAAGGTTTGCGACCAAATTTCTGATGCTATTTTAGATGAATTTTTAACTAAAGACCCAAAATCAAGAGTTGCGGCTGAAACAACAGTTACTACAGGTATGGCTCTTGTTTGTGGTGAAATTACATCGAACTGTTATGTTGATATTCCATCGGTTGTTAGAAATACAATTAAATCAATTGGTTACAACGGTGAAGAAGGTGGCGGATTTGATTATAAAACATGTGCTGTACTAACAAGTATTGATGAACAATCAAGTGATATTGCTGGTGGTGTTAACAAGGCGCTTGAAACAAGAAATGACAACGCTGATACATCAAAAGATGAGACACTTGACATTGGTGCAGGCGATCAGGGTATTATGTTTGGTTACGCTTGTAATGAAACACCCGAACTTATGCCTCTGCCTATTTCACTTGCTCACAGATTAGCTTTTCAACTATCAAAAGTTAGAAAAGATAGAACAGTTAACTATTTAAGACCAGATGGCAAGTCGCAAGTTACTGTTGAATATGTTGATGGTAAACCTGCAAGAATTGATACAATTGTTATTTCAACTCAACATGACCCTGAAATTAACGGAATAACTGATAACCAAAAAATTCAGGCGCAAATCCGTGAAGATATGATTAAATACGTCATTGAACCAGTATTTGCAAATGATGCAATTAAACCTGATTCAACAACTAAATATTTAATTAACCCCTCAGGTAGATTTGTAATCGGTGGCCCTCAGGGTGATGCAGGTTTAACAGGTAGAAAGATTATCGTTGATACTTACGGCGGTTATGCTCGTCATGGCGGCGGTGCTTTTTCTGGTAAAGACCCAACAAAAGTTGACCGTTCAGCTGCATATGCTGCACGCTGGGTTGCTAAAAACATCGTTGCTGCTGGTTTAGCTGAAAAATGCGAAGTTGAACTAGCTTATGCTATTGGTGTAAGTCGTCCTGTTTCAGTGCTTGTAGATACTTTTGATACGGGTAAAATTGAGGATGAATGTCTTGCAAAATTAGTTGAAAAGAATTTCGACTTAAGACCTGCTGCAATCATTAAACAATTTGATTTAAGAAATCTACCAGCTAAAAATGGTGGCAAATTCTATCAAAGACTTGCAGCATACGGTCACATCGGTAGAGTTGATTTTGATGTACCTTGGGAAGATACATCAATGGCTGCAAAATTAAAAGAACAAGCTCTTGCTTGTGCAAAATAAGTGACTTTAGCGGCACATTATGTGCCGCTTTTTTAATATTATGAGTGATAATTTTTCAAATATTTCTGATATTATTGGTGGGAATTTTTTTGATTCTAAAAAAGCGCAGATTGCGCTCAAACATTCGACAATTTTTTCTTTTTGGGCGCAAATCGTTGGTAAGAAATTTGTAAATTTATCAAAACCTACCTCTATAAGGAATTTCAAATTGCACGTAAGTTGCGAAAATTCTTTTGTTGTACAAGAATTAATGATGTATAAAAAAGTTTTGTTAAAAAAGCTTTTGCCATATTCCAGTGCGCTTGGGGTTGAGATTTCAGATATTATTTTTGAATATAAAAATTGGAATTCTAATAAAGAGATATTTCAAGCAGGAGATGATTTTCCTGATTTTTATTCAAATGATGAGCTGTCAAAGGTCAGTGTTGATTTAGAGGCTTTTGAGCAGGTTTTTAAAAATATTGAAAACAGCTCTTATTTAAACGATGAGCAAAAAGAAAAATTTAAAAACAAAATTATAAAATTGCAGCAGGCCAGCAAGTTGCGTTTTTTGTAAATTTCTTGTAATGTTTTAAAAAAATGTATAAAATAGTTATAACGTAGATTTTTTTTAAGGTTTTATATGAGTGAGAAAGAAAAAAA
The DNA here is from genome assembly GCA_944324905.1 of Candidatus Gastranaerophilales bacterium. GTDB lineage: Bacteria > Cyanobacteriota > Vampirovibrionia > Gastranaerophilales > Gastranaerophilaceae > Galligastranaerophilus. Next base: position 63,958 of record CALUYB010000005.1, read on the forward strand.
AGTTGTTTCCATAGGTTCAAAAGCAAAAAAACAAACTGAACCAAAAGACACGCCAAAAGTTGAACTTGAGTATTGCAGTTTTTGCGGTAGACCAAATACTATGGTACCTAAATTGGTAAAAGGCCCAGGGGTCAATATTTGCTCAGAATGCACCCTAATTGCAGTTCAGTATTTGATTTTGCAAGATGGTGCTTTATCTGCAGAGGCTCAGAGGATAATTGATATGCTCTGGGGCACTAAAAGATGAGCCAGTATTCAAAAATTCAGCTCAGGGGGCTCGTGCTGCAAGCTGTTTTAAAGTTTAAAGATTGCAGTTTGCCCAATGACAAAGAAATTAATTCATGTATTAAATTTCTTAATGGTTTGGATGAAAAGGAATTTATTGCAAGTTTACTATTAAAAGAAATTTCTACCCAATCTACACAGTATGATAGCATTTTAACTCTTTTACTGTTTAGTATTTGTGATGCAAAAGTACTGTCTGAGCAGGTTTTTAAATTGCTTGGCGATAAAAATGTCCCTGATATTAAAAAAATGCACTTGATAAATATTTTGCGCGAAAGCGGACAGAGTGTTGATTATAACTTTATACAAACTCATATAAATAACCCTGATGAAATTATAGACAGTCAAACAAAAAAATTTTTACAAGATGCACAAATGAGTCCTGAGGTATTAATCGACTTTTTTGATTTTTATTTTACAGTAAGCACTGATGATAAAAATATGCTTGTTAACTCTATTATAAACGACTACTCGGGTGATGAGCTTGCAAATGTATTAGAACCTTTTGCTTATTTTTATCCTAAAGTTTATATTAATGAGAATATTTTAAACGCGTATTTGGAATCAAAATCACATATTGCACTAAAGCCGCTAAAGTGGTGCAGCGAGCATTTAAGTGATGAAAATTTGTCTAAAATTGCAAAAAAAAATTATAAAAAACTCGCGATGAGTGGTTTGGATGTGAATAAAAACGAGCGCGAAATTTTTTCAAAATTTTTACAAGATTCTACACCTATGAATTTTTGGTTTTCCTGTGCAGATGGCAACTCAAATATTTCTTGTGTTTTTGCAAGGAATAAAAGCAATGGTTTCATTCAGACATTTTTCACTGTTTTTAATTTGTACAGCGGCCCTGTTGCCTCATTTGGGTTTAATGAAATAACTAAGCATGATTTTAATGTAATACTAATGAGGTTTTTTAAATCTTCAATTCATGCAAAAATTTCACTAAAGGATGGGAAAGCCATCTTTGATACTTTAGCCTCAAGGGGTTGGAAAGATAACATAAAAATTCCTTATGAATTTATTTGCTGGAGGCGTCTAACATACGATGTTGAGCCTAACAGCTCCAAATTTAGCGATATTTTAGGCCGCGATTTGAAAAAAAATAAAGTTAACAAAAAAGTTGTTCAAGAAATTTTAAACACTGATTTATTTTCAAGTTGGTTTTTTGACTGCAAGAAAATTCCGCAGATTTCAGATGTTGTCGATACACTTACAAATAACATTCCGACCGATATTGAAAAAGTTAATGAAATTGTAAAAAATGCTGCAAGTAGTCTTTTTTGTGAACCTAATTTTAAAGAAAAATTAATTGAAAAAATTTATTTTCAGTCTTTCATTCTTTTAAAATCAAATATGCCTAATGCTGCAAATTCGCTGTATAGCTTGACTTTTGATGAAAATATCGTGTTTGAATTTTTATTAACAATTATTAAAAAGAGTCTGTATTTTTATTTTATAAATGAAATGTACGAACAAGAAAATAACTCATCAAATATTTTTTCAAAAAATGCTGCCGATGTTCAAAATTCTGATACTGCAAAAAGAATACTTAAAATTATTGAGGAAGAATGGGTATTAAGGGAAGAATAGTCGCGCTTGATATTGGTACAAAGAGAATCGGAGTTGCTGTTTGTGACCCCATGTGGATTGTTGTATCTAAAGTTGGTCTTGTCGAGAGAAAAAACAGTCCAAAAGGTGACCAAATGGCGCTTGATGAAATTAAGAAGATATGTGATGAATATAATACAAAGACAATACTAATTGGAGTCCCGTACAATATGGATGGTACACTTGGTTTTCAAGCTCAAAACTGTATTGATTTCATTAAGCCTCTTGAAGGCGAATATAAAATTTTATATCATGATGAAAGATTAACTTCTTTTGAAGCTGAGGAAATGCTTAAAAAAGAAGGAAAAAAATACACAAAAAATAAAGGTATGGTTGATGTATTGAGCGCATGTATAATTTTACAAGATTACATAAATGAAAAGGGATAAAAATGAAAGAAAATGAATTTGAAATTATAAAAACGATTGGTGATAATGGAGAGGAAATTGAATTAAAATTAATTGACATTATAAACGTAAACGATGTCGATTACGCGCTATTAGTTCCTGCAGATACTGATGTAGACAGCGATGAGGAGTGCGAAATTGCCCTTATGAGGTTAAAGGAAAATAATTCTGAATACGTTTTTGAAACAATTGAAGATGACGATGAGTTTGAGCTGGTATCTCAAGCCATAATTGAGGATGAGGCAAATTAAACTATTTGCCTAAACTCATAACATTTGTTATTTCACTCAATGTTTTAGTGTTTTCTTGAACTTCGCCATCAAATTGCGTGCTTAGTTTTACTCTTTTATTCCTGAAAAGCATATCGCAAAATGCTTCAAGCCTTGTAACAAAGCCGGCTTCGCCTGTGTGCTCATCTATTGAAAGATTTAAAAGCGGTTTTTGGAAATTTTTCGCTTTTCTTTTAATGTCTTCAATCATAAGTGAATCAGGCCCGCAGCCAAAAGCTGTTATTGTAATTATGCCATCGATTTTATTGTCTTTTAAGTAATGTCCGGCGCAACCTGTAACTTCCATTTGATTTGCCCAGTAGGGTGTTGTATCTAGCGCACAAATTCCGCTTTGAAGTTCGCCATCTGTTAATTGGTAAGCATTGTGGACAATAACACCCATATTTTTTAGTTTTTTAAATATGTCCATGCAGGCTTTTTTGTCGTATATATTGTAGCCATGGGCAACAAGGGCAATGTGAATAACTCCTTGAGAGTCTTCTGACTTCGGTGCAATTACAACTTTTCCTTCCATGGCATTTTTAAGTGCTTCTTCAAAGCTTAAACCTTGTTGCATCATTACTCTAAAGTTGTTTTGAACAACAAAACCAGCTCTAGAGGCTTCTTTTATAAGTTTTTCATTGGTTATGCCAAAGGGTTTTACCGCTTGTTTTAAAAATTCATAAAGTCCGAGATTTTTTTCAGATTTGTCTAAAGTTGCCTCTATTATTTCAAAATCACCTTTTACGACATTTCTTATTAAATCGGGCAAGCCTCTAATTTTTGAGCAATTGTAAATTTTTGGGGCAATTGATTGAATAGATGGAACAAATATTTTTTTAATGCCCTTGTTTACAAGCTCTACAATATGACCGACATATATTTTTATAGGCAGGCAAGTTTCTGTGACTACAAGGGATGAGCCTTGCGATAGAGTTTTTTTAGTAGTGGGCGCACTTAGGATTATTTCTATTCCTAGATGATTAAAAAAGCCCCAGTAATACGGAAAATAATTGTAATATGATAATGCCCTTGCTATGCCGATTTGTTTTTTTTGTTTCATTTAAATCTCCATCTTTATTTATATAATACTTGAAACAATATTTTTTTGCACATAACTTTGTAACAATAAATTAATCTTGTCTGTTTTTTAGGTCAATTATTTGTGTTATTGTTTTTTATAAAATACATAGGAAGAATTATGTGGCCAAACGTTAGCAATAATTATAACTATAATATTCAAAACGGGTATTACCCCCCTGTTTCTCAATCTGATGCGTATAATGTGCAAAATTTTGCCTATCCGCCTTATCAGGTTGTGCCAATGTATATGACAAATCCTATTAACCCGACATTGGTAAATCCTAAAATCGGCGGAGATTACACTTACCTTGGCACCGTAAAAACGCCATACGGTGAAGATATATACACTTATATGTTAAAAAGTGGTCAAAGAGTAGCAATTATGCCACGCGAAGGTACAACTATATTAAAAACATTTGTTGATTCGGGTTCAATGAATGAAAATGACAGAATTCGCGGAATTAGTCATTTTATCGAGCATAATTTATTTAACGGCAGTGAAAAACTTGCTGCTGGTCAGTTTTTTAAAGAAGTTACCAAAATGGGTGCTTCCACAAACGCTTCAACAGATTATGCGCAAACTGATTACTATATATCATCGGGCATTATGAATATAGACGACTTCAAAAAAGCTGCGCAAATGCACGCTGATATGATATTACGACCAAAATTCAGCAATGATATGCTTGAAAAAGAAAAAGGCCCTGTGACATCTGAAATAAGTATGATAAATGATGATGTGACAACAAAAGCAGCAAATGAAGTTGTAAGAAATCTTTTTCAAATTAATTCTAAATCAGAAAATCTTGTTGCAGGTTCGATTGATACTGTTAACAATTTAAATAGAGATGATGTTGTTGATTATTGGTCTAAACATTATACGCCTGATAGTCTTTATACTGTTGTTGTCGGCGATGTTAATCCGGACGAGGCTATAGAAACACTTGCGCGCGAGTTTAACCAGAGCGCAAAAGTTCGTTCTAATTCTGTTACAAAAGAAAAATTAACTCCTATTCAAAGCCCTGTAAGAATAGATTTAAAATCTCAAGTTACAAATACTACTGATGTTTTTATGGGCTTTAGTGCACCAACTTCAAGCAGCACAAAAGATAATATTGCAATTTTAGCTTTAGATATATTATTGCAGGGCAATTCTTCCTCAAGGCTTTCAAAAGCGCTAGAGCCGCTAAATGCTTATAGTTTTTTAAGTTTGCAAAAAGTCGGGCTTGAAAAAAACGACCCGCAAGTTTTGTTTACCCAACTCAATGCGCCTGCGCAATATGAACAAGCAGCTATTGATGCGTTTTATGATGTAATTTTAGATATTGAAAAAAATCCGCCAAGTGAATATGAAATGCAAACTATTAAAAGTGCGCTTACCAAAATGTTTGCTATTGATTTTCAAAGTGCAGAGGTAATTTGTGAAACAATCGGTTCTGCCTACCTTGATGGCAATTTGCAAGATATTTCCCAAATGCAAAATATAATAAATTCACTAACCCCTCAAGATATTGTTGACGCTGTAAAAAAATATGTTGATTTAAACAAAGTTTCAATGGCTGTGGTACACCCTGCGAGCCTCAGCGATGAGCAGATTATGGGTAATTACTCTAAAAGTAAATATGTAGCAAAGCAAAAACCTCAAAGCGTTGGCGACATTTCTTTTGGTTCCAGAAGTATTGATACATCAGATGTTTACGATTGTATTCTAAAAAATAACGCTCATGTTGCTTTAAACAATTCAAGTAATTCTGATGTCTGTTATATGAATTGGCAGTTAAGTGCAATTTCTGCTATGCCAAAAAACCTTGCTGTGCCTTATGTTTTAACCGAGCTTTTAAACTCAGGTTCAGCACTTCGCACAAATGATCAAATGAACTCTGAGGCAAATTTAAAAGGTATTGACTATGATTTTGATTCAAACGGTTTTCGAATTTTAGCAACTGCAAATTGCTTGTCTAAAGATTTAGATGAAACAATGAAGCTTTTAAATGAAGTTATGTATAATCCGAATTTTTCGCAAAGTGATTTTGAAAAGGCAAAAAATAAAATAAAATCATTCTTTGAAACTGTTGAAAAAGACGGTTCTGATAATATGCTGGTCGAATTGTATCCCGGGTATTTCGGCTCTCCAAAAGAAATCCTTAAAGGTCTTGAATCTATGACTATAAATGATGTTATTAAGCATTATAATGATATGATTCACAGTGCTTCATCTAATTATGTTGTGACTGCACCTTTTGACAAAAATGCTAATTTAAAGAATGTTGCCCTCTTGAACGTTTCGACAAGTCCTGTAAAATATAAAAATTACAGTCCTAAACTTTCAAATGTTTACAAGCCAAATAAAACTTCAAGGGTTGTTGTGGATACTGCTGAATTAAATCAGGCTCAAATATACAAGACATATTCTTTTAAAATGTCGGGCAATATAAAAGATGAAGTTAAGTTCGAACTGTTAAATGAAATTTTAGGCGGTTCACCTGCTTCCAGACTTTTTCAGGAACTTAGAGAAAAGCAAAAATTGGCATACAGGGTGACATCGCAGGTGCAGTCATTTGAAGATACGGGCATTTTGACCATGTTTATTATGAGCACTACTGATAACAAGGCTCAAAATGATATTAAGTATGACAATTTGCAAAAATCTTTGGATGGTTTTGAGACTGAGGTTCAAAAGCTAATAACTCAGCCTGTAACTCAAGAAGAACTTGATGCAGCTAAAATGCAATTAAAACAAAGAATTGCAAAACAAACTGAACTTCCGGATACTGATACTGATTTAATTGCAATGAATATGGTAAAACCCTATGGTATAAAAAGAATTGATGAATATGTAAAAGCTATTGATTCAATTACTATTGATGATATTTCAACTGCCGCAAAGCACGTATTTACAAATAAACCTACAATATCAATTTTGGCAAGTCCTGACACTGTTGCTAATCAGCAAGAATACATTAATTCTTTAGGCGAAGTCGTTGCTGCTGCTTAGTTTGTCGTACTACTTTGTGTATTTGCCCATTTGAATGATTTTATTGATGTAGTTTTTGATATCGGGCCATTTATAAGTACTTGAAAGTCTTTTGATGTTGAATTGTTTGAAACCGTACTAAGTGCAGGTATTTTTGCAAGGTCGTTTTTGTTGATATCAGTAAATAACGGGTTTGTCGGTGCGATTGTTTTAATGGTATTTAATATTGCAAGCCCTGTGTCAGGCAGTTTTTCGACAACTTTGTTCAGTGAAAATGAACCAAGCGGGCCAAGAACACTAACTACAGAAGATGAAATTTTACCCAGCACCTTAATATCGGAATTTTCGGTCAATAAATTGTATTTTCCCGTAATGTATAAGCTCATATTTGGGCCTGAGGATTCAAGGCTTGTTATATTCGCCCAGCCATTTGCAAGTGAAATTTTACCTTCAATTTTTTTAAATTCACCGGTATTTCTGTTTGTAACTGCTGAGATTGTTTGATTTATGTTCCAATTCAGCAAGCTTTGCGAGAGCAGATTTCCGGCATGTAAAAACCTTTCAAACCTTGCTGCCTCACCGTATTGGCCGTTTACAATATCAAACATAACTTGTCCGTTGAGTGTGCGCATTTGCTGATCAAGGGTGCTGCCTCTAAAGTTTAGTTTTGCAATACCGTTTGCAGTGCCACCCATAATAATGGATGTGCCGCCAACAAAGCAGGAGGCCGCCTTTTTGGCGTTTATTGATTTACCGACGCCATCAACTGTTACTTTGGTGTTTGCTATGTTGTATGTTGCATTACCTGTTATGTTGCCATCGGCAAACGTGGCAATTATGTTTGAAAGTGTAAATAAATTATTGTACAAATTAAAGTCAAAAGTTATGTTTTGAGCCTCAAGAGTGCCTGATTTCAGTTTTGCAATTTTAGCAGTACCCTTTTTTATACCAAGTGGCAAACTGGGGCCTGCAGTAGTTTGCGTGTTTGGCATTGAGGATGTTAGTTTTGTTAGAGTGTCAACGTTTATGTAGTTTGAGGTAAAATTAAGTGAATTAATTGTTATTATTTTGCCAAAGTTGCTTGATATTTGAGCATTTCCGCTAAAATCTGAATCTGAGATTTTAATTCCTTGTGCTTGTGCGTCAATTGTGGACTTTTTAAAATCAATTTTTGCACTTGTCGCGCTAGCTTTGTATTGTGGGTAATTTAAATTTGCAATATTGGCATTTCCATTGATTTGTGGACTATAAATGTTTGATGTAAGCGATAAATTTCCATCAACATCAAACGCAAGGTTGCCAAGAGCTGTAATTACTAATGAAAGTTTTTGCGGTATTATTATATTTAGCGGTGATAATTGCGGATTTTTTGAATTTAGTTGTGTAATTTTTCCTGTAATGTAGGCGATGTTTGAGCCTTTTGATTTTATGGCAAGATTATTTATGTTTAATGTGTTGTTTTTAAGGTTTAAATCCGTTTCCAGCTTGTTTTCAAGCCCTTTAATATTTTTTATATCAACAACGCTGATGTGGTTTTTAGAGTTTGATGTGACACTGCCTGTCAATTTTATGTCGTCTAAACCTCCGTCGATTTTAGCACTAAAGGGCATTTGACCTTGATAAGTGACATATTTTTTGTTTTGCGTGGGAACAAAAGCTAAAACCGTTTGAGGAGCAATGTTTCCGCTTGTTGCAAAGCTTATTTGCGGTTTTGTCATGTAGTTTTCTATTTTGCCTGCCGTTGCAATTTTTGTGCCTTGCGCGTCTATTGTAAAAGGTTCAAGGTTTAGGGTTTTTGAGTCGGCATTTATTTTGCAAACAGGCGCATTTATTGTAAAAGCAGGGTTTTTCATTGATGCTTTAAAGTTTTGCGCGTCAATGGTTGCAATGAAATTGTTTTTATCCTTTTTGTCAGGCTGTGCTTTTATTGAAATTTTTTCAATGTTTATTGGCATATTAAGGCTTTTTATTGCCATTGCAAGTTTTTGCAGCTGGATGTCAGCGTTTGGAATTATGTTTTTAAAATCCCCTTTAAGTTCAAGCAGTATAGTTAGTACACCACCATTAAATGAATAGTCTTTAATGTCTTGCTCTTTTATTATTCCAAATTGTTTTGCAAGTTTAATTACATCAGGGATTTTAATAGGGTCGGATGTTACTTTTATGTCAGTATTTGTTTTTGAGTCTATTGTGCCAGAGATTGCCAGCTTTGAGCCATTTAGATAAGCGTGAGTATCTTTTATAGTAATTTTATTGCCTGTAAAGTCAAGTAATGACACTGTATCTGTTAGGTTTACACCAAGTTTTGGGTATTTTATGTTGCCATTTTGCAGTTGCAATTTTCCTGAGGACTGGACTGATTTTAAATCGCTTTTTAAATTAAAATCGCAGTTAAAATATCCGCTTGCAATGGCTGATTTGACATCATTTTTAATTGAAAGCATGTCTAAAATTGACTCTGCTAGCAATTTTGCGTTTGAAAGGCTAATTTTATCGGTTTTAATATTCAAATCAATTTTAGTCTTTTTGCCTACCGACATAGAGTTATTGGTTTTTAGCAGTTCGTCTTTTGAGATGTATATGTTTGACTGAGTTTTGATTGTGTTCTTATCAAAAGTTGTTTTTACATAGCTGTATGGCAAGCTATAGTCATCGATTTTTAATGTTATATCGTCAATGTTAATATAGCCTTTTGCACTGAATTTTTCACCAAGTTCAGTGATTTTGAGGTCTGTGTTTAATTTTGAACGCAGTGCAAATTTGTCAACATTTACAAGTGGGTTAAAATTAAAATCAAAATTAACATTTTGTGGCTGTTTTTCGTTACCTTGTGGTGTTTCGGGTAGTTTTGTCTGCAGTTTAATGTTAAAGTCTACAAAATTTTCTTTTGCGTTAATTTCTCCTAAAAAGCCTGATGTTGAAAGCCTTAGAGGGCCTTTTAATGATGGCATGGAAATTTTTGAGTTGTTTGCATTTAATATGTATGTTTTTTCAACATTCTCATCTTTTAGTGTAATTTTAGTATTCTGAATTTCTATGTTGATATTTTTAAGCTCTATAGGTAGCTGTTGTTGGGTTTCTCGAGGGTTTTGTTCTTGTACATTGTTGACAATTTTATTTATATGATTTTCTATTGTATATTTTTTGTCTTTGTTAAAAATTAGTGAAACTTGTGCGTCTTTAAAATAAATTTTATCTAAATTCAAATGCCTAAATACAAGCGTTGGCAAATTTATTTCAATAGCAGGAGATGTCAAAACCACAAAATCGCTGTCATCAAAATATTTAACGCTAACTTTGTTTGCAAGTACCTTTACGCCTAAACGCCACGTTGTCTTTAGTTTTGGGTTTTCAAGTGCAACCTTAAAACCTGTCTGCTTTTCGATTTCCGAATTAATTTGCGGCAAGAAATTGTTAATATTTACAACATTGGGAAGGATAAACAAAAAGCTTAAGTATAAAACAAAAATTAAGCTAAAAAGTCCTATTGAGCTTAGTTTTAGTACTTTTAACATTTTAGGGGTGCTTTTGATTTTTTTAAAAATCATACTAATCCTCCCAATTTATTTTTTATATTTCCATAAGCGAAATGCTTTTTACACCAGCGTTTCTTGCTGTGTCCATTAGCTTAACCACACAACCATGCTGGCTGTCGCCCTCTGCTTGAATCATAAGGCCATCTGTTAAAGTCGCCGCTTTATCTTTTATTGTGTTAAACAAATCGCTTTCAGCTACTTCATTTTCGTCGATATAGTATTTGTTATCTGCACTTACGGTCACAGTAAGTATTTTATTTTCTTTTGGCGTGTCCTGAGTTTTTTCAACGTAATCAGGGATTGCAAGATTTAGACCTTGTTGGTCAAGCATTGGTGCAATAACCATCATTATAATGAGTAGCACCAGAAAAATATCAGTAAGGGGTGTTATGTTAATTTCATTAAAAGTTTGTCTTCTCATTATTCTTCCCCTTTGCTTTTAAGTTCTTTTTGTTCTTTTTTGCTTAGTGGTTCGCCTGCCACAACAAGCTTTTCAAAGCCGGCATTTTGTGCAGAGCGCATTATTTGCATAATATCGGAACTTTTTGCTTTTTCATCAGCCTTTACAACTACCTCTTTTTTCTCCATATTTGGAATAAGTGCTGCAAGTGCGCCTTCAAGAGCGTCATGGCTTGTTTTTTCACCGTTTAAAAACAGCTCGCCTTCTTTAGTTAGGGCAACTGTGGCATTTTTTTCTTCAATACTGACGCCTGAGTTAATTTCGGGTATGGTTATGTTTTTGTCAAGTGATTGAAAACTTGGTGCAATAACCATCATAATAATCAACAGAACAAGAAAAATATCTGTAAGTGGTGTTATGTTTATTTCGTTAAATACGGGCTTTTTCCCGTCAGTATTTACTTTTATAGCCATTTTTACCTCAAATTAAAGAGCAATAGTGCCCGATTCATCAACTTTAACTTCTTCATCCGAATCAATAAAGCTTAAGAATACAAGTTTAATAAGTTTGAAATCGCTTTCAAATCTTGAAACAACTGTTTGGAAGTAGTTGTATAAAACAACCGCAACGATAGCAACGCCAAGACCGAAGGCTGTTGCAATAAGAGCTGAAGCAATACCTGTTGCAACGGCTGCTGATTGGTTACCTTGAACTGCTAAATCTTGGAATGTGTACAAAATACGAACAACAGTACCAAACAAACCTAAAAACGGTGCTACACCGCCAATTGTACCAAGAATTGTAAGCCCTTTTTCAAGTTTTCTTGTAGCCAAGCTTGCAGAAATATCATAAGCTCTTGAGAATCCTGTGCGTTGTTCTGTATAAATTCTAAGACCTTCGTCAACCATTTCGCTAATAATGCCGCCTAATTGGACTGATGCTCTTTGGGCTGCGCCGATGTTATTTTTAACAAGTGCTTTTTGTAGTGTTTGGATGAATTCACCAATGTTTCGGTCATTTTTCTTGTAGTAGTAAAATCTGTTGATTGCTACTGCGATTGTAAGAATTGAACAAATGAAAATTGGTGTTAAAACAGGCCAATCCATTTTAATTGATTCTAAAAAAAGTTCCATAGTTTTATCCTCATTTTTCTGTTTTTATCTGTAACTTGCGCCGAGCACGTTGTAATCAAACGTAAACTCGATATCTATGCTGCTGCCCCTAAATTCAGGCGGAAGCGGTTTAAACGGTGCAGTAAGTTCGACCGCTGCTTTTGCTGCCGCATCTGACAATGGTTGTCCCGAGCTTCTTACAGTTTGAATTGAAAGCAATCTGCCGTCTCTACCTATTTTAAATAATAGTACTACACGCTTACTTTGGTCGCCTTTTGGCGGATTCCAATTTCTTTTAATTCTTGCCTCTAAATCACGCATGTATGGTCCCCAGTTGGGTTGTTTAATAGCGTCAATCCCCGGTGGGCCTGATGGATTACCCGGGCCTGGGTTGCCTATATTACCACCAGAGTAGCCTGAGCCGCGTGAGCCGGTTGAACCTCTTGAAGCGCCAGAGCTTGAGCCACCTTTTGAGGCCGAGAATTGTGGTGCGGGCATGCCCGTTCCTTTTGAAGTGCCTGAACTTGTACTGCCTCCACCTGATGTGCTTGAGCCTGATTTTGAACCATAGCTTGGCGCAGGGCCGACAGGCGCGTTGCTTTTAGGTACTGCAACTGAAAATGGGCTTTTTGGCACCTGTGAAAGCTTTGGAGCCTGCGTTTTTGGTGGTGTAACCGACGGCTTAAAACTTGGTTTAAACAGTGGTGAAGGTGCCTTTGCCGGTTGTGGTTTTTGTGGAGCTTTTGGCGCCCGTGCAACTTGTTTTTTAACAGGTGTTTTAGGAGCCTGTGTTGCTTGTTTTTTGGGCTGAGCAACTTTTTTAGGTGCGCTTGAAGGTGAAGCAACTGATTTTGGCGCAGGTTTTGATGGTGCACTTGGTAGTGACACTTTGCGCTTAGGATCGTGTATTCCGCCTGCTCTTGAGTTTCTGTCAGAGCGATATTTTGTATTTTTATTTATTGGCGGTGCTTCATTTTGAGTAATAACAAATTCAATATCGCGCGGTTTTAACGGCGGTTTTTGGAAGAAATTTAAACTTATGGCATAGGTTATAAGCGCCCATACTATAAAAAATACAACAGGGTGAAGTATGACTGACATAACAAGTGAATTTTTAAGTGATAACTCGTCGCTGTCATCTTCAAAACTGTTGGGTAGTGTTTTGATTTCCCTATCCATTAAATCATCGGGGTCGTCTATAAAGAATCTGTCTCTCAATTTTGTCATAATTTCTCTTTTTTGTTCTTTTGAATTAATTGTCAAATAAATGACGTCAATTTAAATTAGCCGACTTACTATTTTTGTTAGTAGCCCTTTGGTGCGCTTAATGTAATTGGCTGGTCAAAACATACTTGTATTTGAGCATTAGCAGGGATTTGAACATCTTCCCCAGATTGTCTTGCAGCGTTTAGTAAGCCCAGTCCGCCGCCAACTGCAGTGCCGTAAACTGCGCCCTTGCCGACTTCTCCGCCAGATAGAGGGCCCATTGCTGTACCCAGTATTGCACCGCCTGCTGCACCTATTGCTATATTTTTGCCATAATCTTTTGCACTGTCTTTTGTTGCGCCGCCTTTAAGAACTCCGCTGCCATCTGATGTTGCTATAACACCGCTAACTGGTATATTATAACCTTCAGGCGTTCTTATACTTGTAAAGCGAATTTCAATTTGTCCGTTTCTGTTGCCTATGCCTGCTTTTTTGCATTTTACAACTGTTCCGTTTAGAGTTGAGCCTGCTGAGGCAACTTTAATGTTGTTGTATTTAAAATCTTTGTCTAATGTTGCGTATACGCTCATGCCTTTTGTGCAAGTTTTAGAATCAAGTGTTTGAGATAAAATTGCACTTGTTGTTGTGCCGACAGGAACGTAAGTAACGCTACCTTGAAGTGTGCTGTAGTTACCTTGATTTGTTGTATTAAAAGAATAATTGGCTTCTGCATTTACTGTATTTGTAATTAAAAGAAGTGTAGCGCAAACTGTTAAAGCTATGCTTTTTTTATACATTTTTCCCATATCTCCTCCTTTTTTCCTAATTTTTACTATACACTATAAATTTTGATAGTAAAGTTTAAAATTTTATTCACTTACGTAAGGGCTTTCAACGACTACAAATAAATTTTGCCCCGGTTTTACGCCTCTGTGCTGTCCGTATTCATACTCTCCGCTTGGCACCCATTGGGTTGTGCCTGACCAGTGCAGCCTTGAGGGGTACAAATGTGCCATTTTGTTGTATGAAGCAGGAGGTGTTTGTTCCCCGCCAATCATATCGCCTTTTCCGTTTGAAATGTATCCGTCAAAGTTCCTTATTTCGCCATTTGGCAATGTTATGTGTGTAATTTTAAATTTAAGTGCCGCATTTATGCCTTTTATAGGCATTTTGAGCATGCTAACATAGCCTGAGAATATTGTGTTTTTTGGGATTATATTTGTTTCATCTACCCAAACATCAGCTACTGCAACAAAATAAACCTTATCCCCTTCTTGCAGGGTTTCACTTGAGAATACTTTTTTAGCGTGAACCAGAATAAAAGCTCCTTTGTCAAGCATTGCGGTCGCGTAACATCTAGTACACAAGGGTAATGCTAAAGTAAGTATTAAGGCTATTGCTAAAAATATTCTTTTCATGATTATAATATTAAGCTATTTTTTTAATTTTGCCAAAAGAAATTAAAAAATATGAAGAATTTTTACTGTATTAGTTACAAATAGTATAATATTTAAATGAACTTTTCAAAAAAGACTATTTTAATTACTATAAGTGCCCTACTTGCTGTTTGTGCAAGTATTTACCTGTTGCTTGGCTATGTTGCAAGTTACTTTTTTACACCTGGTAAAATTCAGCAAATTGTAAATGAGCAAACAGGGCTTGTATTAGTTTTAGAAAATTCAAAAATCAGGACTTTGCCTGATTTGTCATTGCAAATAAGTGCTGATAAATTCATTCTTTCTTTGCCAAATAGTACTGACAGTGTAATTAATGCCGACAATCTCCGTTTACGCGTCAGAATTTTACCTGTTTTGTTTAAAAACATTTCAATATCTTCTTTTAGTGCTGATAAAATAATTGCAAACATTAAAAGAGATAAGAACGGTAAGTTTAATTTTGAAAAATTTATAAAACAAGAGGGTAATTTGCCACTGCATTTTAAACTAAAACAAGCAAATTTAGATTTTAAAAAAGTCTTATTTGATTTTTACGATGAGAAAAATTTTTGCATTGTAAATTTTGTGTCAGATAAATTATTTTTTGATTTAAAAGCTAATCCTGATAAGTTATATTTGGATACAAATTCAGACCTTAAGATTTGCACACTTGACAATAAAAATTGCTCTAAAACCAATATAAGTGTGTTTATTAACACTAAATTGCCTGCTAATAAGTATTTAAATTCAAAAGATACTGATTACAATATCGATATTCAAGGTTTTAATCTTTCTTATTTTAAACCTTATATCAATGAATTTTCCGATGTAAAATTTAACAATCTTTCCAATAAGTCTGATGTTGCATTTAAAAAAGTTTCAAAAAGCCCTTATAATCAGTATTTGCTGAATTTTGACAGCGAAAATACCTTTGCTGAGTTTTTGTATAACGACAAAAATAGCTCTGTAAAACTTATTGAGCCTGCAAAATTGATATTAAATTTAATCGCCAAAAATGATGAATTGGAAATTGAAAATTCTTCTTTTATCGCTGACAAAATTGATGTCGGGATTTCAGGTAAAGTCAACAGCTACAGAACAAATAAGTCAAAGCCTGATATAAATTTAAATATTAAAAACAGTGATTTTATGAAATTTATCAACCTTGTGCCTGCAGGTTTGGTGGTTTATAAAACAGATGTAATTAATGAGCTAAAATCTGCAAATCCCTACGCTATAGTAAATGCCAATATAAATGTTTCAGGAAACTATGCTCAGCCTGATATTAACGGCAAAGCTACAGTGAGTGATATTTACTTGTTTTCGCGCCCCAAAGATTTTAAAACTGCAAATGTGAATTGTGATTTTGTTGGCGATAAAGTAAATGTGGATGTGCTTGTATATGGCCCAAATAGCCAGTATGTAAGTGTAAAAGGCTATTCTGAAATATATGGCAAGCAAGCGGGTGATTATGAGGTAATTTCATCTGACGCTGTTGATTTAGCTTTTGCTCACAAGTATTTAATTCCCGTTCAAAGGGTGATTGGTTTTAAATTAGGTCCCTTGCCCTATATGAAACTTTCAGGTACGGGTAAAATTCATATTAAAACCAAGGGTACTATTTATGACGCTCTTGTGTACGGAAAGTTTTTCGGGAAGAATATAACAGCCTCTATGGATGGTTTAAATACTGTTTTAAAAAACGGCAAAATTGAACTTGATTTTAACGGAAAAGTTATAAATATAGTTGATACCTTGGCTGATATTGATGATGGAAAATTCTTGCTGTCAGGCTTTGCTGATGATTACAATAATCTTGACGTAACTGCACAAATCAAAAACATTGGTACAGATAAATTATTGAATATTGCTAAAAGTAGCCCTCTTGTAAAGCCTTTTAGTGGAGATTTATCATTTATTAAATCTGCCAAAGGCAAGTCTGATGTGATTATTAAGTTTAAAGGTAAGGCAAAAAGTCTTGAGGGTATGGATTTTATAAAAGATATTCATCCTTTTGGTGACATTATTTTAAAAGGTGTTAACGCTGTTGTTATGCCTGATATTCAGTTTAAAAATGCAAAGGGCAAAATTTCTTTTTCCAATTTGTTTGACGTAAATATTAATGCAGATATTAACGGTGCAAAACTTACCGCATCAGGTACACTAACTCCAAATTCAAAGGATTTGTCAGATAAAAATACCCAATATAAAATTGATTTAAAGACTGATATTCATTCTATGTTATTTTCTCAATTGTGCGAGATTGTTGCAGCTCAAAATTACCTTTCTAACCCGTCATTAAAGCTCGTTATGCAAAATACACCCGTTAAAGACATTGACTTTTTATTTAATGTCAGTGGTGCAGTAAAAGGCGTTATCCCTGCTGATTTTTCAAAACCTGATTTTTCAAGGTTGTCTGTAAATGGGAATTTTGTTCCGATTAATTCGCAAAAATCAAAACATATTCAGTTTATCTCGGGTAAATACAGTGCCAGCGGTTCTAAAGTGCTACTTTTAAACTCGCATATTAAATTTTTTGGTTCAGATATTTACACAAATGGTCAGATAAATAATATTTTTAAAAACCCGCAGGCAAATTTAAAATTAAGTGCAAAGTCTATTTTATTGAATAATATCCAAAACATTACTCAATTGACAAATATTGAGATTTTTAAAGTGTTGCTTGCAGACTTTGTAGATTACAAAGGTTCTTTAAATCTTAATCTTGATATTAGAAAAAATCAACCTTATGGCAAGGTTTCATTTAATGATGTTTCCATTTTTAATAACAAGCAACAAACGTTATTAGAGCTTAAAAGCGGCGGTGTAAAGTTTTCAGGTGATAAAGTTTATTTGGATGCATTTAATATTAACTATGGTAAGACACCATTTTATTTTGATGCAACTGTTAAAGATTATTTGAGTAAAAAGCCTGTATTTAATGCAATGTATTCAACTAATCTTGATGAAATTTCTGCTGATAAGATAATTAATCCTTACCTTACATATCCCTTTAAAGTTAAGGGTGAAATTCGCTCTAAGGGCAGGATTAAGGGTGATTTCAATAATTACTCGGTTATTGCTTATTTGACCTTGCCTATTGGTACAGATATTACATATATGGGTGCAAATGTTGGGGATGTTCAATACAACAGGGAGTTTGAGGCTAAAGCGGATTTTACAAAAAACATTGCAAAAGTGAACAGTGTTAAATATGTAAAATTTATTCCTTCTCAAAACAATAAACCAACGCCTGTTACTATGCTAAAAGCCTCAGGCAGAGTAGTTTCAACGGGTAAAAATCTTAATTTTGATAACTTTAAAATTGTAACACCAAATCCTGTTACAGCTAAAATTTTCAATGTGATATTTAAAAAATCTGTATTAAAACAAGGGCTTTTCACTTGCGATTTAAATTTAAACGGAAATGTTTTGCTGCCCCATGCAACAGGAAAAATTAATTTCAGAAACATTAATATACCTTTGTACAGTACAAAAATAAATGATATGGACTGCGACGTTTCTAAAAATATTATTAATGCTACTATACGTGGAAAAAGTTTTGATTCTGACGTTGAAATAATTGCAAATGTCAAGAATAAACAAACACTGCCTATCGTTGTGAATAATTTAGATGTTAAATCTAAAAAAACAAGTCTTTCTCAGTTAATTGAGGGAATTTCGCAATTACCAAAAGGCTCGTCAGATATTGTTCCGGGTCAGCCAATTGTCTTAAAACCGAGTGATTTAATTATTTTGAATGGACATGCCAGCGTTGACGTATTGGAATTGTATGACATAAAAGCAACAAATCTTGTTTCTGATTTTTCTGCACAAAACGGTGATATGTTAAATATTGAAAATATGGATTTTAATATTGCGGGCGGAAAGGTAAATACTAAAGGAAATTTTGATATTGCAACTTATTTGTTTGATGTAGATTCAATTGTCAGTGATTGTGATGCAAATTTGCTAAGTAAAAATTTCTTGGGTTTGGAAAATCAAATTTTTGGAAAAGTAAATGCAAAAATTAATTTAAAGGGTAAAATTCCCGAGAACGCACAAGACATAAAGCTTGTATCCGGCAAGGTTAATTTTACTGTAAACAATGGTAAAATGCCAAAACTTGGCTCACTTGAGTATCTTTTAAGGGCAGGAAATTTATTTAAAAGTGGAATATTAGGTCTTACGCTAAATAACTTAATAGAGGTATTAACTCCTTATAAAACTGGTGAATTTTCTGCAATCAGGGGCAGTTTTGATGTTCATGACGGTAAAATAAGTTCTCTTGAAATATTTTCAAAAGGTAATAATTTAAGCTTATTTATATACGGAGGTTACGATATTATAAACGACAATGCAAATATTGAGATTTTGGGCAGATTGTCTAAAAACGTCAGTAATGTGCTGGGTACTGCGGGTAATGCGTCTTTAAACACGCTTTTTAGCACTTTAACAGGTAATAAAATTAAAGAGGGGGCAAAGTCGCAAATTATCGAAAATGTAAACAAAATTCCATTGATTGAAATAACAGGGGATGATTACAGATTATTCCTTGCAAAAATCAAGGGCAGATTAAATTCTGACGATTATGTAAAAAGTTTTAACTGGTTGAACTAGTCCTTTAGATTAGTTGTTGCTTAACATAGTTGCATCTTAAAATATTTAATTATAAAATTTTACCAAAAGAGGAATTATATATGAGAAAGCTCACTTTATTTTTAGCTATATTATTTGTTAGTGTACTTTGTAGTGCTTGCATTAACAATATTGCAATACAAGAATTAAACAATAAAGCTCAGGAGTTTATGCAAAAGGGTGATTTTCAAAGTGCTATTTCAAGGCTTGAATCAAGCGTTGACCTTGATGGTACTGTATTTGAAACCAGATACAACCTTGGTGTAGCTTACATTAGCGCTCAAGAGTTTAAAAAAGCTCAGGAGCAGTTGAATGAAGCAATTAAAATTAAACCTGATTTTGCTGATTCTTATTACTCTTTAGCAGTTGCGCAGGAAAGTGATGCTCTAAAAATTCTTGAAGATGATGAAGATGATGAAACAAACGTTGAAGTCGAAGTTGTTTCAGATGATAATGATGAATTTTCTAATTTAAAAAATATCAGTGAAGAAGAAGCAAAGCAACTTGTTGATATGTTGTCAAAAGCTGTAAATTCTTATAAAAAATATCTTGAATTAAAACCTGATACTAATGACAAAAGCGATGTTGAGGCGCAAATTTCTTACCTTGAAGAAACTGCCGCAAAATATGCTCAAAAGTATCAAATAGGCGATTTTGGCGCGGCTGAGTAATGTTTCAATCTCCTTTTGTAAATGCTTTTTCTATTGGCGGATATGAAGTTAAAATGTATGGCTTTGTTATGTTTTGCGCTATATTGTTGGGCGTTTTTGTCTCGGATTTCATTGTAAAAAGATATTATAAAACTGTCGATAGCGATGTTCTTTTTGATTTTTACCCCTTGATGATATTTTCCGGTATTGTTTTTGCGCGTTTGTATTATGTGATTTTAAATTTTGATTATTATATTTACCACCTTAGCGAAATTCCTGCAATCTGGCATGGGGGTATTTCAATTCATGGCGCAATATTGGGAGGAATTCTGGCAGGTATATTTTACTTTAGGAAAAACAACTTACAAATTTTAAAATACGCAGATGTAATTACCTTTGGACTAATTTCAGCGCAAGCGCTAGGACGTTGGGGTAATTTTTTTAATTCTGAAGCCTTTGGTACTCCTTGCGATTTGCCTTGGAAGCTTTACATAGCGCCTCAATATCGGCCACTGGAATATTACTCATACTCTTATTTTCATCCTACTTTTTTGTATGAGTCAATCTGGTGCATTTTGGTGTTTATTTTATTATTTTTACTGCTTTTAAAATTTAAGAACTATCGCTCTGGCATGGTGTTCTTTAGCTATTTTATTTTATATTCTGTTGGCAGATTTTTAATTGAGGGTATCAGGACTGACAGTGTTTTAAATATCGGTGTTGTGCCAATAGCACAAATTGTTTCTGT
Organism: Candidatus Gastranaerophilales bacterium; assembly: GCA_944324905.1. GTDB lineage: Bacteria > Cyanobacteriota > Vampirovibrionia > Gastranaerophilales > Gastranaerophilaceae > Galligastranaerophilus. The sequence continues at coordinate 84,316 of CALUYB010000005.1, forward strand.
TTTGCTTTTTATTATCGGCATTGTGGGTATAATTTATTGTTATAAAAAAATGTCCGCTTAATCGCGGACATTTTTTATCTAGTGTTCTATTAAGCTCTCCCCTGTCATTTCCTTGGGTTTTTTAATTCCGAGTAAATCAAGAACAGTTGGGGCGATGTCGCAAAGCGCGCCCGTGTCTTTTAATTTTACGTCTTGCATATCTTTTGTTACCAAAATAAATGGTACAGGATTTGTAGTGTGTGCAGTTTGCGGCGCTTGTGTTTGCTCGTTGTACATCCACTCAGCGTTACCATGGTCAGCTGTAATAATCATCTCAACGCCATTTTCCAGTGCTTTTTGTGCAATTTTACCTACACACTCGTCAACTGCTTCAACCGCTTTAACTGCAGCCTCCATAACCCCTGTATGACCAACCATATCAGGGTTCGCAAAGTTTACAAGTATAAAACCGTATTCTTTATTATCGAGTGCTTCAAGAACGTTATCACATACTTCATAAGCGCTCATTTCAGGTTTTAAGTCGTATGTTGCAACCTTAGGCGATGCAACAAGTTTTCTTGTTTCAAGTTTAAATGGTACTTCTTCACCGCCGTTAAAGAAAAATGTAATGTGCGCGTATTTTTCAGTTTCTGCTGTTCTAAATTCTTTTACATTATTGTCATCTAAAACTTGACCTAAGATATTTGTAAGTTTTTCAGGTTTAAAGGCAATCGGTAGCGGGAATGTCTCATCGTATTGAGTCATACAAACATAATAAATATTGTCACGAACTGCTTTTCTTTCAAAACCGTCAAAATCTTTTAGCGCTATTGCACTTGTAATTTCTCTTGCCCTATCTGGTCTGTAGTTAAAGAAAATAACAGCATCGTTGTTTTCAATTCTTTTGCCGCCAACAACAATAGGTTCTACAAATTCATCATTTTTACCATTTTTATAAGATTCTTCAAGGCCTTCTAAGGCTGTAGCTGCTTTATTTCCTTCGCCAAGTAAAAGCGCGTTGTATGCGCGCTCTACCCTTTCCCAGCGCTTGTCTCTGTCCATAACCCAGTATCTTCCAATAACTGAGGCTATTGGCGGTAGATTGTATTCTTTAAGAGTTTTTTCAATTTCTTCTAAAAATTCTTTAGCACTTTGCGGAGGGGTGTCCCGACCGTCTAAAAATGCATGAACATACACATCTTTTAGTCCATTTTGTGCAGCCATTTTAATTAAAGCTTTTAGGTGTTCAATTGAGCTGTGAACGCCTCCTGTAGAAACTAAACCGTATATGTGCAATGAAGAATTATATTTTTTAACATGGTTAATTGCGTTTAAAAATTCTTCGTTCTTGAAAAACTCGCCTTCTTCAATTTGTTTGTTAATTCTTGTTAATTCTTGATAAACAATTCTGCCCGCACCAATGTTCAAGTGACCAACTTCCGAGTTTCCCATTTGTCCCTTTGGTAAGCCCACGTTATTGCCGTCAGCATGAATTTGTGTGTGTGGCATAGTTTTCATAAATTTGTCAAAATTTGGTGTGTTGCCTTTTGAAATGGCGTTGTATTTTTCATCTTTTGAAATGCCCCATCCGTCAAGGATACATAATAATGCGCGTTTGTTGTTTTCCATAATATTTACCTCTCTTATGTGCATAATATAACACAAAAATTTTTGTTTAACATTCTTAATATTTATTTAAGTTTTTTCTAATTCTGTACGATAAAATAACTATACTAGGTTAGTAAGGATTATTTTATGCAAAATTTGCCTGATATTCTTTTAAACAAAACAAGCGAAACTGCTTCTGTTTCAAATTCAACAAGCAAATCAAAAAAAGTTGACGAAAAAGAAGAAGATACCACCGGTGAAGTAAAAGAAACTGATACAGAGGAAGAAGAACTTCAATCTTTAGAAATAGAAAATGATGATACTGTAAGTTTGCTTGAACAACAAAGCAACCTTACTTTGCAGACTTATCAAATGCAAATAGAACAGTATAAAATGCAAATTGCAAATATGCAGCAGGAGCTTAAAAATATCGATACAGAAAGAAGTACTTTGCTGTATCAAATGTCAGATCCTGAAATTGATATTAGTTCTGTAATAAGTCAATTTAGTAGCCTTAGTAACAAAAAGCTGCAGGCATATACGCAGATTCAGTCAATTACAAGTGAAATTTCAACAACTCAGATGAAAATCTTGCAAGAAGCTATGTCAACTCAAGCGTCCTTGCAGCAGGCAAATTCACTATCTTCTCTTGCTGCGTCTCTTGAAGGCGATTATGCAAATACAGTAGGAAATATTCAAAACATTGATACTAATTCTGAAGTTGGTCAAGTTGCTGCACAAATGGGTTCATCTTTTATTGGCGTCATAAACAACGATGCTCAAGGTAATGCTGAATTTTCGCCTGGCGGTGTATCGCAAGCTTGGTGTGCTGATTTTGTTACATCAATTACAAAACGCGCCTATGAAGCAAAAGGCATGCAGGTTCCATCAGGTTTTGGCTCGTCTGCTGTTGCAGGGCTTCGTTCATGGGGTCAAAGCAATAATGTTTACTTAGACACCGCTTCAAATTCCAATAAAGCAAATGCTATTGCGCAAAATGTAAAACCTGGGGACATTATGATACAAGAGCGAAACGGAGCTTCGCACACCGGTATTGTAACTAAAGTTTATTCTGACGGTAGTTTTGATACAGTTGAGGGAAATTCCTCTGATGCAGTAAAAGCGCGTCATTACACAGCTGATAGTAGCGTTTTATCCGGTTTTGTTCTTATGAATGCACTAAAAGTTTAAAAAATAGACCTAAAGATTGATACAAAATTAATCTAAATATTGCATACTATACATGTGTATGAATAAGGACTTGGGAAATGCTGGATAGAATATCTAATGACAGAAATGAAGCTATTTCGCAAAACAGCATAAGTAAAATATCTTCACTTGGTTCATCAGGAATTTATAACACTGACGATTCTGACTTATTTGTAGATGAGTCTAGTATATCTGATGCTGCAATCAGACTTTATGAACGCGAACGAGATGTTCAAAAGTTCACAAAGCTTGCTCTGAGTGATATGGATGATAAAAGTGCAGATGCTCTTGTTATTTCAAAGGCGTTTGACGGGGAAATTTCAATTGATGATAACGATGCAATATTTTCACTGTTATCAAACGAAGACTTTTTAAATGAAATTGCTTCATAGGTTAAAAAGGTTTTATTACCTTTATATTCTTAAAAGAAAGTATTACCGCAGCGGGAAATGCAACTGTTGCGGACGTTGTTGTGAAAAAATTTATGTTAAACATGGAAAAAATATACTAAACGATGAAAATGTTTTTAATAAGTTACAAAATATGCACTCGTTTTACGAAAACCTTGAGGTTGTAGGTAAAGATGAAACTGGCTTGATATTCAGGTGTAACCACCTCGACCCCCAAACGCGTCTTTGTAAAAATCATAAAAATAGGGATAGAATTTGCAGAGATTACCCTCAGGAAGAAATTTTTATGATGGGCGCAGATTTAAGTGAAAATTGCGGCTATAAATTTACCCTTATTGTACCATTTGCAGAGGTTTTTGATAAGGTTATGAAATCAAAAAAGCAAAGTAATGAGTGTAAATTTTTTATTGATTAAAAATTTCTCCAAATTTTATGGCATTAAAGGTTTTTTTAACGTTATGAACTCTAATGTAGTCAATTCCTTTTGATGAAAAGTACGCACTTGCCATCGCGCTCATTTCATCAGCATCTTTTGGATTTGTAACATTTGCAAGTTGTTGAATAAATCTTTTTCTTGAGACCCCTGCTAAAATTTCATAACCAAGGCTTTTGAATTCTTCTATTCTTGTCATAAGCTTTATGTTTTGTTCGTAATTTTTTGCAAAGCCAAAACCTACGTCAATTATTATATTTTCAGGTTTTACTCCTTCGCTTATGGCAAAATCGCACTGGTTTTTTAATTCAAAATAAATTTCATCAATTAAATTTTCATAATTACACATATTATCCATATCTTTTGGGGTCGAGCGTGAGTGCATAATGACAATTTTTACATTGCTTTTTGCAATTGTTTTTGCCATTTGGATGTCAAACCTTAGCCCTGAAACGTCATTTATAATATCTGCGCCTTCATTAATACATGCCTGTGCAACTTCTGAGCTTCTTGTATCAATGCTTGCAAGAATGTGAGGATAATTTTCTTTTAAATATTTTAATACCGGTAATATTCTTTGAATTTGTATACCTGTTGGCATTTCATCAGCATTTGGGCGTGTACTTTCTGCTCCAATGTCAATTATTTGCGCGCCTTGTTCAATTATTTGTTCTATGTGTTTTTTTGCGTTTTCCAGCTCTATAAATTCTCCTCCATCAGAAAAAGAATTTTCTGTTAGGTTTAAAATACCCATTATTTTTGATTTTGATTGTTTTTTGTATAAGAAAATCTGCCTAATAAGTCCTTGTGAAATTTTTTGTAATGATAAGTTTTTAGGCTGCTTTTTAAGTTTTTTTGATACCTCTATAATCTGAGTTATAGTGCCTGAAAGTATGCAATTTGTTTTGTCAATTTTACAGTCAATTGTGCGCCTGTGTACTGCGCAATCGCAATCACAGCTTAGTGCTGTTTGTTTTAGGATATTTGCCTCAATTGGGCGTAAATCAAATATTTTGATGTTTATAAATTTATGCTTGTTTAACCCGATTTTTAGATAATCAGGGCTAAAACCTACATTTGTAATTTCTTGTTCTATAAAGTTTTTTGAAATAATTTTCATAGTTAAATTGCATTTTCTGATTTAGTACATATAATAGAATAACATCAAAGTAATAAAATTAGGAGAAAAAATAAAATGGCAGAATCTACCATCATCAAATTAAACGCACAAGAACGTGACACAGATAAAAACCCCCGTCAAATTAGAGAAGCAGGTTTTGTTCCTGCAACAGTATATGGTAAAGGTATGGAATCAAAAAATATTCAAATTTGCGCTCATGAATTTGAAATGAATACAAGAAACAATAGAGATGCAATATTTGAGCTTGTTGTTGGTAAAGAAAAATTCAAAGTTGTAATTCAAGAATTGCAAAAAAATTATTCAACAAATCAATTATTGAATATTGAATTTAAACTTGCATAGTCAATTTTTATAAAAAAAGCCGCCTGTTTCAAGGCGGCTTTTTTGTGTGCTTTATTCATCTTCATTGAAGGAGGTTGTAAAGCTTGTACTTTGGGAATTTAGTGAATCGATAAAATGTGTATAGCGCTCCATTCTAAGTTTTAGCCAACCTAGCATAGAATTTGAGCCTATAATTTTAACAATTCGAACCGATCCGAAACACTTCATTTTCGGATTGTACTTTTCCTCAAAAAATGTCTGACACTTGCAGTTTAGTTCGTCAACAAGGTCATAAAGCGTCTTTAGCCATGCGCTTTGTACATTGAGTTCATCAATTTTGTATTCCAATATCATATTTTGCCTCCTTGGCGAGCTACGTAATAGTCTTTTGAAAGTCCTTTTAAAAATGGTATGCGATTGATTTATTACTACTTATATAGTATTATATATTTATTATATCAGATGTTTTGCAAAATTCTAGTGTCATGAATAAAAATATAAAAATATTTTTAAACAATAAACAAATATTTGCGGATGTTTCCTTGCAAGAGTCCTTTCTAAAAAGATTTTTGGGGTTAATGTTTCAGTTTAAACCAAAAGACAGAAAAATCCTTATTTTTAAAAATGCCTTTTGGATACATTCGTTTTTTTGCTTTTTCAGCTTTGATGCAGTTTTTTTAAATGATGATTTTAAAGTAATAGCTTACAAAAATAATATTCCACCTTTTTTAATTTTGAAACCTGTTTTTGGAGCAAAATATGTTCTTGAAATTGTAAATATGTGTTTAGATGTGAAAATTGGTGATAAAATAGTCATTGATGAGTACTGATATTAGACAGCAGATTAAGCTTATGCCAAAGCTTCCGGGCTGTTATCAATATTTTGATAAGACCGGTGAGATAATTTATATCGGCAAGGCAAAAAATCTTTACAATCGCGTAAATAGTTATTTTATTGGCAAAAAAGACTCGCCTAAGTTGCAAGTTATGGTGCCTCAAATTGTTCGCGTTGAGTGCATTGTGGTGAACAGTGAGGTTGAGGCTTTAATACTTGAGTCTGAATTAATAAAAAAATACAAGCCTAAATATAATATATTGCTTAAAGATGATAAAAAATTTCCTTATTTTTTAATAACAGATGAAGAATATCCAAGGATAACTGTTGTAAGAAAAGCAAATAAAAATATGCTTAAGGGCAAATATTTTGGTCCTTATACTGATTCTCGCGCTATGTACTGTACGCTTGAAACTCTCGGGAAGATTTTCCCGCTTAAAAAATGTAAGACACCCAAATTTAAAAGTCGTCCTTGCCTCTACTACGACATTGGACAGTGCTGTGCGCCTTGTCAGAAATTAATTTCGAGTGAGGACTATAAAAAAATTTTAAAAGATGTCGAACTTTTTTTGTCTGGTAAACAAAACGAGCTTTTAAAAGCCTTAGAATTTGAAATGAAGCGTGCAAGTGACAATCTCGAATTTGAAAAAGCTGCAAGATATCGCGACAGCTACAAAGATATTCAAAAGACAATGGAGAAACAAAAAGTTGTCAGTGAAAATACAAGAATTAATCAGGATTATGTTGGTATTGTAAAATCTGAGAGTATGTATTGTGCAACAATTTTGCAGGTAAGACAGGGTAGATTAATCAATAAAAAAGATTTTACATTCTCGCACATTGCAAATACTGAGTCAAATGATGTCAATGAGATTATACAGGCAGTGCTTAGGGAATATTATGCTATTATAACCGATACTGAAATTCCAACAAAAATTACGCTGCCGCAACAACTTGATGATGTTGAGCTTTATGAAAAATGGCTAAGTGGTAGATTAGGCAAGAGTGTAAAAATATCTGATGCCAAATCTCAGCGTGATAAAGAAATGCTTTTAATGGCACAAAATACCGCAGAATTTAACCTTGAGCAGGCAAAATTAAAAGAACTATCTAATATTCAAAATGACTATAATGAAGTTGGCACTTACCTTGTGGAAAAACTAAATTTGCGCAAATTCCCACATACTATAGAGTGCTATGATATTTCTCATATTCAGGGCACAAATACTGTAGCATCAGGTGTTTACTTTGAAAATGGCATGCCAAAAAAATCAAAATATAGAAAATATAAACTAAGAACAATTGAAAAAGGTGAAGTTGACGATTTTAAAAGTATGCGCGAAATTTTAACGCGTCGTTTTAAAAGAATTAAGAAGGGCGAGATTGAGCCTCCTGATTTAATAATTATTGATGGTGGTAAGGGGCAACTGTCAAGTGTAGTTCAAGTTATGAAAGAAATGGACCTTGATTTAGATATTGTATCTCTTGCAAAGCGTGAGGAAGAAGTGTTTTTGCCAAACTGTTCAACACCTGTAATTCTTGCACTTAATTCACCTGCTCTGCACCTTTTTCAAAGAATTAGGGATGAAGCACACAGGTTTGCAATTACATTCCACAGGCAATTGCGCTCAAAAAATATGACACGTTAAAAACCTAATATCATACCTATTTTTTCAAAAAATGTAAGTTTTATTATGCTATCAAGTTCTTTTGAGAAAAGAATTTTTATGAAATTGACATCGCTTACACATTTTCTTAAAAAGTCTTTAAAAAACACTCTGTTTAGGTTGTATGGCGTATGTGGTTTTTCGTTGTTTAGTAGATTTTTTACATGCAACACAAAGCCAATTATTTCAGCTAAATCTCTTGAGGTTACAATTTTATCGTCGCAGTATTTGTTAATAACTTTAATTACATCATCGTAATCTAAATTAAAATGCCTTGCTTGTGCTTTAAACATTATTTTCTGAGAGCCTGCACTTTGTATGTAAGTTTTTCTTTTTGAAATATTGCTTGTATTCCATCGGTATTTTACAAGCACATCTTCGAGATTTTCATATTTTAAATCTTCAATGTGTTTTAACCACATTCCGTAGTCTTCGCAAACGTCATTTTCATAGTCATATCTTATATTATGCTTGTCCATGGCAGATTTTCTAATCATTGCTGTTGAGTGGCAAATGCAATTATGTGAAAAAATCATTGTATATTTTATTGTTTCGTTATCAGTTGGAAATTTTACCACTTGATTTTTTGGAATTTTTTCAAATGCTGAGCCTAAAATGTCTATTTCAGGGTGTTGCTCCATGTAATTAAACTGAATTTCTAGCCTTTGTGGGTCAGAAATGTCATCAGAATCCATTCGTGCTATGTATTTTCCGCGTGCAATGTCTAAAGCTCTATTCGGTGTACCAATTAGCCCGAGATTTTTTTCATTACGCAGGTAAACAATCCTTGAGTCAGTGTAACTGTCGACGGTTTTTTTAATGTAATCTTTTGAGCAGTCATCAACAATTATAAGTTCAAAATCTTGTAGAGTTTGATTTAAAATGCTCTCAATTGCTTCTCTAAACTCTTTTCCATCTGTGTTGTACACAGGCATTATAACGCTGATTTTAGTTTCTAATTCCATAATTACAAATTCTTTTCAATCTATGTTTATGATAATATAAAAATATGAAAAAGCTACATATATGTTTGTCAACCGATGATAATTACGCAAAATACGCTGCAACAGTAATTTTGAGTATTTTAAAGAATAAGCATGATGATGAGGAACATGTTTTTCATATTCTTTATTCCAGTTTGTGTGATGAAAATATAAATAAGCTTAAAAGCGTCGGCAATGTGGTTTTTCACCTAATAGACAATTCTATTTTTGAACCGTATTTTAATAGTGGTGTTTGTAAAAATATAACTATACCAACACTTTACAGGCTAAAATTACCTTCGCTTTTACCTGATGTTGAAAGAATTCTCTATTTGGACTGTGATTTAGTTGTTTTAAATAGCCTGAGCGAGCTTTACTTTACTGAATTTGCACAAAATGAGTATTTGGCCGCAGTTCCTGATTTAGGGTTTAACCTGCATATGGATAGAATGGGTTTTGAAAATAAAGGGCATAATTTTTACTTTAATGCAGGCGTTTGTTTACTTGATTTAGAAAAAATGCGACACGATAACATTGAGCAAAAAATGTTTGAGTATTTAAAGCAAAATTGGCAAAATATAAGCTATTGCGATCAGGATGTTATGAACGCCGTTTTACTCGGTAATGTTAAAAAACTTGATAGAAAGTACAACTTTATTACTCCAAATTTTTATTTTTTGAATAATTCACATCAAACAATAGTTCATTTTGCAGGTGTAAAACCTTGGAAGATAGGTTTTTATAACCCGTATCGTGAAATTTTTTGGCAGTATTATATGCAGACTCCATTTGCTGATGATAAAAAACAAATTAGTATAATGAATAATGCAAAATTTATGCACAAAAAAATTATGCAAATTCTTTTGTACCTTAAAATGTATCCTTTGTTTTTCTTTAGCAAAGTTAGATTACATGATTTTATGCGCATTATCAAAAATATTGAATTTAATAATTAAAATTTAATATTTGTGATTTTGGAAATCCAATATTTTAAGGGAGTAATTTTTTTATCTGTAATTCCTCTAAGGTATGAATGCCCGCCATATTTCCAATGTTTTTTATCCAAAAGCAGACCTTTTCTGTTTTTTGTGTAGCCTTTTATCTTCCAATTTTCCGGTATTGCGTACTCAGGAGGAATGATTAAGGGGTTTTTGTCCACCAGATACTTATTCATATGGCTTTCGTCATGCCAGATAGCTATTATGCCGTTTTGAAAATCCTTCCTGATTGAATCTTCAATATCTTGACACATTTTTAGGTATTCTTTTTTTCTGCCGCCATGCACCCCGCTCATAAAGTAGTGCTTACCTTCGCCAATTGGAATATAGGCAAGTGACTCTTTGTTTCTTTCGTATGGAAATTTATCAGGTGTAGATTTTAGCTTGTGATTTACCCATTCGCAAACGCAAATGTAACCATTTTCTTTTTGTGGCAGAATTTCATCACCAATCGGGGCGATAAATTTCATATTTGCATTAAAATGGAATAAATAATCGCAATCATCGTATAGTTTTTTGCCACTTAAAAGTATTGCGAATTTATCACATACACTAATTGGCCATTTTGATGATTGTGCGAATATTCTTGTTACATCGTCGTTTTCTTCAAAATTTATATGTGGAGAATCTGTAAAAACAAAGTAATGTACATTATGATTTGGAAAAAGGTGCTGTTTTGCGCTTTTGTAAAACTCATCCCAAAAGCAAATGTATCTTCCTGTTGCTAAATATAAAATGCCGATATTCATTTCCCCCCCTGTTTTCTTAATTCTACAATATTTTTAGTGCTTTGTAAAAATATTTAATTTTGGGTTTAAAAATTTTTTATAAGTGTTATAATAGTAGTAATAGATTATGATGGTTGAAGCTAGTAAAAAACTGTTGTCTTGTTGTATGTGCTTGATTGTTACTGCTCTGTGCTGTACTGCACTCTGCGGTTGTCAAAGCAAGCAAAATGTTATTAATACACATGCTATGCCTGGCAGTAAAATTCATAATTTAGTGAAATCTCTGCCATCAAACACCAAACAAACTGAAAACGAAGCTATAACTAAAACTCGCTCAGGAGTTTACATTTACAAGGATAATTCAACAGTTAATACATCGGGGTACAGATTTAATTTCAAGGAAAAAACTGACATAGGCCCAACTGATGTAAGATTTGATGCCGAGCATTTTAGGACTAGATATTGATAAGGAAAATGATATGAATTTTAAACATGGTTCACTTGAAAGTATAATATTAAACGCAATGTGGGAGCTTGAAAAATCAGGCTTTTATAAAAATTCAGTGAAAGAAGTATATGAATTTTTGTCTAAAACAGATAGCACAAAGCGCGCTTATACAACAATTAAAACAGTAATGGATAGATTGTATGAAAAAGAAGTTTTATTGAGAATCAAGCAAGGTAAAAAGTTCTTTTATCGCACTGCTTATTCAAATTCCGACATTGTAATTACTTCATTAAAGAAAATTGCCTCTCAATACTGCAATGGTGATATGAGCAAATTAATGCGTATTACAAAATCAATATGCGAAAATGACAATCAAATTTTAATGGTGAATTAGTAATGTTAAATTCAAATTCTTTAGAATCATTTATAAAAGACAGAAAAGCAGTTTCAGAGCTTATTTTTGATGTTTTGACACAGAAAATATCGGTCTTAGATGCGCTTAAGCAGTACCCTAAAAACTTAAGTGACCCTACTTTAAATGCTGCTTTCCATGCTTTAGTTCATCTTGAAGCTGATGAAGATTTGAGAAAAAATGATTCATTGTATAAAGATGAACAAGACATGTATCTTGAGGACATCGCGCGTATTTTGGCAAAAGGCGACCCGTTGCCTTGTAATGTCATTGAGGAATACAGCAAATACTACAAAGAATCTTTAATTTATCCTAATATCGATAAAAAATCAGTATTTCAGCGTCTAAAGAAAATGATTAATTTATGAAAAAAAACAAAGAGTACGCACAAAATATTATTGAATTTGTTTTTGTTTTTTTTGTTACAATGTCAATTTTTCTTTCTATAATTGAGCTTTCCCTCTACTGGCGTGCAAAATATTCTGTTGCAAATATCGCAAATGAAGTAAGCGCAAATATTCAAGTAGTTGCACAAAATACGAAATCTGCAGATAAAATAATTGAAGCTGCTCAAAATTCGCTTAAAAATTCTGTTGGACTATTAAATCTTGAAGGAAGCGGTTTTTCTCTTTCAGGTACTAATAATTCGTATCAAATTAAAAGTAATTTCATAAAAAATAACCAAAGCGCGCTTGTAGCTTTTATTGATATAAGAAACTTAAATAATGGCGATGTTTGTACAGCTATTGCATACAGCTACAGCGGCATTTTTCTTTTTCAAAAAGGCAAAACAATAACCTCATCCCCCTCCTGCTCTGTACAAAAATTTTAACATTCTGACTTTTTAAAAAATTTTTGTTATTATTTTTTTTATGAAAACAATTGATGTTATTATTCCTGTTTATAATGAGGAAAAAACTTTAGAGACCGTTATTTCAAAATTAGAGCAAATTGATTTTTGTTCGCTTGAAAAAAGACTTATTTTTGTTGATGACTGTTCAAGTGATAATAGTAGGGAAATTCTGGAAAGACATCCTAATCACATTGTACTTTCACACAAAAAAAATATGGGGAAAGGTGCAGCTGTTGCGACAGGTATTAAAAATGCAACTGCTGATATTGTTGTAATTCAAGACGCTGATTTAGAGTACGACCCAAACGATTACAATAAGCTTTTGCCATTGATAATAAATAATGAAGCAGATGTGGTCTATGGTTCAAGATTGTTGGATAAAAGTCAGCATAAGTTATTTTTATTTTTAAGTTTACTCGCAAATAAATTTCTAACTGGGCTTACAAATCTTTTATTTGCTACAAAAATTACTGATATGGAAACATGCTACAAGGCATTTAGGCGTGAGAAAATTTCCGATATAAACATAAAATCTAAGAAATTTGACTTTGAGCCTGAAATTACTGCAAAAGTCATTAAACGCAAATTAAGATTTAAAGAAGTCCCAATTACCTATAATCCGCGCGCTTATGATGAGGGGAAAAAAGTTAAGGCAAAAGACGCTCTGCAAGCAATTTTTACACTTTTCTATTACAGATTTTTTGATTAGTGTATAATTTTCTTATGCAAGAATTTAAACATTATACTGTTATGTTAAATGAAGCTGTTAATGCTCTTGAGTGTGACGGCTCAGATAAAATCTTTGTTGACGCCACTTTAGGCGGTGGCGGACATAGTGAACTTATATTAAAAAAAATCTCTAAAGACGGCAAGCTTATTTCTTTTGATGTTGATATGGACGCAATTAATGCTTCTAAAGAGAGGCTGAAAGATTATAAAAATTTAACAATTGTTCATGACAGTTATACAAATATTAAAGAAAACCTTTTAAAATTAGGAATTGAAAAAATTACCGGCGGAATTATTTATGATTTAGGTGCTTCTTATCATCAATTAACAACAGGCATGCGCGGTTTTAGTTTTACAAAAGACGCTCCTTTGGATATGAGATTTGATACTAATTCAAACTTTAGCGCATGGGATGTTGTAAATAAATATAAAGAAAATCAACTTGTGGAAATTTTTTCTAAATATGGTGAAGAACATTATTCTAAGCGAATTGCGCGTGCAATTGTAAACTCTCGTCCGCTTAATACTACTTTAGAATTGGCAGAACTTATAATAAAAACAGTGCCAAAATCTAATAGCAGAATTCACCCTGCTACAAGGGTCTTTCAAGCAATTAGAATCGAAGTAAATCACGAGTTGTTAAATTTTGAAAATTCATTAAAAGAAGTGGTTACATTATTAGATTCTGGTGCTATAATTAGTGTAATAACATTCCATTCTTTGGAAGACAGACTTGCAAAGTCTATTTTAAAAAATCTTTCACTTGAGTGTAGATGCGACAAAAATGTTCCAATATGCAAATGTGAAGGAAAATTGGTAGAATTGGTCAATAAAAAACCTATCTGCCCAAGCGAGGAAGAAGTTAAAAAAAATCCGCCTTCAAGAAGTGCAAAGTTAAGAGTAGCAAGACGGGTTTGAATCAGGAGAGATAGCTTGAGTTCACTTTCTTTTAACAATAATAATAAAAAAAATAATAATAATGCACCAAAATTAAGAAAGGTGCAAAAAAAGCCAATTGAAACAAGTATAAATCAAAGGCAGTATGTTAATTATAACAATAATCAAATAATTAGCGGTTATTTTGTAAAGGAAAAGTCGTATAAGGAAATGGTTATTGCAAGGGTTAATACATTTTTGTGTGCCTTGCTTGGTTTTTTGGTTTTAGTATGTCTTGTCAGTTACTATTTTGTAACTATAAGTGAAGTTAAATTAAATAAAATCAGAAAAGAAACCCTTGCGCTTAATTATGAAAATGAAGATTTGCAAATTAAACTTGATAATTTGCAGTCTTTTTATAATGTTGATATGGCAGTTGCAAAGTCAAACATGCTACAGCGTGCAACAAAAGTCGTGGAACTGTCTGCTGCAAAAATACCGAGTGTAAGATTTGAAAATCAAGACAGCGCTCAGAAAAAAGCTTGGTCTATGGGCTACTAGAATTTTATGAGCAAAGACAGATATAAAAAATTTGACAAACGTATAGGATGCTTGCAATTTTGCTTTACATCTTTTATTGCCTTATTGTTAATTTATTTGTTTTTAATTCAAGTAGTCGATATCAGGCATTATAGGGATAGAGCTAAAACACAGCGTTCATCTAAACTTTTTGTCATGAGGGGCGAGATTTTAGATAGAAACGGATATAAATTAGCATCTGATAATACTTCGTTTACTTTGTATGCCCATCCAAAATATTATGACCATACGCCTCAAGAGCTGGCCGAAATTTTATCACCCATAATTAACGTTCCTATTTCTTCGCTTACTAAAACACTTTCTGAAGATAAGCAAGTTATCACGATTAGCAGGACTCTTGACAGAAAAACAGCGGAAGCAATTAAGGCAAAACGATTGCGAGAATTGTCCCTTGAGGTTAAAAACAAAAGGGTCTACCCTCAAGGTTCTCTTGCGTCGCATATTTTAGGTTATTATAACCCTGAGGCCGATATAGCTGGTGGAATTGAGTATGTCGCAAAAGATTATCTTGAATATTTTGATAAAAATATTACATACGAAAAAACTCAAAACGGCGACATTATCTACAATTTTAATACAAATCCAGAAGATATCACTGCGCCTATAAAAGGTAAAACTCTTACATTGACAATTGATTCAGCAGTACAGCACATCTGTGAAAAATATTTAAATAAAACAATCCAAAAAACAAAAGCACTAAGAGGTGCAGTAATTGTACTTGATCCAAAAACAGGTGAAGTGCTGGCACTTGCTGCATATCCATATTATGACCCGAATAACTATTATAAATACTCCATGGTTGAGATGAAAAACTGGGCTATCACAGATGTTTACCCCCCGGGGTCCACTTTTAAAGTTATAACAGTCGCATGTGCTATGATGAATGGCAAAGTCAATAAAAACACAAGAATTTTAGACACCGGCAAAATGAAAATCGGCTGGTGGGAGATTCAAAACTATGATTATTATAAAAATAAAAACCCGGGACTGATTGATTTAGTCTATCTGTTTGAACACTCAAGTAACGTAGCTAGTGCAAAAGTTGCACAAATGATGAGCGCTCAAGAATTTTACGACACTCTTAAAATGTTTAATTTTGGTGATGCAACGGGAATTGACCTTCCTGGTGAGTCCTCTGGAATTTTACCTGCGCCTAAAAGCTGGGATGTCGCAACCCATGGCGCAATGGGCTACGGATATGGTGCGTCGGTTACTGCAATTCAAATGGCGTCGGCTGTTGCTGCTATAGCAAATAATGGCGTGTGGATTACACCGCATGTTATAAAATATTCTCAGGAAGAATTGCCTGAAAAAATCATCCAAAGGCGCGTTATGTCAGAGCAATCTGCAAAAGACTTAACAAATATTTTAGTTCAATCAATTGAGAACGGTAAAAATATAGCAAAAATGGACGAGTATTATGTGGCTGCAAAAACCGGTACTTCGCGCCGTCCATTGGACAATGGTGCAGGTTATTCAAATAAATTATATACATCAATGGTTGGTTTTTTGCCTGCAACTGACCCTAAAATACTTGTATATGTTGTAGTTGACAGCCCCGGAGGTGAAGCAATTTGGGGTTCAACTGTTGCGGCACCTATCTTTAAAGACATTACAACTGAACTTGTTAAAATAATGAATTTAAATCCTGATAAGAAAAAAACTGTTAACAAAACAGAAATTTAAGAGTAAAATATTTTGCATAAATAGCTTTGGAGTAACTAAAATGGAATTGAGCAAGATTATAAAAGAAGTAGAACCAATTGAAGTTTTAAATTTTAAAGACGTTGATATTTGTGGTATTTCTTACAATTCAAAAACCATAAATTCGCATGAAATTTTTGTTTGTTTAAAGGGTGAACACGTCGATGGTCATGACTACGCACAAATGGCATTTGAAAAAGGTGCGGTTGCTCTTATGTGCGAAAGACCCCTTAGTATTGAAATTCCTCAATTGATTGTGAATTCTACACAAGAAAAAATTGCTGATTTATCAGCGTGTTTTTATCACAACCCATCGCGAGAGTTAAATTTAATAGGTGTTACGGGAACTAACGGTAAAACTACCGTTACTCACTTAATTCAAAAGATTTTTGAACAAAACAATAAAAAGTGCGCGCTAATTGGTACACTAGGCTACAAACTTTCATCCGCCAGCGAGTACTTTGAAGCCAAACACACCACGCCTCAGGCACCTGAGTTACAACACACATTGCAGAAAATCTTAAAATCCGACATTTTAAATGTTGTAACTGAAGTTAGCTCACATTCGCTTGAACAGCACAGGGTGAGAAAATGTAAATTTTCAGGCGCGGTTTTTACTAACCTGACCCAAGATCACCTTGATTTTCACATTACAATGGATAATTATTTTAACGCTAAGGCAAAACTTTTCAAAAGCCTTGAAAAGGGTGCATATGCCGTCATTAACAATGATGATAAGTATGCAAAAAGATTTATTGAATCTGTGCCAAAAGATGTTGAGGTCATTACGTATGGTGTAAAAAATAATTCGGATTTAATGGCAAAAAATATTGAATTTACATCCTCAGGAGTCAGCTTTACTTGTGTTTACAAAGATCAAAAAACAGATATTAAGCTTATGTTAAACGGCATGTTTAGCGTTTATAATGCACTTGCTGCCATAGGTTGTACTTTAGCTAACGGAATTAATCTTGAAGTTTCAAAGGCTGCGCTTGAGAGTACAAAAAGCGTTGCGGGTCGTTTTGAGATTGTTTGTACTTCTCCGCTCGTAATTGTAGACTACGCCCATACACCAGACGGGCTTGAAAATATTTTGCGCGCCGCTCGAGAATTAACTCCAAAAGACGGCAGTTTGATATGTTTATTTGGTTGCGGCGGTGACAGAGATGCTACAAAACGTCCAAAAATGGGAAAAATTGCACAGTCTTTGAGTGATAAAATTATCGTAACATCAGATAATCCGCGCTCAGAAGACCCCCAACAAATTATCACAGATATTTTGTCGGGACTTAAATTAATTAACCCAAAAACTGTTTTTGTTGAACCTGACAGAGCTGAGGCAATTAAAATGCTAAAAACTTTAGCAAATGATAAAGATGTCGTAATTGTCGCAGG
The DNA here is from genome assembly GCA_944324905.1 of Candidatus Gastranaerophilales bacterium. Taxonomy (GTDB): domain Bacteria; phylum Cyanobacteriota; class Vampirovibrionia; order Gastranaerophilales; family Gastranaerophilaceae; genus Galligastranaerophilus. The sequence continues at coordinate 101,645 of CALUYB010000005.1, forward strand.
CAAGGGTCATGAAAACTATCAAATTTTAAAAGACAGAACAATACACTTTGATGACAGAGAAGAAGTTGCAAAAGTTTTCTCAAACTAAATTGTTAAGGGTATTTTCAAACTTTCATTCTTGTATTAGAATAATACTTGAATGGAGGAAACTTGAGCGAAAAATTAATTATTAGCGGTTCGCGTCCACTTGAGGGCGAAGTTAGTATAAGCGGCGCAAAAAACGCTGTACTTAAGCTTATGGCTGCAGCCTTGCTTGCTCAAGATGTTTCAATAATTCATAATGTCCCTGAACTTACAGATGTTGAGATTATGCTGGATGTTCTTGAGTGTCTTGGGGTAAAATGTACTTATGATAAAGAAAATAAATCAGTTGAAATCGATGCTAAAAATTTAACAAGTGTTGTAGCGTCGGATAAGTTTGTTAGCAAAATGCGTGCATCTTTTGTTGTTTTGGGTTCTCTTGTAGGACGCATGAAAGAAGCTCGCGTTGCACTCCCTGGTGGGTGTAAAATTGGTGAAAGGCGCGTAAATTTTCATATAAAAGGGCTTGAAGCACTAGGTGCAAAGTGTAAAATTGAGCAAGGCTATGTTCATGCAAAGGCAACTGAACTTGTTGGCGCAGATATTTGTCTTGATATTCCATCTGTTGGCGCGACTGAAAATATCATGCTTGCTGCAGTTTTAGCACAAGGTACGACAAGGATTCAAAATGCTGCTCAAGAGCCTGAAATTGTTGATTTGGCAAATTTCCTTAAAGCCATGGGCGCGCAAATTGAAGGAGCTGGTACTAATGAAATCGTTATTTCAGGCGTAAGGCAAAACGACCTGCATGGGGTTGAATATACTACAATTTCAGATAGAATTGAAGCCGGCACTTATATGAGTGCGATAATTGCATCTCGTGGGCATGGAATTATAAAAAATGTTTTCCCTAATCATTTAACGATTTTTACGGGCAAACTGCTTGAAATGGGTGCTAAAATTAAACTTCTTGAGCCAAATGTTATGGAAGTTTCATCTAATTCAAGACTTTTGCCGATGAATTTCATAACACAGCCATACCCAGGGTTTCCAACTGATTTACAAGCGCTTGCAATGGCACTTTTATCAACTTCAAACGGTATAAGTGTTGTGACAGAAAGCTTATACGAAAATAGGTTTATGCACATAGCTGAGCTTTGGAAAATGGGCGCAAATATCAAGCAAAGTAAAAACCATGCCATAATCAAAGGTGTCGATTATCTTGTTGGCACAAGCGTTACCGCTCCTGACTTAAGAGCAGGGGCTGCGCTAGTTGTTGCTGCTATTATGGCACGTGGCGAAAGCGAGATACATGGGCTTCAACATATCGATAGAGGCTATGAAAAATTCACAGATAAGCTCAAGGGTTTAGGTGTTATTGTTTCACGAGTACCTGATGAAACTGATTTAATTAAAACAGCAGGAGGTTTAAATGACGCATAAACATAAACGCTGGTACGATTACGACCCATTATTGATTGAAGTCATTGATCTTCTGAAAAATTATCAGGAAGAATTACATGCACAAGCTGTAACTTTTTTAGAAAAAGTTGAAGAACAAGTTTCAAAAGAGGCGCTGGATAGATTTTACGAAATGGTAAAACCGTTTAACGGTAACAGGTGGTATGACAAAGACCCTGTTATCTCAAAAACCGTCGAGCTTTTAAGGGTTGTACCACAGTCAATTCAAAAGCAAGCGGCTGATAGTTTTATTGAAGCATTGCGCGCAAACGGTGTTATAGTTGAAATTACAGAAAAAGAAAACTAATCTCTTTTAAATAATTTTTTAATTTTATTTATCAATTTTTCTTCTTCAAGTCTTTTCATTACTTTTTTTTCAAGAGTTAGTTCAATGTCTTCAAATTGCCTTTCAAATGTTGTATTTAAAAGCTTTTTAAGTGTATTAATTTTGTGTGTCCTTTCAACTAAGTCGCAAGATAGCGCAAGAGAGGCTTCAATATTATCTTTCATTGTTTCAGACACTTCATTGTCGCAGTATGCGCTTAAAAGGGCGTATTGCTGAAATTTTTTTGCTCTTTGAATGTTTTTTTGCTGAATTTTATCAAACAGTGATTTTATTATTCTATATTTTTCCATACAAAACGGGCAATTTCTCAGATGAATTGCTACCCTATTTCTTTTGCTTTCTGATAATTTATCATCAATATATGGTAAAAGCAGCCTTGATATATCCTCACATGACAAGTTTCCTTTTAGCATTTTTTCTCCTTTAGCTTAAATAGGGCTTTAAATATTCTTGTAATTTTAATCTTGCTCTTGCAATTCTGGATTTTACCGTTCCAATGTTGGAATTTGTTGCCTGCGCTATTTCTTCATAGCTTAATCCTTGCAACTCTCGCATTATTATTGCTGCCTTGAACGGGTCGGGCAATTTGTGAATTGAATTTTTAATTGCAAATTCAAGCTCTTTATCAACAGCCTTTTGATATGGGTTTGAGGCAAAATCCGGCGCTTCAAAGCTGGGTTTATTTTCATCTTGATTATCAAGGCAAACTTTTTTAACACTTTTTTGTTTTTTGCGCAGAGTGTCATAGAATTGATTGATAATTATTTGATTTAGCCAAGATTTAAAGGTTCTTGGGTTTTTAAGCTTTTTTATATTTTTTGCAACCTTGAACAGTATTTCTTGAGTTATGTCCATAATCTCATCTGGTTTTGCATTCAGGTAATAAAGGGTTGCAAAAACAGTTTTCTGCTGTCTTTTAATAATTTCCTCAAGTGCCACCATGTCACCTTTTTGTGCGAGCTCAATAAGTTCATTCAAGTCATTGTTTTTAACTTTATATTTCATAATTTAAAATTAAAACTAACAACTTTTTTAAACTATAATCTTTGTTATATAATCACATAGGCAGTATTTAAAAAGGAAAAGTTTTGTATAGGATAATCGATGCTAATCTAAACCGCGCTACAGAGGCACTTAGAGTGCTTGAAGAAATTGCACGTTTTAGACTTGACGATAAAAAACTTTCTACAGAGTTAAAAAATATAAGGCATGAAATTTGTTTATTTTTTGACTGTGACTACGAAAAACTTATTGCTTCAAGAGATACAATTAACGATATAGGTACAGATATTCAAAATCCTACAAAAGCTGCTAGAGAACAGAATTCGATTGAAATTATTTTTCGCTCAAATTTTAAAAGGCTTGAGCAGGCATTAAGAGTACTTTGTGAATATGGCAATTTAAGCGATAAATTTCGCTATAAAGCATACACTATTGAAAAAAATATGAATGAGAGCTTAAAAATGGATATAAAAAAATATTTATTAAAAGACAAAAGATTGTATCTTGTTACAAATTCGGATAATTTTGACTCAGATAGCGAGTTTCTGGACAGAGTGGCTTTAGCAATTAAAAGCGGTGTTGATATTGTTCAGCTGAGAGAAAAAAACAAGCCTGCCTCTAAAATTATTGAGTATGGCAAGATTATCAGACAGCTTACAAGCGAGTATGGCGCGCTTTTTATTGTTAATGACAGGGTTGACTTGGCGCAAATTTTAAATGCTGATGGTGTCCATCTGGGGCAAGATGATATCGATATTCATAGCGCAAGGAAAATTTTGGGCGAGAAAATGATTATCGGAATATCTACTCACAAGCCACAGGATGCGATTGAAGCAATGAAAAATGGTGCCGACTACATTGGTGTTGGCCCGATATACAAAACCCCGACAAAACCAAACAGAGAGGCTGCCGGTTTAGATTATTTAAAATGGGCAGCAGATAATGTTGACATTCCCTTTTACGCCATTGGCTCGATTGATTTAAATACGGTCGACGAGGTTATTTCATATGGTGCAAGGCGCGTTGCGCTAGTTAGAGCCATTATGAATTCAAATAACATCAAAGAAACTGTTACAACATTAAAGGGTAAACTTTCTTAACATTTTGATAAAGATTGTATAAATAATTTAAAAACAAATTTTTTTTGTGTTTTAATATACTGGTCATATTTTTTGTCATCTATGGTGAAAATTAGCAATGAAGATAGCACAAATTAACAACAATTATTTTCGTGAAAAAAATCACGCAAAAAAAGATGAAAGTTTTAAGGGCGGTTTTGTCCTTGATGGTGCTACAAAGTTTTTACAAACTTGCGATAAATACCCCATGGTGGGCGTTGCTTTTACAGATTCGGTTGCAACAGATGTCCCACGTACAATTTTCGACCTTATAAAAACAGGGGTTCCTGCTGCACTTGAAACTGCGCGCAGAGAATTTTCGGGCCTTATTGTAAACTGCTTAATGCCTTCTTTTATTGTGTTAGGTGTTGCAAAAGCTATAAACAGACCTATTTTAGGCCAAAAATTTAAAAATATTGATTTGTCATCCTCTTGGTCAAACGGTGAAAGTATAAAAAAATGTGTAGATACTTTTAAGGAATCAATGGATTTATCCTCTACAAAAACAACTAGGGAGGAAATTAAAACATACTTTACCAGACTTTTAACAGGTTTAAATGGTCGTGATGGCGACAAGTGGGTTGAATTTTCATCTACATTGGGTGCAGAAAAATTAAATAACATTACAGATACTTTAACAAATACGGTTTTTGACCAAAGTTTAAACAAAAAAACACTAAAAAATACTCTTTCACAAGTGTCAGAAACAATTACAAATTCAACAAGAGCCGGAGAGATTTTAAGTTACGACATTAAAAGCGGCAAAACAATAAGTTCAAATTTATCCGAACTTTTGCGTGATAGTGTTGATATGGCTGTTAAATTCAAGGACAGCACTGTAAGAAGAAATTTGGACGTTTTTAAAAAACAAGCAACAAAACTTGTAAATGCTAAAAGTATAGCTGGGCTTGCAATTATTTTGCCTCTTGCAATGTCCGTACAGTCTATAAACAGGGCTATAACGCGCCATATGTATAAACAAAAAGGCGCACCTATATATAAAGACTTTGAAAAAGGTGACACTTATAAAGAGATGACGCCTGCCGAAAATGCAAAATTTTTCTCGCAAAAACTTTTAGCTGCAGGTTCCATGGTTTCTCTTGCGCTTTTGTCTATGATGAAGAAACCTAACTTGTCAATGTTTCAATTTAAGGGAATGTTTCCAACGGTTGACCAATGTCGTTGGATAGCTACAGCTACTTTTGCAAGCAGGATGTTTGCATCTGAAGACCCAAACGAACTTAGGGAAAGCACAGTTCGCGATATGGCGTCATTTGCAGGTCTGTATTTCTTGGGTGATTATGCAGGAAAAGCAACGGCAAGCTTGATTGAAAAAATAAGACCTGACGTTAAATTAACAAACAGATTAGGTAAATCAACAAAAGATAGTTCAATTTTTAGGCGCATGGGTGATTGGATTAAAAATACTACTTTAAAATCTTTTGATGAGGTTTTGCCTCAACATAAAAATCTACGCTCAATTTGCGAGTTGGCAAGTATTGGATTTTCTATTATTTTCCTCGGTGTTTTGCTGCCTGCATACAATAGAAAAGTTACCGAAAAGAAAGTTGCCCTTGCTAAAGAAAAAGAATTGCGCGCTCAAAGGGCTACAAATGCCGCTAATGCACAATTAATCATTAATTTAAAAAATGATAATACTTTGTCGTCTAAAGGCGTTTTTGGCAAAGTAGTTCAAAATCGATTTGAATAAAAAATGCTGCCTTTTTAAGGGCAGCATTTAATTTTGTGTATTTTATCTAAATTACACCTTGTGCCATCATAGCATTTGCAACTTTTTTAAATCCTGCAATGTTTGCACCGGCAACGTAGTTTGTTCCTAGTCCATACTCGTCTGCAGTTTCTTTGCAGGCTTTAAAGATGTTTGTCATAATGCCATCAAGTTTTTTGTCAACTTCTTCAAAAGTCCAAGACAATCTCATGCTGTTTTGGCTCATTTCAAGTGCTGATGTTGCAACACCACCTGCATTTGCTGCTTTAGCCGGTGCAAGAAGAACACCGTTTTTCAAGAAGTAATTAATTGCTTCAATGTCAGTTGGCATATTAGCGCCTTCACCAACCGCAAAAACGCCATTTTTAACCATAATTTCGGCAGTTTTTAGGTTAATGTCGTTTTGAGTTGCGCAAGGAAGTGCGATATCTGCTTTAATAGTATATACGGCAGGTGTTTCGCCTTCTTTATTTTCCATATACTCTGCTTGAGGGTGTTTTTTCAAGTATTCTTTTATTCTCAAACGTTCAACTTCTTTAAGCCTTTTTACTTCATCAAGATCGATGCCGTTTTTATCGTATACACATCCGTTGGAGTCGCTCATCGCAACAACTTTTGCACCATATTGTACAGCTTTTTCGGCAGCATATATTGCAACGTTACCTGAACCTGAGATTGTTACAATTTTGCCTTCAAAGTTTTTGTTATTAGCCTTTAACATCTCTCTCATATAATAAATCAAACCATAGCCGGTAGCTTCTTTTCTAGCAAGAGAGCCGCCGTATTCAAGACCTTTGCCGGTAAGTACGCCTGCTTCATAGGCATTTTTGATTTTTCTGTATTGACCAAATAAGTAGCCTATTTCTCTGCCGCCAACGCCAATGTCGCCAGCAGGCACATCAAGGTCATGTCCAATGTGTCTTTGCAGTTCGTTCATAAAGCTTTGGCAAAATCTCATTATTTCATTATCCGATTTTCCTTTTGGATCAAAGTCTGAACCGCCCTTTCCACCGCCTATTGGAAGTCCTGTTAGTGAGTTTTTAAATATTTGTTCAAATGCTAAAAATTTCATAATACTTTGGTTAACACTCGGGTGAAATCTCAAGCCGCCTTTGTAAGGTCCGATGCTACCGTTAAATTGTACCCTAAAACCTCTGTTTACTTGAACTTTACCGTTATCATCAATCCATGGAACCCTAAATGAAATTATTCTTTCAGGTTCAACAAGTCTTTCAAGAAGTGATGTTTTTTCATATTCAGCATGTCTTTCTACAACAGGCTTTAATGTTTCCAAGACTTCGCTTACGGCTTGTATAAATTCTTTTTCTGCGGGATTTTTTTTCTTCGTAATCTCCAGTACGCTTTCAATGTAGTTGCTCATATTTACTACTCCTATTTAATTGTCGGATTAATAATATCACTATTTGCCTTGTGTAACAATAGGATTGCGATTTTTTGTAAAGTTATTTATATTAAAATTTTATTAAATTGTATCTTGTGTGTTATTATAGTTATAAAAATGTCTGTCGGAGTGGCGAAATGGTAGACGCGCACGTTTCAGGAGCGTGTGGAGCAATCCGTGAGGGTTCAAGTCCCTCCTTCGACACCATATTATAGTGCTATTAAGTTTTATTTTAGTTTATTAGCTAATTTTGTTTGCACTTTCAGCCTTATACTGTATTTAATTCTATCTTTAGCCATGCTAAAATTTTTCTTTAGTAGCAAGTTATTGGAGTTTATACATGAAATTTGACATATCAGGTTTATTTAAAGGAAAACAGCGCAAAGAGGCTATTTCAAAACAGAATGAGGTTTTGCAACCTGTTTTTTATGGCATAACATCATATGTTGCAGAATCACTTGAACACTATATTTCAATGGCAGGAGAACCTGTTGTTTTTACAGGAAGCAATGAAGAAGTTCAAAAATATAAAAATACTCTTTTTTTAAACAAATACGAAGTACTTTCTTTGGATGAAGTTTTGAAACGCTTTCCAAACAGTGACATTTGGGTTACGTATAAAAAAGCAAATGCTACTGCAAAAATGTTGTTAAAGTATTACGATCCTAAAAAGATACATTTTTTTGAAGCTGATTTAGAGTACAAAAAAAGCTGTAGTTTTTTAGGTCATTTTATAGATTATCGTGTTGATAATTTTTCTCCTTGCTGTGTAAGCTCAAAATCGGCAATTAAAACTTCTGGTTCTGTTAATGAAAGAATCGCACATTGGAAGGAATATGTTACAAAACTTTCAGATGATATTAATAAGGGAATTCCAAATGCTTGTGACGGATGTAAGCATTTAAAAGAAGGTTTTTATCCTCGCGAAGTTGCAAAACTTGATTATATATGTTTTGCAACAAATCACCCTGGTGATGTTTGCAACCTAAGATGCTCTTATTGCTTTGTACAAAACAGATTTGAAAAATTTAAAGAAAACAAAGATGGTATGACTACCTATGAAACAATTAAGCAACTTTCGCAAATGCCTGAGTACGACAGTCCTAATATTACTGTTGAACTTTCAAATGGTGAATTGTGCGCTAATAAATACTGTAATGAAATATTTGACATTTTGTTAAACACTAAATGGAAAGTTCGATTTGTAACTAACATGACGATTTATAATGAAAAATTTGCAGAGTTTTTAAAAACAGGCAGAACTGTTAACGTTTTAACTTCTTTAGATAGTGGTACCGCAGAAACTTATAAAAAAATAAAACAAGTAGATTGTCTTGATAAGGTAGTAGAAAATTTGAAAAAATACCCACTAGATAATGCTAATCTTCGTTTGAAATATATTTTCCTTGAAGGAGTAAATGACAATGAAGAAGATGTTAACGGTTTCTATAATATTGTTAAAGAAGTAAATTGTAAGGCGATAATGATTTCAAGCGACAGGTGTAAGCCATTAACTTCTAAAATGCGAGAACTGGTTACAAATCTGGTCGCTAAAGCACAAAAGGATAATATAAAAGTGTTAAAAAGTGCTTATTTGAGTCGCCAAGATGACAAATTTATAGATGATTTAGTTTCAAAGAAAATTAAAACAGATAATTTAACGAATTTTCCTTCAAATTCTAAAATTATTACTATTGATGGTAAGAAAATTACATTAGATGCTAATTTAATTACTGACAAAGCAAAATATGTAATTATTATGGGTGATAACTCAACTATTACAATCAATGGTGATGTTTATATTAATACTGATAATGAAAGCGTATAATATATTTATTTTGATACAAAGGGTTTGGTAGTAATATCTTACCAAACCCTTTGACCAAAGCGATTATAGCTTTTTAATCCACCAAGAGATGTGTTATATCTATACCTGTGTGGGTTGTATGTATTATTGTAATAATACGTCCTGTTCATAACTCTGTTTGTCGGGATATACGTTGAATTTGGGTACCTGTATTTATTGTAAGCACGGTTATTAATATAGGTGCCTATTTTGTTACCATTTGCGTCGTAGCGCGTAACTATTCCAGGGTAAATTGAACGAACTGAGCCTGTTTTATTGCCGAATCTGTCGTATGTAGTGTATCTTGTTAGTGCAAATGTTTCGCAAACGCTCCCTGAAATTGCACACAGTGCGATGATTGATGTTAGTAATTTTTTCATATTTTCACCCTTGTAATCTGATTGATACGGTAATTATCAACCTTGCACAATTAATATGCATTAGCCGTTAGGGAAATCTTGTGTTCATTATTATAAATTTTATAATAAAAAAACGACCTTAAAGGTCGTTTTAAAATCTGGGGCGAAAGGATTCGAACCTCTGAAATGGCTGGACCAAAACCAGCTGCCTTACCACTTGGCGACGCCCCAATGGACATATTAATAATATATAATAAAGCTCTATTGTCAAGTACCAACTTTTTTAATTACATTAACTATAGCATTAATGAAATCATGAGTCATTTCTTCAATGTATTCCTGAGTTGTAAGACCGTTTACAACAATATCTGCCATATCCATTGTGGGGCGGATGTATCTGAATGCTGTTTGGTTAACGTCATGGAACTGCATGTCAGCGGCTTTACCGATTTTACCGCGAGAAACAGCACGTGCATACCAGCGTTCTTTAATTATTTCAAAAGGTGTATAAACGTAAATCTTAACATCTACAATGTCGCGCATACACTCATTTAATACATACAAACCTTCATTTAAGATTAATTTTGCAGGTTTTTTTAGCACCATGTCCTTTTTGCTTTCGCAAGTAACAAAGTTGTATAGTGGTGAACGTATTTCCTTACCTTCTTTAAGAGCTATTAAATGTTGTTTCATTAGTGCTAAGTCAATAGCGTCAGGAGTGTCAAAGCTAAAGCCTGACTTAAAGAGTTCTTCGTAACTGCCTGCGGCTTTTAGCTCCTTAGACGCGTCTTTGTAGTAATCGTCGCAGCATACAACTGTATAGACATCGTTTGTATCAGACTTTAGGCATGCTTTTGCGGTATTCTTTACAAGGGTTGTTTTGCCAGAGGCAGACTCGCCTGCGATAGACATTAAAAATGTAGAATTTTTATCCACAAGAGCTTTACGCGCTATGTTAAAAATAAATGCTTCGTTTATTCTTAAAATTAGTGGTTGTTTTTGCTGTCTGTCTTTTGCAATTACTTCTCTTATGTTGTTTAAAATCCTTGCGACATAAGACATTTCGACTATTTTTTCTTTATTATCAAGATCTGTCATATAATTATTTTACTCTATAAATATTATTCTTCAAAGTTAATTATTTGATTATCATCGCTTGATGCTTTTTCAAGTAACAAATAGGCAATGTATGCTCCAGTAGCAACAGCTTTTGGGTCTAGATCCGATTTTTGTGCAATTTCTATTATTGCGCTGTTAATTTCGGGATTTTCATCTTTGATGTAATGAATCATTTTCTTGCGCCATCCATGGATGTCACCTATTACATCATTAATTACATCATTTACTGTATTTTCATTTACTATTGGTAGCATTCAATAATTTTACAAAAATTAAATTTTCGTGTCAAACAAGTATATATTTATGTTAAATTTATTCTATGAATATTTTAGTCGGTATTTCAGGCGGTGTTGATTCTGCAGTTGCAGCACACATTTTAAAGTCACAAGGTCACAATATTTTTGGCGCTATGATGAAAATTTATAGCGGTGAATATAAAAATGCTCTTGCAAACTCTTGCTATGGTACAGATAAAACAAGAGAAATTAACGACGCTATTAACAATTGCAAGTCTATTGGTTGCGATTTTAATCTTATAGATGTTTCAAGTGAGTTTAATGAATTTGTATTTGAAAAATTTAAGAGCGAGTACTTAAATGCAAGAACGCCAAATCCATGTGTATTGTGCAATCCGCTTATTAAATTTGGTGTTTTCCCAAATAAAGCAAGGGATATGGGAATTAATTTTGACAAATTTGCAACAGGGCATTATATTCGAAATGAATATGATGAAAAAATCGGTAAATACGTACTTAAACGTGGAATTGACCCTAAAAAAGACCAGTCGTATTTTTTATACACCCTAAAGCAAGAAACGCTTAAAAATGTACTTTTCCCGCTTGGAGATATGACAAAAGCCGATGTTAGAAATTATGCACTTTTAAATAACATCCCTGTTGCAAACAAGCAAGACAGCCAAGACTTTTACTCAGGTTCTTATGCTGATTTATTAAGTGTTTCCGAGAGCAAAGGTGATATTGTTGATAAATACGGAAATGTTTTAGGACAACACAATGGAGTACATAACTATACAATCGGGCAGAGAAAAGGGCTTTTAATAGCCTATAGTGAGCCATTGTATGTAATTGGTTTTGATACAAAATTAAATCAAGTGATAGTTTCAACAAAAGATGATACATACAACAAGGGGCTTGTTGCAACGAATTTAACCTGGACTTTTTGGGATAAACCTGAGAATAAATTTACTGCTAAAGCAAAAATCCGCTCTGCACAGCAGCCTTTTGATTGTGAAATTGAAATTTTAGACGACACTAGCGCAAGAGTTGTTTTTGATTTGCCGCAAAGTTCGGTCGCCCCTGGGCAAGCTATTGTTTTTTATGAAAATGATATTGTTCTTGGTGGTGGAACAATAAATTGTTCAATATAAAAACAGGTGGCTTTTACCACCTGTTTTTATATGGTATTCATTTTTATGAATTTTGGAATATGTCATCAATTTCTTCGACATCGTCATTGTCAAAAGTGCTGAATACATCATCGCTTGCTTGTTGTGGTGTTTGATAAGTTTCTGTTTGTGCGGGTTCAGGTGCACTTTGAGTTTGTGACGGTGCAGATTGTGTGTTTTGCTCGCTTCGTTGAGCTGGTGCGGGTTCAGGTGCACTTTGAGTTTGTGACGGTGCAGATTGTGTGTTTTGCTCGCTTCGTTGAGCTGGTGCGGGTTCAGGTGCACTTTGAGTTTGTGACGGTTCATTTGGCTGTGTATTTATTCTTCCAAAAGGATCGTCTGGGTTGCCAACATCAGGACCTTCTTCGCAGTCACCGCCACCTTCTGGTCCTGGGATTGGTGTCGGAGTTACAACAGGTGCTTGCGTAGGCTGAGGGATTGGTGTTGGAGTTACAACAGGTGCTTGCGTAGGCTGAGGGATTGGTGTTGGAGTTACAACAGGTGCTTGCGTAGGCTGAGGGAT
>CALUYB010000006.1 GCA_944324905.1 Candidatus Gastranaerophilales bacterium
CAGATGATTAAAGGCTTTAGCCTGTTTTTAAAAATTTTGGTTTTTATTCTTTTTTTGCCGCCAATACTGTAAACATGTATAAAAGAGCCTTTTCGGCTCTCTTTTAGAAAAAATGGGCGTTGAGAGGCTCGAACTCCCGACATCTTCCTTGTAAGGGAAGCGCTCTACCAACTGAGCTAAACGCCCTAATATATTCAATTTTCAATCTTTTTTGTTAGCTCAGTTGGTATGAATTGTGCAAAAGCACTTTGGCTTCGCCAACTGAGCTAAACGCCCTAATATATTCAATTTTCAAGCGAGTTCCTGACTCGCAATATCTATAATACTTGCTCAAAAACTTCTGTCAAGTTTTTTATTGCGCAGCTTCTAAGTCCTCTTTTGCAAATTGCATTTCATAAAGGTATTTATACTGTCCGTTAGGAATTTGCATAAGGTCATGATGGGAACCCATTTCAACAAGTTGCCCTTCATTTATTACTGCAATTTTATCAGCATTTTTAATTGTAGAAAGTCTGTGTGCTATAACAAAAACAGTTCTACCTTTTATTAAATTTTCAAGAGCTTTTTGTACAATTGCCTCAGATTTATTATCTAATGCCGAAGTCGCTTCATCAAGTATTAAAATTGGCGCATCCTTAATCATAGCGCGAGCAATTGCTACTCTTTGTCTTTGTCCGCCTGACAAGCTGGCACCTCTTTCGCCTATAATGGCGTCAATACCATTTTCAAGTGTGTCGATAAATTCGTTTAAATGCGCTGCATGTACTGCTTGTTGTATTTCATCTTCAGTTGCATCTTTTTTGCCCATCATAATGTTTTGGCGAATTGTGCCCGAGAATAGGAAATTATCTTGAAAAACTTCGCTGATATGGCTTCTTAGAGATGTTAGAGTATATTCTCTGATATCTGTGCCATCAATTTTTATGCTGCCGCTTTTGATGTCGTAGAATCTTGGTATAAGATTAACTATTGTAGATTTTCCGCCGCCTGAATTGCCTACAAGTGCTATTATTTCACCTTTTTTAACTTCAAATGAAATATTGTTTAAAACAGGCTTGTTTTCTTGATATTCAAAACATACGTTTTCAAAAGTTATATCATTTTTTACTTCTTGTAATTCTTTTGCGTTTTCTTTGTTTTTTATTTCGGGTTGTAAGTCAAAAAGTTCAAAAACCCTGCTCATAGCAACAAAAATAGTTTGCATATTAGTGAGTGTGCTACCCAGTGTTTTTATTGGTTTGTAAAGCAATAGCAGTGAGGTTATAAAGCTTGCCAAAGACCCTGTTGACATTTCACCCGTAATTACAAGGTGATTGCCTACAATCATAACTACAGCGATACCTATACTTGCAATAAAATACATAATAGGAGATAGCCAGCCTGTACGCTTTGTGAGTGACATTGAAAGCCCGAAAAGCTCTCTTACTTGCGCTTTAAACTTCTGGTAAATGTCCTCTTGTAAGCAATATCCGCTAATAATTTTATTACCATGGTATGTTTCATTAACATTTGTTGTCATACCGCTACCTACAACCATTGAAGCGTTTGAGACCCTCTTAACCCTTTTTCTTATAAGCGTCATCGGCAAAAATGCGCATATGAGCACCACTACACCGACAAATGCAAGTTTCCAAGAGTTATACAGTAACACTGCAATTAAACCAATTGAACCCGTAAAGGCAGTAATTAGTGTTTTAATTGAATCTACAATGCTTCTTGAGGCGGTGTCCGGGTCTGATAAAAATCTTGAGATTACAAGTCCTGATGTGTTTTCATCGTAGAATTTTGAATCAAGGTAGACAAGTTTTTTAAATAAATCTTCCTTGACTGAATTTGAAATTTTTAAACTAATCCAATCGGTCAGGTATGAATTTAAATATTTTAGTACACCTTGGACAATTGCAAGTAAAATTACTATCCAAGGGATTAATGCAGCTAAAAGGTCTCTTGTTAATGTAAGACCTTTGTAAACAAAAGTATTACCGTTTATTACGATATCAATATATGGTTTGAGCGCAAATGCTACAGCGCCATCTAAAAGTCCCAAAGGTATTGCAAGGGCAATACCTATTACAATTCTAAACATTACAGGCTTTATATATGGCCATATGCGTCCGAGTAAGTATCCGTAATCAAAAGCTCTATCAGTATTAGTAGCTGCTAATTTCATTGTACTATCCTTATATCCTCTCGTTTGTTTATTATTACACAAACAAAATTAATTGCCAAAAAAGGAGAAAAACAGCCCGCACAATGTTTGTGCGCCTATTGCATTTCCTTGTTTTTCAAAATCTTGTATGAAATCTAAAACTTTGTCTTTTTCAACAAGCTTTTTCTCAATAATCACTCCGCCATCGTTGTCTGTTGGCTTGTCATGCTCTATATTGCCATCTATGTAAGCAATTGCAATTGTTGATGTTTCAGAGGTTAAGCCTGCGGAACTTGAAATTTTTCTTGAAACAATTTTTATTTCTTGCGCCTCATAACCGCTTTCTTCTTTTAATTCGCGCTTAATTGCCGCTAAAATATCTTCATTTTCATTGATGTCGCCAACAAGTCCTGCTGGCATCTCCAAGCAAAATTGTGCTTTATTTTCGCAAAATATGGGCGGTCTTTTTGTAATTAAAAATAGTATGTATTCTTTGTCGTCTTTTTTTACAACAGGTACAATTACAACGACGTCTTTTGCATTTGGTCTGTGTGCGTACACCCATTTTGCGCCGTTTTGCCTTAAATATGCTTTTAATTGCAAGAATTTTGTTGAATATAAAATTTCATTTTCCATACTTCACCTCATTAATATAATATTATAAATTTCTAAAGTCGCACAGTTGTTTTTGTGTTAATTTTACTTATATGGAAAGATTTTTTGCAAAAGTAATTGTAACTTTAAAAAACGAGGTAAAAGACAACCGCGCTTTAGTATTGGATAAAATGCTTAAAAACCTTGAAATAGAGGAGAGCGCAAGTTTTTCGACAGGCAGGTTTTACACTTTTTTTGTAAGTGCTGCTGATTTGTCTAATGCAAGTGAGAAAATAAATTACATTTGCAAAGAAATACTCTCAAATCCTGTTGTTGAAAAGTATGAAATACTTTCAATTGAGGCCCTAAAATGAAAGCTGCGGTCGTTGTTTTTTTAGGTACAAACTGCGAAGTTGAAACAAAGCGCGCGCTTGAATTTTGCGGATTTGAAGCTGAGTATGTAAATTTTAATGCAAATAATTTAGATAATTATGACGCAGTTTTTTTATGCGGCGGTTTTTCTTATGGAGATTATATTCGCTCGGGCAGGCTTGCAAAGTTTACACCAGTTGTGGAGGCACTTAGAAAATATATTGATAAAAAAAGAGGGGTAACAGTAGGTATTTGCAATGGTTTTCAGGTTTTGTGCGAAGCTCACATTTTAAAAGGCGCGCTTGTTGAAAATGATTGCTCAAAATTTATATGTAAAAATGTTCCTCTAGAGCTTAAATTTAACGGGATTGTAAAAAATATTTCGCTTCCAATTGCCCATAGGGAGGGAAAATATGTGTGTTTTGAAGATGTTTATGAGTATGAGTTTTTAAAATATTTAGACAATCCCAACGGGTCAATGCAAAATATTGCAGGATTGTATGATTGTAAAAACAGGGTTATGGGATTAATGCCACACCCTGAAAGAGCTATATTTGCCAGAAATTTTGGTTATGATGGCAAAGAGATTTTTAAAATTGTTGAGGAAGAAATTAAGCGTGGATGATTTTATAAAACAAGAGATTGAAAAGCGTTTAAAAAGGCAAATGAATGAGCTTGAAAGGCACATTTTTAGTGCAATGTGGAGTGAGCATTGTGGTTATTTGCACTCAAAAAATGAGCTTAAAAAGTTTAACAGAATTGGCGCACTTTTTCCCGATGAAAATGCAGGTGGTGTAAAAATAGGCGATTGGGGCGTATTTTTTAAAACAGAATCACATAATCACCCTTGCGCTGTTGAGCCTTATCAGGGCGCAGCAACAGGCATTGGTGGAATTATAAGGGATATACTTGCGCTAAACGCTAGACCCATTGCACTTTTAAACTCTTTAAAATTTTCTTTTTCTCAAAAGCATTTAATTGAAGGTGTAACCCGCGGTATAAGCGATTATGGGAATTCTTGCGGCATAGCAGATGTTGGTGGAGAAGTTATTTTTGATGACAATTATTACGATTTACCCCTTGTAAATGTTATGGCGCTTGGAATTGCGCCAATTAATGAGGTAAAATTATCTGCTGCAAAAGAAGATTGCGCAGTTGTTCTTTTGGGCTCCCCTACAGGTCTTGATGGTGTAGGTGGGGCTGCTTTTGCCTCAAAAGAGTTAAACAGCAACAAAAGTGAAGAAAAAATCCATGTTCAAATAGGTGATCCTTTTGTCAAAAAGAAATTAATTGAAGCGACGCTTGAAATACTAAAACTTGAGGATGTTGTAGCTTGTCAGGATTGCGGTGCGGCAGGTCTTTTGAGTTCTACAACCGAGATGGCTTACAAGGGAAAGTGTTCCCTTGAGCTTGATTTAGACAAGTTGCACTTGGCTGTAAATAATATGAGCGCGGCGCAAATTTTATTGAGTGAAACGCAGGAGAGAATGGTTTTTGCGCTTAAAAAAAGTGCAATTAAGAAAGTTTTTGAAATTGCAAAAAAATTTGAACTTGAAATCTCTGAGATTGGCAAGACTTTTAAAGGTTGTGACTATGTTGTTAAAAAAGGTGGCAAAATACTTTCTAAAACCCCGCTTGATGTTATTTGTAATCCTTATGTGTATAATCTTTGCCCTAGAAAATCTAAACAAGAGCTTGATAAAGAATGCAACGGCGAAATGGATATAGCTGAGGCTGTAAATAAAGTTGTTTCAAATCCTGAGTTTTCCTCAAAAAGATGGTTTTTTGAGCAGTGGGATTACGCGGTTGGCGGCAGAACATTTATCCCGCCTCAAAAAGCCGGTGCTGCAGCATTAAAGCTCTTTGAAAATGATTATTTTGTAGGTGTTTGCATGGATTCAAAGCCCAGATTTTGCGCACTTGACCCTTACCTTGGCGCAAAAAGTACGTTCCTTGAAAGTTATAGAAACCTTGTTTCATCAGGTTTTGAACCTTTGGGACTTACAAATTGTCTTAATTTTGCAAATCCGCAAAAAGATGACGTGAGCGCAGATTTTATAGAGGCTGTCGGTGGTTTGGCGGATATTTCAAAAGAGTTTTCAATACCTGTAGTGTCAGGCAATGTCTCTTTTTATAATGAAACGGGCGATTCTAAAATTTATCCCACAGTGACAATTGGCATGGTTGGCTCTTGCAAGAGTGAAAAAGAGCTGATTGAGGCTGTTTTTAGTGGTGGTGAGAGCGTATTTTTATTGGGCGCAAAAATTACTCCAGACAGCTTTGTTGGTGGGTCATTGTATCAAAAAATTCTATTTAACTTTTTGGGTGGCAGGGTTGATGATTCAAATTATGACTTTGAAATTAAACTAAAAAACGCAATTTTTGAATTAAGAAAAAAAGGACTATTACAAGGCGCAATTGATGTTTCAAAGGGCGGAGCTTTAGGCGCGCTTTTGTGTGTACTTTTTAACTCTGATATAGGCTTTTGCGGCAGTCTTTTAGGGGATGGTAAATATACAAATTCACAAAAACTTAAAATGCTTTTTGGCGAAATTGAAGGCAGGTATATTTTTTCAACTAAAGACTATGAGGGAGCAAGGCAGTATTTAGAAAAAAATAAAATCCCTTTTGTTTACCTTGGGGAGTGTGTTGGTGATAAAATAAAATTTGACGGCTTTGAATTTGAATTAAGCGAGCTGAAAAATAAATATTTTAATTCAATTTCAGAGGTGCTTGATAGAGTATAAATATGTTTAACTTTAGCGAAATAAACGAAGAATGCGGTATTTTTGGGGGCTGGTGTCCTCAAAAAAATATAGCGCAATATATAAAATGCGGACTTTTAAAGTTGCAGCACAGGGGGCAAGAGTCGGCAGGGATTTCTTGCGGTAATGAATTTCAAAAAATTGTAAAAAATAAAGGGCTTGTAAATCTTGCTCTTGAAAATTCTATTTTAAAAAATATTGAAGGCAATTTTGGCATAGGGCATGTCAGATATTCAACCTTTGGTGATAACAGAAAAGAAAATATACAGCCTTTAAAAGTAACATATATGGGCGAAGATGTTTCACTTGCGCACAATGGAAATGTTGCTCAGGCAAAAAAAATCAGAGAAAAATTTGAGCGAATAGGAGAGGTTTTTTTAAGCTCGTCAGATTCTGAAGTTATTTTAAAGCGTTTAATTTTTTCACTAAAGAAAAAGCCCTCCCTTTGGACTTTTGAAGAAGTCGGAAAATGCCTTAAGGAGAATTTTTCTGATGGTGCGTATTGCATTTTGTTGTATTTGCCTAATCGGATTATGGCTTTTAGAGATAATTTCGGTTATCGACCTTTGATGTTTGCAAAGTGCGAAGAAGGGAATTTTGTGGCATCAGAAGACGTTGCTTTTTACGGTTTGAATGTGGAAGAATTAACTGAAATAAAGCCGGCATATGGTGTTGAAATTACAAAAGAAGGATATGAGATTAAGCTGTTTGCACAGTCAAAAAGTGCTTGCCAGTGTGTTTTTGAGCAAATTTATTTTGCCTCCCCTGCTTCAAATATATTTTCAAAAAATGTTTATGAAACAAGGGTAAAATTGGGAAAAATTCTTTTTGAAGCTGTGGATAAGAATTTTAGTGCTGATGTTGTAATACCTGTAATGGATAGCGGTTTAGGGTGTGCAATAGGATATTCTCAAGCCTCAAATATTCCTTTTCATTTGGGGTTAATCAGAAATAGCTGGATGGAGAGGTCTTTTATACAGCCTAATCAGGAAAAAAGGACGCTTAACGTGCGCCAGAAATTTATTCCAATAAAGCAGGTGATTGAAAATAAAAAAGTTGTTTTGATTGATGATTCACTTGTAAGGGGAACGACATCAGGGGAAATTATAAGTATGTTAAGATGCTGCGGTGCAAAAGAAGTGCATATGCGCTCTGTTTCACCAAAGATAATTAATACTTGCCTATGGGGAGTTGATATTCCAACAAAGGAAGAACTTATTTCTTACAAAAAAACAGATAAAGAAATCGCCCGACAAATCGGCGCGGACAGTGTAAAATTTTTACCGCTTGAAAAGCTCTCAGAAGTTTTTATGGGAGATGTTTGGTGTAAAAAATGCTTTAAGGAGGATGAAAATGGAATATTCTTACCTTAATTCCGGGGTTGATATAAAAAAAGCGGATGAGCTTACCAGTATAATTGCAGACGTTGCAGGTAAGAAGAATATAGGCTCTTTTGCGGGCTTGTATGAGCATAAAATTCTTGATGAATACTGCTTTGCAGCTTGTTGTGACGGAATTGGGACAAAAATTATTCCGCTTATTGAAAAATCTTATACAAAAACAATTGCAAATGACCTTTTTGCAATGAATATAAACGATTTAATCTGTTGCGGTGCAGAACCTTTGTTTTTTCTGGATTATATAGCAGCCTACAGTTTAAATAAAGATGTTCTAAGTAATTTTATTTTGGAATTAAATAAAATATTAAAGAAGCATAATTGTGTTTTATTGGGTGGAGAAACGTCTGAGCTGGGAAATTTGATTTTGAAAAAATATTTTGATGTTGCTGGCTTTCTCTTGGGTATTGTAAAAAAGGAAAATATAATAACTAAGTACAATGTTGACAGGGGTGATATTATAATAGGCTTAAAGTCTAACGGTGTTCATGCAAACGGTTTTTCGCTCATAAGGAAACTCTACAGCGATAATATGCTCGATGAAAAATCTTTTATAGAGTCGCTTGCGCCGGTCAGGATTTATTATGACATTGTCATGAAATTAAATAAAAATAAGTTAATTAATTCTTGTGCAAATATTACAGGTGGAGGCATATTTGCTAATTTAAAGCGCGCTATACCTGAAGATTTAAGTGTTGAACTTGATTACAATAAAATTCCTAAAATTGAAATTTTTGAAAAGATAAAAACTTTGGTAGATGAGGACGAAGCCTTTAAAACCTTTAATATGGGGGTTGGTTTTTGTCTTGTAGTAAGCACTTCAAAGGTTAAAAAAGTCCTTGAAATTTCAAAAGATTACAAGCCTTTTGTTTTTGGCGAGGTTGTATGAAAAGCGTTCTTGTTTTTGCCTCCGGTGAAGGAACAAATTTTGAGGCGATTGTTGATTATTTCAAAGGAAAAGACGTTAAAATTGAGCTTTTGTGCAATGTGGACGGGGCAGGGGTTTTAAATAGGGCAAAAAGATTGAATGCAAAATCTTACCTTGTAAGATTTGCGCAAACTTATGAATTTTTAAAAAATAAAAAATATGACTTATATGTTCTTGCCGGCTATATGCGGATTTTGCCACAAGGAATACTTGATTTTGGAACATTTATAAATATTCATCCTTCGCTTTTACCTGATTTTAAAGGGGTAGATGCAATAAAAAGAGCTTTTTTGTCAGGAAAAAAAGAAACAGGTGTAAGTGTTCATTACGTGAATGAAGAAGTGGACTCAGGTGAAATAATAGCCCAGCAAAAATGCGCAATTGAGCCTGATATGACACTTGTTGATTTAGAGAATAAAATTCATAATATTGAACATAAATTGTACCCAAAAGTTATTGAGGGGCTTTTAAGATGAAAATATTACTTTTTGGCTCCGGCGCTCGCGAGCATGCTTTATATGATGCTATTTTAAAATCGCCGCTTGTAAAAAAAGAAGATATTTATTTTGCGCAGACAGGTGCTTTTGCTGGTGGTAATATAATTGATTTTGATGATTATTGTAATCTTGCTAAAAAAGCGCGCGAACTGGGTATTGAGCTTTTAATTGTGGGACCTGAAGCTCCGCTTGCGGATGGCATTTGTGATGTATTTTTAAGCTTTGGTATCAAAACAATTGGTGCAAATAAATACTGGGCGCGGCTTGAGGGCTCAAAAAGCTTTGCAAAAGAGTTTATGTGTAAATTTGATATAAAAACAGCGGAATATTTTGTTTTAGATGATTATTTGCAAGTTGACAATATACTTTCAAAGTTTGAAAAACCTCCTGTTATTAAGGCTGATGGACTTGCGCAAGGCAAGGGTGTGTATTTACCAAAGACTTTTAATGAGGCGCGACAAATTGCAAAAGAATTTTTAGATGGTAAATTCGGCGAGTCTTCAAAAAAAATTATATTAGAAAAAAGGCTTTATGGGCGAGAGTTATCTATATTTTCCCTTTGGGATGGTAAAACCTTGCTAAGCTTTCCGCCGGCATGCGATTTTAAAAAGCTTTTAGATGATGACAAAGGCGCAAACACAGGCGGCATGGGTTCTGCTTTCCCCTGCGCATTAACGGATTTTGAAAAAAATGAAGTTGATGGGTATTTGCTAAAGTTGGAAAAAGCATTAAAAAATAGCAAAGCGGATTTTTGCGGCGTGATTTATTCCGGGCTTATGATGTGCAATGACGGGCTTTATGTTCTTGAGTATAATGTTCGTTTTGGCGACCCTGAAATTCAATCAGTATTAGATAATTTTTGCGGTGATATTTTAGATGTATTTATAAAAATGACGCAAGGCAGACTTTGTGAGGTGAAATTGCAATTTTCTAATGAGCCGTCTTATTGTGTTGTTTTAGCTTCCGAGGGGTACCCTGTTTCACCAAAAAAAGGATGTGAGATTTTTAATATTGATATTGCAGAAAAATATGGTGTAAAGATTTTGTTTGCAGGGGTTAAAAAGGTTGGTGAGAAATATTACACCAATGGCGGCAGGGTCTTGAGCCTTGTAAAAAGCGGTAAAAATGCGCTTGAAGGCATTTATAAGGTTGCTCAAGAAATTAAGTTTGATGGGAAAATTTATAGAAAAGATATTAAATTAAGATAAAAAAACCGCCTTTTAAAGGCGGTTTTAATTTTAGTTTTCAAATACGTAACCGATAAGAGCTGCTTCTCTTGAGCGTTTAACTGCTTTTGCAAGCATTCTTTGGTGGTATGCGCAGTTGCCAGTTATTCTTCTTGGAAGAATTTTACCTGCTTCTGATAAAAATCTTTTTAATTTTGAAGTGTCTTTGTAGTCAATTGCTTCTACTTTATCGGCGCAGAAGCTGCAATTTTTTCTTTTTTTGCTGTCTTTTACTGTTTCTTTTGCCATTTTTATTTCCTTTTCCTTATTTTTTCTTAGAATGGTATTTCATCTTCGTCAATTAGATTTTCAGAAATTTCTTCTGTCGCAAACTGAACAAGGTTTTCTTTTTGCGCCGTTGAAGCTTGCGGGCTTGATTGTGAGCCTGACATTTTTTCAACTGTTGAAGCATTTATTTCAAAAATCTTTTTATCTTTTCCGCTGGTTGTTTTAAAGGTGTTTGTTTGCAATCTGCCTTCTACAATTACGCTGTCGCCCATTTTAACCGTTTGTTCGACAGTGTCTGCAAGATTTCCCATTGCAAAAACCCTTACAAGACTTTCATCTTGCGGATTTACATCAATTGTAAAGCTTGTTATTGCTAAGTCATTTTGTGTAAATCTTTTTTCGGGATTTTTTACAACTTTTCCTGTGACAAAGATTTTTGCTAAAGTCATTTTTACGCCTTTACTGCTGATTGTTCCATAAACATTGTTCTGATAATATTTTCGTTTAATTTAAGTTGTCTTTTAAATTCTGCAACTTTGTCAGGTTCAAGATTTATTTTTAATACAGCGATAAAGCCATCTCTAAAACCTTTTACATCATAAGCAAGTTTTTTTCTGCCCATTTTGTCTGTATCTACTACATTTCCGCCTAATGAGCTAATTGATTCTTCGATTTTGGCAATAACTTTATCTGCTTCGTCATTATCTAAATTTGGTTTAATTGTTGCAAGCAGTTCGTATTTTTTCATGGTTTCTCCTTATTGTACTTACTTTGTTACAAAATGCTAGCACAAACATATTTTTGAAACAACAAAAACTTAACATATCTAAATATTTATTCCTGAATGTAAAATTCTCCTTCAAAAACTTTTGTTGCATCACCTGTCATATAAACGTTTTCGCCATTGTATTCTATTGTTAGTACGCCACCGGGGAGCTCTACTTTTACGGTGTTGTCCAGCAAACCTTTTAAAATCCCTGCCACAGTTGCAGCGCATGCTCCTGTACCGCAGGCAAGAGTTATTCCGCAGCCTCTTTCGTAGACATCAAGACGCATTTTCGAGGGGTTTTCAATTTTTACAAATTCGACATTTGTTTTTTCGGGAAATAGTTTGTGAGATTCTATTTTTGGCCCGTACTGTAATGCAAGTTTTTTACTGTCGTCGTTTGTAAAAATAACACAGTGCGGATTTCCCATACTTATTGCGCTTGCACTAAACCCTTCAATTTCAAATTCTTGCGGAGTTTCGCTGTTTACTGGTATTTTTTGTGCTTCTAAAATTGGTTTACCCATATTAACCCGAACTCTGCCGTCGGGCAAAATCTTTGGTATGATTGTTCCTGCAAGAGTTTTTACTGAAAATTCATCTTTGTTTACTAAATTGTTCTGACGAGCAAATTTTGCAAAACAACGAATTCCGTTTCCGCACATTTGCGCAATTGAGCCGTCTGAGTTATAAAAATCCCAGCCAATGTCAGTATCATCTGTTTTAATAGGAGAAAATAAGCCGTCAGCACCTATTCCAAAATTCCTGTCGCACATTATTTTTGCAAGTTTTGGCGTTGCTTTTTCTTCTTTTAAAATTACAAAATCGTTGCCAAGCCCCTGCCATTTTTCAAATTTAATCGTTTTCATGCAGCTCCTTGATGTAGTTTTCTATGTATTTTACGCTAAATTCCGTTGCGCCGCGATTTTTTTCAAATGCGCGACGGCAATTTTCTTTTATTCTGTCTAAATAGTTGTCATTTGTAATGAATTCAACCATTTTTTGTTCAAGTTCTGTGAAGTCATCTACTACAAAAGCACATTCTAAATTGCAAAGATTTTTATATATTTGTTTAAAATTTTTGACATTTGGACCTGATATAACGGGTTTGTCCCAAATGGTCGCTTCAAGGGGATTGTGACCGCCTGTTTGATTAAAACTGCCACAAATTACGCAAATATCGCAAGCTCCATACACATCACTTAGCTCCCCTGTTGTATCAAGTATTATGACATCAACATTGTCAAATGAAACATTTTCGCTTCTTTTGCCGTAATTAATTCCTTTTGAAGTTAGAATTTTTTCAATCTGCGCAACTTTTTCTAAATGCCTTGGGGCTATAATTAATTTCAAGTCTTTGTTTTTATTTTTTATTGATGCATATGTTTCAATTAATTGTTCATTTTCTTCTTCATGGGTTGAGCCAAAGATTGCCACTTTTTTGTTTAAGGTATTAAACAAAAAGCTATATTTGTGTTTTGGGTAACTGTTTGGTTTTTTTATGTCAAATTTTATGTTCCCTGAGGTTGTCACCCTGTTTTCAGGCGCGCCTATTTCTACAAATCTTTTAGCATCTTCGTGCGTTTGGGTTAAAATTGCACTGTAGTTAGCAAGTACTTTTTTAAAAAAGAAAGAAAGTTTTTTATAGCTTTTAAAGGTTTCTTCTGAAATTCTGCCGTTTACAATAAACAATGGTATTGCAAGTTCTTTCATTCTTTGTGAAAAAGTCGGCCAAATTTCTGTTTCCATTATGATAACCATTTCGGGATTTATGGCTTTAATTGCATTATCTACAGCTTTTTTAGTGTCATAAGGAAAATATGTTATCATTTTGCATTTGTCTGAAAGCTTGTTTTTTGCTAGCTCTTGCCCTTGTGGGGTGGATGTTGTTAAAACTATGTCGTTTTTAAAACTTAATTTATTTATCAATGTTTGGGCAAGCATTACTTCGCCAACTGACACTGCGTGTATCCAGATTGTCCTGTTTAAAAACTTAAAACCATATTTGCCAAATTTTTCTTTTTCACCTGCGCGTATTTTTTGCGAAAAACATCCTAAAATTTTGATTATTAATACACCAATTGTTTCGTACAAAAAACTATATATTTTTAACATTAATTTCTACCTCAAAACTCCGATTCCATGGTAGGGAATAACCTATGTTATTATACTCAAAATCAAGATAATTTGCGATTTTGTTTTCAAATCTTTTCAAATCTTTATTTTTTTCTTCCAACGCTTGAATAAAATTCGGCGCACTTTCTCTTACATATTTTCTAACATTTGCTTGATACGCCCAATCATCCAAAAGCCTTATAAACATTAACTTTTTAAATGCAAGTTCATTGTAGGTATTGTTTTTTTGCGCATTGTAATTAACAACTGCACCTAAAATGGCACAGCCTATTGAGTTTGCGCTTGTATTGTATGCACAAAAACCTATTAGATTTTTATCAATTTTACTTAAAAGTAATTGTTCAACAAGCCCGCAATCTGCGCCGTTTGCATTTGAAATGTCTGCTATAAAATATTTTTTGTCAGGAAAATTAATTTGTTTTGAAAGCTTGTTTATTTCCTCTCCAAGCACATAATCACCTTGCCGGTGTTGAAAATTATTCACAATAAAAATTAAATCCGCATTTTTAGAAAGCTTGAAATTGGCAAGTTTTAGCTGTCCTTCTGCGCAATTTTTAACACTTATATCTTCGTATTTTGAAATCTCATCTGTTGAATTTTCCCAAACATACCGGACATCTACCGTTAAATTGTCATTTAATGCTCTTGCAATAAGGGTTAGCGGTATTTCATCCGCACCTGTTTTAACAAACGCGTTTAAATTTCTTTTTTTTATTTGCGCTTCCAAATACTCTGCTTCTTCAACATTTAAGCCGTATTGCCCTGTGTCATCTTTTGAAAAAACAAGAGTATCAAGGGTTTTATCTTCTATCCAGTCTAAGTATAACTTATTTATGTCAAAATTTCTTTTTCTTGTGTCTAAATAATCGTCCAAAATGTCTTGCGGAATTTGATTGTAAACACAATTGTAACTTTTTTCTTTTCTGGATTTGTGCTGGTAATAAGAAAATTCAAAAATTCTTTTGCCCCACTGCGCCCAGTACTCTTTTTCTTCTTCGTTAATATTGTTGTTTGAAATGCGCATTATACTTGAAAAAGCCAGAACTTTTTTTGCCTTTTTCTTAATTATCTCTTTGAATTTTAAAACCCTTTCTTTTATCTGCTCATATGTTTCGGGGCATCTTCTGGAGCTTACAAGCCCGCCATAGGCAATAGTATCAAGGGATATGACCAATATATCAACTTCTTCTAAGTTTTCAAGAAAATTGTAAATGCCTTCAATATCTGCTTGTTTTGTTAAACTGCCCAGCAAATTTCTCTCGGGCATGAAAAGTTTTATATTTTTGTCTTGTGCTAAAATGTCCTCTACAAGTGTGTAACAGATTGGTCTGTTGTCAATTGGGATAAGTGCTATTTTTTTCATAAAAATATTTTACATCATATTCTGTTTGATTTACAATTATTACAAAAATTTGTTTTTTGGAGATTACTTTGAAATTTAAGTTGGATGAGATTATAAACTGTACCGGTGCAAAGGTACTGCATCAAAAAGATTTGTCTGGTGAATTTGAAATTTCAACAGATACCAGAAAGCTTGAAAAAGGCAATATTTACTTACCCTTGCGTGGTGAAAATTATGACGGACATAATTTTATAGATAAGGCACTTGAGCAAGGCGCTAGGGGTTATTTTACGCAAGATAAATTCAAAGTTAATAAAAATGCTGACTTTGTGCTATATGTTGAAAACTCACTTGTTGCTTATCTAAAATTAGCAAACTACATTAGAAACAAAATTAACCCAAAAGTTATTGCTATTACCGGTTCATCTGGTAAAACTACAACAAAAGAAATGCTCTTTAGTGTTTTATCGACAACATATAAGACTCATAAAACTTATCTAAACCATAACAATGAAATTGGGCTTTGCCAAACATTTTTTACCATGCCTGATGACTGCGAGGCTGTTGTTGTTGAGATGGGCATGAGAAATCTTGGCGAAATTGAGCTTTTATCAAGCTATTGCAAGCCTGATATCGGTATTATTACAAATATAGGCTCAGCCCATGTTGAAAGATTGGGTAATTTAAAAAATATTGCAATAGCAAAGTGTGAAATAGCTGCAGGACTTAAGAAAGACGGTGTATTTATAAGTCCAAATTCCACTAAAATTAAAGATAATTTAAATTATGACGGTGAAAAAATATTTACTGATTTTAATGATGTTTCAAATGTTAAAATAAGCGTGTCGCACTCAGAATTTACATACGAAGGCGTTGATTATGTATTGAATGTAGAGGGTGACTATAATATTGAAAATACTCTTTTGGTTATTGAAGCTGCCAAAAAGTTGAATATTTCGACTCAAAATATTCAAAAAGGTCTGTTTGATTACAAGCCAATTGAAAAACGCTGGGAAGTAAGTGAAATAAAGGGCTTAACTTTTATTAACGACAGTTACAATGCAAATCCGGAGTCAATGAAAGCAGTGTTAAAAACATTTTTATCTGTTTATAAACCACCATTGCTGTTGGTTTTGGGCAATATGGGCGAACTTGGTAAGGATGAAATTGCCTACCATAAGGAAATTGGCGAGTTCTTGTGCTCTTATGACAATGTAAAACTCTTAACTGTAGGCAATTTGGCAAAATATATACTTAGAAATTCCACTCTTGAGGGTGTTGAGTTTGAAACAAATTTTGAATGCGCGAAATATATTTTGGATAATATCGAAAAGGGCACTACGATATTGCTTAAGGCGTCACGCGCGATGAAGTTTGAAGAAATAATTGAAATGGTGGGCAGATTATGATAATGATGAGTGTTGCAGCATTAATAGCACTTGTTTTAGCGCTTTTGCTGGGTGTACCTTACCTTGCTTTTATGAAAAAGAAAATGTACGGTCAGTACATAAGGGAAGAAGTTGCACAGCTGCATGCGCAAAAAAATAAAACTCCAACTACAGGTGGGGTGTTTTTGGTTTTATCAATACTTGCCGCCTCTTTGATTACCCTTTTTATGGCACAAGAAACAACTACAGGCGCGCTGATTGTGCTTATGACCCTTATATTTTATACCTTTACAGGTTTTGAAGATGATATAAAAAAAATTAAAGCACATCAAAATATGGGTCTATCAGCTAGAGGCAAATTGCTTTTGCAAATCGCAGTTTCTATGTTGCCGGCATTTTATTTGATTTTTTCAGGCAGAACAGAGGTTAGTTTTTTAAACTTTTCTGTTGATTTAGGCTGGTTTTACCCCTTGTTTGCAGTGTTTATGATTGTCGGTTCATCCAATGCTCTTAATTTAACGGATGGTCTAGATGGTCTTGCTGCAAGCTGTTCTGTGTTTGCCTTTGGTGCTTGTGCAATTTTATGTAAGTTAAACGGCTACACTGACCTTGCAATTATTTCAGCTGCAACATCGGCTGCTTGTCTTGGATTTTTGTATTTTAATAAAAATCCTGCAAAAATATTTATGGGAGATACAGGCTCATTGGCTCTTGGCGGATTGCTTGCGACAATCGCTATTATGGGCAAATTTGAACTTTGGTTAATACCAATTGGTATTTTATTTATTTGTGAAACACTATCAGTTATGATACAGGTTACAAGTTTTCGCTTGACAGGTAAAAGGGTGTTTAAAATGAGTCCTATTCATCACCATTTTGAACTCTCTGGCTGGGGTGAGAAAAAAATTGTTTTTGTATTTGCTTTAATAAGCGCATTGGGCGGCTTATTGGCAATTGCGGGTTTTATTGCGCAAAAGATGTTTGGGAATTAGGCTATGAGAAAAAAGGCTTTAGTGATTGGTTTTTCTGTTACAGGCGTTGCTGCTGCACGCTATTTAAGTGATGAGTATGATGTTTATTTAACTGAGGGCAACCCAAAAAAAGTGGAAGACGCTCAGAAAATAAAAGAACTCGAGGAAATTGGCGTAAAGCTTGAATTTGGCTCTCATAGTGAAGATTTTATACAGAATGCTGATTTTGCAATAATAAGTCCATCTATACCGCGCGATGCTGAAATTTTGTGCAGGTTAGATGAAAAAAATATCGAATATTTTTCAGACTTAGAATATGTGTTTAGATTAATTAAAAATCAAACTAAGCCAAAAATGCTTGTCATTACTGGTACAAACGGAAAAACAACAACAACGCTTTTGATGTCGCATATATTTTTGCAAGAATTTAAAGCGCCCTCATGTGGAAATGTTGGGACTTCGCCTTTTGATTGCCTAAAAGAAAATCCGGATTATTTAATTGCGGAGGCAAGCTCGTACCAGCTTAATTATTCAAAAGAGCTGGCTCCACAAATTGCTGTATTTACAAATCTTACCCCTGATCATTTATCTTGGCATGGGGGACTGGATGGGTATTTTGAAGCTAAAGCTTCTATATTTAAAAGGATGGGTGAAAATTCCCATGCAATATTGAATTTTGACGATGAAAAAGTAAAAAAACTTGCAGATTATTTAAAATGCAATGTACATTTTTTTGCACTGGATAAGTCTGAATTAGCCGATACAGCTGAAAATTGCTATATTGATAATGGCGTAATTTATTACGGTGAAGAAAAAATAATTGATACAAAAGATGTGCCGATTGTTGGAAATCACAACTTGCAAAATGTTATGTGCTGTATTGTTGCGGCAAAAATTGAGGGAATTAACACTGGCGTAATTTCAAGCGCAATAAAATCTTTTAAAGCCCCTGCTCACAGGTGTGAACTTATCAGAGTGCTTGATGACACTGCTTATTACAACGATTCAAAGGCAACAAACCCTGAAGCATCTATTGTTGCAATTAACTCTTTTGAAGGCAAAAAAGTTGTCTTAATAGCAGGCGGCAGGGACAAAAACACCTCTTTAGATGAGTTTATAAAATCAGTAAAAGACAGAATTTCAAAAGTTGTTTTGATAGGAGAAGCAACAAAAAGATTTATGGAGGAATTGTATAACAGTGGTTATACGAACATAGTTCACGCACAATCGCTTGAGGAAGCTATTGATTTAGCAAGCTTGGACAAACCGGATGCGGTATTACTTTCTCCGGCATGTGCAAGCTTTGATATGTTTAAAAATTACGAGGAAAGAGGGGAGGCCTTTAGACGCTATGTCCTATCAAAGAAACAACTCGTATCACGATAGAGAATCTGGCAATAATTATATAATTTCCCAGCCTGACAGCACGCTTATTACTGTTGTTGTTTTTCTGGTTGTAATTGGGATAATGGCTATTTTTTCTGCAGGTTCTCCGCGTGCAATAGCAAATGGTGATAATCCCCTTGTATTTACTATAAAACAGTTGGCATGGCTAATAGCAGGTATTGGTGCGGCGTCGTTTTTTTCAAAATACGACTATAAAAACTTAAAAGTGTGGGCGATTCCGGCTTGCGCTGTTGTTCTTGTTTTGCTTTTAATGGTGCAGTTTTCGCCACTAGGGTTAATGGTAAATGAAGCAAAAAGATGGCTTGCAATAGGGCCTTTGCAGTTTCAACCGTCAGAGCTTGCAAAACCTGCTGTTGTTCTTGCTTTTGCGTCACTGTTTTCAAGCAACGTAAATATTTTAGATGAGAGAAAAATTCCGTTTTATGTTCTTTTTGCTGCAATGCTGTTTTTGATTTTTAAACAACCAAATTTATCAATGGTAATTTTGCTATGTATGACAAGTGTTTCAATGTATTTTGCAGCAGGCGGCAGAGTAAAAACAATCATAGCGGCGTTTACATGTGCTGCTCTTGCTTCACCACCTTTGTTTTTAGGTTATCAAAAGCAAAGAATTCTTGTTTGGCTTGATCCGCAAAAAGACCCACACAACGCAGGATACAACATTATACAGTCACTTGTTGCATTTGCCGGCGGCGGATTTTTCGGGGTTGGTTTTGGTAACTCTAAACAAAAGCTCTCTTGGCTTCCTGAGGGGCATACGGACTTTATATTTGCGGTAATTGCAGAGGAATTTGGTTTTTTAGGCTGCTTTTTTATAATCTGTCTTTTTGCAATGTTTGCTTACCATGGTTTTATAGCTGCAAAGCGCTGTCCTGATATGTTTGGAAAATTGCTTGCGGTGGGTATTACTTTTTCAATATGTTTTCAAGCTTTAATGAATATATCTGTTGCAAGTTCGTTTTTACCTGCAACAGGTATTCCCTTACCTTTTATAAGCTATGGCGGTTCATCTTTGTTTGTTTCTCTTTGTATGTTTGGTGTATTGTTAAATATATCTAAAAAAAGAGTTCAGAGGATTAAACCGTATGTGCAGCAATATTAAATATTTTATAACAGGAGGCGGAACAGGCGGGCATATTTACCCTGCAATGGCTGTTATAGACGAGCTTGTTAAGTCGGGTGTCAATAAAAAAGATATTTTTTATGTAGGAAATAAAAATAACTTAGAGTATCAAATTGCTACAAGCAAGGATTTAAATTTTTTATCTTACAATGTTTCAGGCATGCCAAGAAAAATTTCCTTTAAATTATTTTTATTTTTTATAAAGCTTATTGTAGCTGTATTTTGGGCATTTTATTATGCACTAAAATATAAGCCCGATGTTGTTTTTGCAACTGGCGGTTATGTCTGCGCGCCGATTTTAACAGTTGCTAAAATTTTAAAAATACCTTATGTATTGCATGATTGCGATGCTCACCCCGGTATTGTTTCAAGGCTTTTTTCATCAGGCGCAAGGTCAATTTCGCTTGCATTTGAAAGTGCAAAAGAATATACAAAATGCAAGGATTTTCATTGCCTCGGAAATCCTATCAGGGAGGATTTTAAAACTCTTTCAAAAGACGAGGCAAGAAAAATCTTGCATATAGAAAAAGATTTTACAATATTAATCATGGGCGGTTCATCAGGTGCTAAAAAGATTAACGAGGCAGCCTTTGGAGTTGTCGAGAAGTTTAAAAATAACAAGGATATTCAAATAATTTGGCAAACAGGCAAGAAAAATTTTGATGAAGTTAAAAATAAACTTGTGCAAATTCCTGATAATTTAATTTTGCGACCATATTTTGAGAATATGGCAATACCTCTTGTAGCCTCAGATGTTGCAGT
This sequence comes from Candidatus Gastranaerophilales bacterium, assembly GCA_944324905.1. Lineage (GTDB taxonomy): Bacteria > Cyanobacteriota > Vampirovibrionia > Gastranaerophilales > Gastranaerophilaceae > Galligastranaerophilus. The sequence goes on from CALUYB010000006.1 coordinate 20,052, forward strand.
TTCGCGCGCAGGGTCTTTGTCTTTGTCGGAATTATGTGCTGCAGGCCTGCCTTCAATACTTGTGCCATACCCTTATGCTGCAGCAGATCATCAAAGAATTAATGCAAAAAAAATGTGTGAACTCGGCGCGTCTTTGTATTTAGATGACAATGATTGTAATGCGCAAAATCTTTTAGAAAAACTTTTAGAATTAATTTCAGATAAAGAAAAATTATCTAAACTTGCAAAATGTGCAAAAGATAATGCTAAATACGATGCTGCAAAAGAAATTGTCGGATTAATTAAAAAGGCTGCTGAGGATAAAAATGCAAAGTGCTGAGAGTATTTTAACCTCAAAAAATAAATTTCATATTAATTTAGGGCTTGCTCGCACACTTGAGGCGCTTGAAAAACTGGGAAATCCTCAAAATGACATTAATTTTATCCATGTTGCAGGTACTAATGGCAAGGGGTCAGTTTGCGCGCTGTTAAATGAGATTTTGTGTACCTATTTTTTAAATACAGATGTAAAAATTGGGCTTTTTACAAGTCCTCATTTGTTTTCTTACTGCGAGCGCATTAAGGTTAATAATGAAAATATTTCTCAAGATGAGCTTGATAAATATATAAAAATTGCCTCAGACTCTCAAGATGAGCTTACGGAATTTGAAATTTTAACTGTTGCTGCTTTTTTATATTTTAAAGATAAAAATGTAAAATATGTAGTGTTGGAAGTGGGTCTTGGCGGAAAGTTTGACTCTACAAATGTGATTAAAAATACGCTTTGCAGCGTTATTACAACTATTGATTATGACCATACAGCGCGTTTAGGTAATACAATTGAAGAAATTGCGTATCAAAAAGCTGGTATTATAAAGCAAAATTGCCCTGTTGTTATAGGTTGTGACAATTTAGGTCTGGACGTTGTAAAAAAATACGCAAGTGATTTTAATGCCCCTTTGTACGAGGTTAAAAGCCTTGTAAAACCAAGCTTTTCTACTATTTCAATTAATAATAAAGAGTATGACTTTTCGCTTTTGGGTGATTATCAAACCAAAAATCTTGCCCTTGCGCTTGAAACGCTAAAGCATCTGCCTTTTAAGGTAAGTGAGGAAACTTTAAAAATGGCTCTTAAAAATGTAAGGTGGAAATTTCGACTTGAATATGACAAGGAAAAAAAGCTTTTAATTGATGGCGCACACAATCCTTCCGGAATAAAGGCTTTAAGGGAATTTTTAAATAAATATTTTCCAGATGATAAAAAAACTTTTATCTTTGGCTGTCTTAATAATAAAGATTACGAAAATATGCTAAATGAGCTTATTTTGCCTGATGATGAGTTTTATTTTTATGAATTTGATTACCCTAATGCTCTTAAATTTGAACAATTGCCAAATAAAATTAAAGCTAGGGCAAAAAGGGTTTTAAATCCTTTTGAGATTTTAGAAAGCAGAAAAAACTTGAAAATCGTTTGCGGTTCGCTATATATGCTCGGTAAGTTATTTAATCCCCGTTGAGCCAAAACCGCCTTCTTGACGCTGGGTTATAGAGAGTTCTTCAACTGCTTCAATTTCAGCTTTAACAACCGGTGCAATAAGCATTTGCGCGATTCTATCCCCCCTGTGTACCGTAAAATTTTCATTTGAAAGATTGATTAACCCTACGCAAATTTCGCCTCTGTAGTCTTCATCAATTGTTCCAACGCAATTAGAGAGGCTTATTCCGCTTTTTATGGCAAGTCCGCTTCGCGGGCGCACTTGCGCTTCGTAGTTTTTTGGTAATTCTATTTTTATACCTGTTGGGATTAAAGCGCGCTCAAGTGGTTTTAGCAATATATCAACCTGATTTGCAGCGTATAAGTCCATTGCGGCAGCACCTTGTGTTTGATACTGCGGTAATTTAAAGCAGTGCGGCAGTTTTTGTATTTTTAGAGTTATTTGAGTCATTTTTATTTTCTCCGCAATTAAGTTTGTACAAGTATTTTAACCCTTCAAGTGTCAAATTTGGATTTATGTGGTCAAAACCACGCTCCATATTGTCAAAAAGCACATTTGAATAGCCGCCTGTTGCAATGACGGTCGCTTTTTGTCCCAGCTCTTTTTCGCAAGCTTTTATCATGCCATCTATCATTGCGGCATGTCCTCTTACAATCCCTGAAAGCATTGCGCTAATTGTATCTTTGCCTATCGCATTTTCGGGTGCTTCAATTTTTAATTTTGGCAATTTGGATGTGAATTGACTTAGTGATTTTGCTTGAATTTTAAGTCCCGGGGCAATTAAACCGCCAATAAAATTTTTATTTTCGTCAACAATATCAAAGCTTGTTGCTGTTCCAAGGTCTATAACTATTGCAGGTAATTTATATAAAATAGCTGCGGCGCTTGCATTTGCAAGCCTGTCAGCTCCTGCTTCTTTTGGTTGTTTTAAATCAATTGTTACAGGTAATTTTGCCTTGTGAGAAAGCACAAAAGGAGTGATTTTTAAATATTTTTCAAGAGCTTTTTTATATGTTTCGCAAAGCGGCGCGACAACGCTTGAAATTATTGCACTGTCGATTTTGGGTGCAATATTTGAATTTTGCAGTAAATTTAGTATTAAAATCCCGTATTCGTCTTCAAAACGCTTGATGTCCGAGGCTATATTCCAGCTTTTTTCAAGCTCTCCATTATCACTGAAAACGCCTAAATTTGTGTTTGTATTACCAATATCTATTACTAAAAGCATAACTTAAATGTATCACAAAAAAGAATTTTAAAAATTTTAATTATTAAGTTTTGTTAAATTAGTATATATTTTTTGGCAATTTTATATAAAAAATATTTTTTATATATATAAGTTTGTAATAAGGAAAAAAATATGTTAAACATTTTAATGACAATGCTTACATATATTGATTTAAGAAGTATCTGGCAGGCAGATGCAATGAAAGACAGCCAAATGCTTCAAGACCAGCAATTACAATCTTCAAACGAACAAACAGAGATTATGCGCAAGCAAACAGAAGAAGAAGCACTTGTTCAAATGGAACTTGATGATTCTGAGGATGCTTCAACAGAAGCATACACTGCTGTTTTGCAAAAAATGAGTGAAATTTCTTCAAAATACGAAACAAAATTGCAGTCACTGCTTGCTCAAAATCAAGCAAGAGAAAGAGAGATAGAGCAAAGAATTACAGCTCGTGAACCTAAAATAAAAGCAGTTGATGCCGATATTGAAAGCTTACAAGATACTTTAGATAAAAGAACAGAAGAACAATTTACATATATGCAAAATTAAAAAACTGCCAGAGGCAGTTTTTTATTGTAAAGCATTGTAACAATTATTTTTAATTGTATCCGATTGGCGGCACAAAAAATCTTTTACATGTTTTATTATAATGAAAAACATGTTTAAAGAGGTTTAAATGAAGGTTGATAATATTAAAAATGTGGTCGGTACAGTTACGGCTCCTGCAAGAAAAGTTTATACTACAGTCAAAAAATCATTTTTAAATGATGTTGCTAGAAATAACTTTAAAAAAGCTGCTCCGGCTGCACTTATTTGTACAGGCGGTTTTAGTTTACTTTCGCTTATACCTAACAGAAAAACAGACGGCAAACAGAAAAAGCTTGAAAAGAAGAGTGGAACTCTTGCTGCCATAGCTTTTGCAGTAGCGTCATTTAAGAAATTCTTTAACGCTGAAAACAAAACCCTGAAAAACCTTTTTAACGATGTTAAAAAATTAAATTTCAAAGATGGTCTTGAAAAGTTAAAAACAAATAAATCAAATGTTATTGTTTATCTTGCCTCAATAGTTGGCGTTAAGGTATTGACAGACATTGCTACAAAAGGTATAGATGGCATTGTTAACGATGTTGCCGAGCCAAAAAAACTTGGTGATTAATAAAAATTAATATTTTTTGCGTATTTAATTAAAGATTTTTTTTATTTTGTCGATAAATCCCTTGTAATTTGCGGGGTTTATCATGTCTTTAAATGCACCCAATGACCTATTTTTAAATAACCTTGACGATATTTTGCAAACAAGTCCGTCAAAAGCAGCTCATACTGTGCTTCTTGTTGATGACGAGGTAAACAATCTTCAACTTTTAAAAAGAACTTTGCGCGGCAAATACAATATTTTAACTGCTTCAAATGGTAAAGAAGGTCTTGAAGTTCTTGAAAATAACGTTGATAGGATTTCTCTTATTGTTTCTGACCATAAAATGCCAGTCATGGAAGGTACAGAGTTTTTAGAAAAGGCAAATGAAATTTCGCCAGATGTTATTAAAATTCTTTTAACAGGTTTTTCAGATATTGAAATTTTAATGGACGCTGTTAACAAGTGCAATCTTTTTCAATATATGTTAAAACCCTTTGATCCTGAGGAGTTGCAACAAGTAATTGAAAATGGTCTTGATAAATTTGACCTTGCAAGTTCAAAATCTTGTATTCTAACAGATTTAAGAGAGTTGTTTTATAAAACAATAAAATCAATCTCATCGGCACTTGATGCTAAAGACCCCTATACCCATGGGCATTCGCTCAGGGTTACTTTGTATTCTTTAATTCTTGCAAAAGAGCTGAATTTAGATGATAAAATGCTTGAAGAAATTGAACTTGCAGGGCTTTTGCACGACATTGGAAAAATTGCTATTCCTCAGAGTATTTTATGTAAACCGGGGAAATTAACCGATGAAGAATTTGCAATAATGAAATCGCATCCTGAAAACTCGGAAAAATTAATTTCAAGCATAAAAAAACTTGCAGGGATTAGCAACTGGCTTAAATCCCACCATGAAAAGTGGGACGGTACCGGCTATCCGGGACATTTAAAAGGGGAAGAAATTCCGCTTTCAGCTCGTATTATTGCCCTTGCTGATACATATGATGCTATGACGTCTACTCGCTCATACAGAAAAGCTCTTGAGCATGAAGTCGCAATTGAAGAAATAAAAAGATGCTCGGGTACTCAATTTGACCCAAAACTTGCAGAGCTTTTTGTAAATCTTGGTGATACAATAAAAGCTGCAAAAGAAAATCCTGAAGAATATTACGAAAAATACAGCTATTTACACAAAGAAATCAACTCGACTATTGTTTAATAAGTGAGCCATGTTCATCTGTTCCGCCAGTCATTACAAGGTCGTATTTTTGTGCTAAATCTTTTATGTGTTTTCTTGAGTGAAATTTTATAATGCCTCTGTGGCGTTTGTATGGGTAATATACCTCAATACCATCAAGCCCTAAGGTTTTCAAGCTTTTTGTAAAGCTATCAAGATTTATAACCCAGCAACAACATGGATGAGCAAGAACGGCAATACCGCCTGCTGAGTGTATGGCATCGATTGCTTTTTTCGGGTGTCGAGATTTAAAAAGCCTTACAATATCATATTGAGTTTCCTTTTTGGATTTTGCACAAATGTTCAGTAAGTCTTGATTGTATGGGTCTATTCCATAGCCTAAAATATGCAAAAGTGTACCTTTATAAAAGCAATCAAATTCAACTGCAGGAATTAAAAAGTTATACTTTTGGTAGTCAAAATTTTGCCAACCGCGAACACTGTTATGGTCGCAAATTGCCATATGCTCAAGTTTGAGCTCAAGTGCTTGTTTAACCAGATTTTCAAATGTTTCTGAGCCGTCAGAGTGCTTTGAGTGTATGTGCAAATTGGCGCTTTTATAGTACTGGGTTGATTTTATTGATTTAATTCTATCTTTAATATTCATTAAAAACTTGCATTTACCCTTCTTAATCCTTTAATATATTAACATAAAAAATAAGGAGTAACGGATGGATATTAAGTATTCTTTTTTTGGAATAATCTCAAGGTCTTTTAAGTTTTTTGGCAAAAATTTTAAAGAACTTTTTGGAGCAATGTTTATGCCTGTATTTTTGCAGGGGGCTGGTTTATTGGCAAGTTTGTTTCCGGCTTTATATTTTACTTATATACAAAAACCAACAGCCGATATGATGATGGTTTTCTTATTGCAATTGTTACTATGTTTAGTTTTTGGCTTAGTTTTATTTTGTATAGGTTTTTGGAGATACATTCTTTTGAGCTGTTATTTTTGTTTAGCGGCAAATGATTTTGATGATGATAAAGGATTTTATATTCAAATTTACAAAAATAACATCAATAAAAGGCAGGGAAAGTATGTAAAAACTCTTTTGTGGCCTGCTCTAATAATGTTACTAATTATCGTTGTCGGTGTTATTGTTGTACATTATTTTGTTATGCAAAAAACTGTTATGGGAAGTTTGCTTGGGGCTGTATCTTTTTTTGTTGCTCTAATTGCGCTTGCGATTTTTTCTGTAAAAATTAATCTGTTGGTGCCGATTTTTACATTTGAACCGGAATTAAAACCTTTAGATGTAATGAAAAAGTCAATTAATATGGTGAAGTTGCCGCAGTTTTTCTGGTTACTTGCCTTTTCTTTGATTGTTTGGTTGATTAGTATTGTAATTCAGTTTATTATTTCTTTTGTGGCAGGCATGTTTACAACAAATGTTGTGTGTTTAAGAATTGTGGATTTAATAGCAACTTGTATAGTTTTGTTTTTGTTGCCTATTAGCATATGCACAGTTACACTTTTTTATAAAAAACTAACTAAATAATATATAAAATAACCGCCTTAAATAAGGCGGTTATTCTTTTTGTGATTCATCTTCGGATAATGTTAATTCTTTTTTATTTTTCTTTTTTTGATTATTTTTTTCTTTAATTTTCTTTTTGCCTATACTCGCGGCGTTTAGTGTGGCAAGGGAATCTAATGAGGCTCGAAGGACTGCTGAGCGATCAACATATGGTTCTTGTCTAAAGTTTTCATTTTCTTCAGGGTTTTCTCCTTGTGCAAAGTATTCCCCACCTTGACCATTTTTTTCATCAGAAGTTTTAGCAGCGGTACCCGATATATCGCCGGATTTGAAATTAAAGCTGCCACCAACACCGAAAAAGCCTGAAGATCTGTTATCAACCATAGCTTGTTTCCCTTACACCTCGTTTTTGTGATTATACCATTTTTTAAAATCAGGTACAATTTACATGCGTTTTTTTCATACAAAACATGTAGAAAAAAAAATTTGCGCAATTTTTTATTTATTTTGTTTTTATGTGTATAATAAATATGAAAATGAAAAACTATGTTCATAAAAATTTAATAAGCTTTAAACAAGTTGATGAGTTTGATTGTTCAAATGTCTACGCGCCACTTGTTAATGCAATGCGTGCATATAAAGATAATCCTTGTACGGGTTTTCATATACCCGGGCATAACAGGGGGCAGGGTGTCTTAGACTCTTTTTCTTCTCTTGTTGGGATTGATGCTCTTAATCTAGATACTACAGATGAATTTGATAATCTTGGTACTTTATTCCCTTCAAGCGGTGCAATAGATGAAGCTCAGAAGTTGGCTTCACAGGTATTTAATTCCAAAAGAACTTTCTTTTTAACTGGCGGTTCTACAATTGCAAATCTTGCGCTAGCTTTTGCGCTGACTAGACCGAGTGAAAAAATTGCAATAGGCAGAAACTGTCACCGCTCTGTTTTATCTGGCATGATAATTTCAGGTGCAAATCCGCAGTGGATTATGCCAAAAAAGCTTGATGATTGGGCAATTTATGGTGCTTTAAATCCTGTGGAATTACAAGACAGGCTTGAAAAAAATCCTGATATTTCGCTTGTTTGGGTTACAAATCCAACATATGAAGGCGTTGTATCTGATATTGAAGCGATATCTAGAGTTTGCCATGAGTTTGATGTCCCGTTAATTGTTGATGAGGCACATGGCTGCTTATGGAACTTTTCAGACGTCCTGCCAAAGTCTGCTCTTGAATGCGGTGCTGATGCGGTTGTGCATTCTCTGCATAAAACCGGCGGTTCAATGACCCAAAGTTCCATGTTGCACATATCTAAAAATTCGTGCTTTGATGTGCATAAGGTAGAGCATGCCCTAAAACTTTTGCATACAACAAGTCCTTCACTGCTGCTTTTGACCAGTTTAGATGCCGCAAGGGCTTATTTGTCGTCCGACATTGGAAAAAGCGCAATTGAAAATGCCATAGATAATGCGCTTTATTTTAGGGAAAGAGCTTCAAAAATAAATGGCGTAAGAGTTTTAAATGCACTAAGTAATGTGGCATTTGACGTAACAAAAATATTTATAAAAGTAGAAGGTCTAAGTGGCAAAAGGTTGGAAAGTATTTTAGAGCTTGATTTTTCAATTGAGATTGAAAGTGCTTCTGATGAGGGTATTTTGATACTTTCAAATATCGGCAACACTCAACAAGAATTTGATGTTTTATTAAATGCGCTGGAAAAAATTGCAAGCTCAAATTATCCTGATTTAGCATATTTAGAAGGTATTAAATTTATGCCACTAACTGCTCCAAAGGTTGTAATGACTCCAAGAGAAGCGTATTTTTCAAAAAAGGAGCGAGTAAAAAAAGAAGATGCTATAGGCAGAATTTGTGCTGAAGTTATAGCGCTTTGTCCTCCGGGGATTTCTGTACTGTTGCCTGGGGAATTAATAGGTGAAGAACATTTGCCATATTTAAGCGATTTTAGTGAAATTGACGTTTTAGTAAAATAAAAGTCCGAATTAAAATAATTCGGACAATTTAAAAAGTTGGAATGTGAAATATTTTACTAGCCTCTACCAAGGTAGACAAGCGTTTGCAATATACTGTTTGCGGTGTCAAATACTCTTGAGTTAGCCTCAATACCGCGTTGCGCCATTATCATGTTGGAGAATTGCCTTGATAAATCTACGTTAGAGGCTTCTAGTCCACCTGTAACTACTGCGCCAACGCCATTGTCGTTACCACATGAGTAAATTACATCGCCTGTATCTGGGCCTGTACTATATAGGTTGTTACCTTCACCAACTAAGCCTTCATAGTTTCTAACTGTTGCACATTGAATTTGTAAGTTTTCAGGAACTAAAACTGCCGGGTGCGCTGTAACGTCATTAGGACCTAAGATTTCAACGCCTGACGCTGTTGTGTATTTAAATAGCCTTGAACCGTCATCAGGGTCTTCCCAAACGGTAATTGAATCCCCGTTCTTATAAGTTGCAGTAATTATACCTGTGCTACTAACAGACATGCTTTTAAATATCATTGCATCTTTGCTTCCATCCCCCGGGTTGATGTCAACTTTGTAGTCAATTGTTTTTGATGTGTACTCACCTGTTCCATCTGCCTGAAGCGCAATATCTGTTTGGTCAACAAAGTTTGATGAACCTGATGTAAATCTTATTTTTTCGACATTGCCTTGAGTTTTAAACGTAATTGCACCATCAACCAGTTCACAAGTTATGTTTTGGCCTGCTAAGTCTGTGTTGATTTCATTAATCATATTTTGTACAGTGCCGGTGCCGGTTATTGAAACCTCGATTGGTGTTTGCTCAACTCCTCCTACTGTTGGTGTTATTGTGAATGTTCCTGCTGTAATAGCACCATCTGTACCATTTAATTGTGAAACATCTTTGTTGGCTAAAATGCCTTGAGGCTGAGCATATGCACCCGCTCTTATTGTTTGGGGTATATAAATTGGTATTTCTGTTGCGCTCATTGAGTAATCGGAGTTTGTACCCAAAACTTTATATCCTAGTGACGTTACAAGATTTCCGTTTGCATCAAGATCAAAACTACCGTCACGAGTTAAGAATATGCTGCCTTCTGCATCCATTACAGTAAAAAATCCGTTGCCTTGCAGTGCCATATCGGTATCTCTACCTGTTGTATTTATGTTGTTTGCTGCCCAGTTTCTTGAAATGCCTGCAACAGTTGTGCCAACACCTATTTGAAAAGGATTTGTACCACCGAGGTTGCCTGTAGGTGCAGAACCTGTTGTTCTTGTTTGATACCATACATCTTTAAAGGTCATTTGTGATTCTTTAAAAGCTGTGGTATTTAAGTTTGCAATGTTGTCAGCTACTACGTTAATGTGCAACTGGTTTGCGTTAATGCCTGACATTGCTGTATTCATTGCTTGTGACATTTGATTATCTCTCCTCCCTTGATAATTTTATTTTGTTAATTCGCTAAACAAATTGCCCAAATATGAAAATGCTGCTGCAGTTTTTGAAACAGTAGCTGCATTGCTAAAAACTGCTTTAGCATTTTGCGCAATTGAACTGTTGTCATCTGTATTTGTATTATCCCCTGTTGCACTATCTCCTGTAGTTGTGTCGCTGCCATCTGTGGGGGGTGTAGTTGTACTTGGTGCTTTGGCACTAAGAATTAGACCAGCCGGATATTCTTTGCCGTTAACTTTTACTGCACAACCGTTTTGATAAAATACTGCTTCTTCGACAACCCCTGTAATAGTTTTTGTAGTATCGTCAGGATCCATAAGTGTAACTTCTTTTCCAATTAAATCCATACCCTGTGTTAATCCGTTATTCGCAGCAATTGTTTCATTTAATTGGGTCAACTGTTCAAGCTGAGTGAATTGAGCTTGTTGTGCTAAAAAGTCCTGGTTGCTCATAGGGTTAAGAGGGTCTTGATATTTGAGTTGTTCCAGCATTAGTTTTAAAAACATATCTTGGTCAAGTTCATTGCTTGTACCTTCTGTTTTAGACTTTAGTGCTTCTTGTTGAGCTGTCCAGTTTTGCATATTATTTATTTCATTAATTATGCTTGATGACATATTGTCTCCTTGTTTTTAAAGATTGTAATTAATTTTACCCCTTAAAGTATTTATGCTTGCGGTAGCGCTTTGTGAATTACTTTCAAAATCAACATTTTCTATTATGTTTGATTGATTAAATTTAAATGTTTCCCTTCTTTGATGTTGTTGCTGTTGATTTTGATTATTTTCTCTACTGTTTTGATTTTGCCCTTGGTTTTCTTGTTGGTTTTGTCTTTCGTTGTATCCGTTGTTTAGACCTGCTTGAGAGTTTTGTTCAACGGTTTTTACTTGTACGTTTTGTACGTTAATTCCTTGTTGAACTAGTTGTTGTTTTAAAATTTCTATATTTTTATCAAGCAACTCTTTAACTTGAGAGTTTTGGGCAATAATATTTGTCGAAATACCATTTGCATTTGATAAAAGTTCAATTGTTACCCTACCTAAGTCATTTGGTCTTAGAGTCATTGTAATTTTTGTGCTTTGTCCATCTTTCAGCTGTTCAAATTTTGAGCCAATTTGATTTAAAATGTCGTTTATATTTAGTTCTTTTGTAGCACCTTCAACTTGAATCGGCTTATTTATTGTATTTATATTTTTAATGGTGTTGTCAAATGTAAAAGCTACAGGAGTTGCACTTTCCTTATCTGTATTTTGAATTTGCAATTTTATAACTTCGTCTTGCGCTGTTGTGTAGCTTTGATTTTGCGAGTTTGTATTTGTTGAGCTATCTGACACTTCTTCAATTCTCACGTCCATTTCATTGAGCATTTCTTGTTCAATGTCGACCTTGTCGCTTTGTGTATTTTGAGTGTCTTTTACCTCTTTTGTTTCTTTTGTGGCAATTACAGTGGTTTGCGAGTCCTTGGTTTTCTTTGTTATTTTTTCTTCATTATTTGTATTGTTTGTCGAAATTTCTTTTGTTTGCTTTTCATTTGTGTTATCAATGTTTATTTCAAGCGCTTTTGTCGGGTTTGAATTTTCTTCTTCTAGTTTTACTTGTGAATTTAGTTTAAAAGCATTTGCTTTAATATCTTGTGCAAGTTGTTTTAAATCCTTTTGCAGTTCTGCAACTTCAAGGTCTTTCGGGTTTTGTGTAAGCAGTCTGTCTAAAACATCACTTAGCATTTGTTTTGTTTCTTCACTTACAACAAATTCGTTATTATTGATTTTTGTTTGTATTTCTTCAAGCGCAGTTTTTAATTGTTTAACATCTTCAAGATTTAACTGCCCATCAAGCGATGTTTCAATTAAATTGTTAATTTTATCTACTGTATTTTGAATAACTTTATTTATATCAAGCACTTGAGTGTTTTCACCCTGCGCTGTTTCTTGAGTTTCTTTTATTATTGGTTCTGATTTTACTTCATCAAGAGTTTTATCGGTTGCTTCCTTTGTAGTTTGCTGAGTGTTTTCGGTTATTTGTTTTTTTTCTTCGCTTCTGTTTATTTTTTTATTTTCTTTAGTTATTGAGTTCACTCCGTCATTTTGAGTTTTGTCGGTTTGAGAATTTTGAGATTTTTCGTTTCTATTTTCAGTGTTTTTGTTATTTGTTTGCTTAATTTCTTTATTTGTTGCAGTTTCCTTGTTGTTAAGCACGCTAAAAAAATCTTTCCCTTTTTCGACAATATTGCTTGTATCGTAATTTTTATTTGTATTTAAATAATCATCAAGCGAATTTGTATTTTGAGTATTTAACATTGCTGCGAAATTTTGCATCTAAATTACTTTCTTTTGTCTTGAATTTGTAATATCATCCAGTTCTTTTATTTGATTTTGTTCGTATTCAAAAAGGAAATTTTTGTATTGTTTTTCTTTTAATTTTTCAAGTACTTTTACTTCTTTATAGGCTTCATTAACTTGAATTTGTTGTTCTTCTAATTGTATTTGCGTTTTTTTAATTATTTCAAATTGCGTTTTGATGTCTTGTTCAAGCCTTTCAAGGTAATTTTTGTGGCCAACTACAAACTGTATATCAAGAATTGAGTTTTCAAGTGTTGCATTAAGCCGGTTTTTAAGATTTTCTTTTTTGTCACTAAGTTCAAGCAGTACGTCTTTTTGTGCTTCAAGGGTAGAAATAATTTCGCCCAGCTTTAGCCTTTCATCCTCCAGTTTTTTTTCTTTGATATTCAGAACGCTTTGCAGTCTGAATTTAAACCTCCTCAAAATAAATTTCCTCTTTTAATACCAAGTTTGTTACTAAAAGAATACACCATTTAGGGATTTTGCTTCATCGTCCAAAATGAGGAAAAGATTTAGTTAAAGCGAAAAAAAATACACCAAATTAATGATTACTTGCATAAAAAAGAAAAGCCACGAGTAAATCTGCTAAAAGCAAGTAAATTGTGCAGTATATTGCTGATTTTGTGGTAGATTCGCCAACATTTTTTGCGCCACCTACGGTATTATAACCAACAGTTGCGCAGACTGTTGAAATTATTGCGCCAAATAAAAATCCTTTAAAAATGCTTATGTAAATATCTTTGGTGTTGAGCATAAGCCATACTGAGTTAAAATAACGATTCGGGTGCAAGCCTACAGAAAAATAAGAAACCAGCATACCACCCAAAATACCAATAAATTCAGCAAGTACAACAACGCACATTACACTAAATGCGCCTGCTATGATTCGTGGTGCAAAGTAATATCCGATTGGATTTACGTGTAAGACTTTCATAGCGTCAACTTGTGATGTTACTTTCATATTTGCAATTTGTGCCGTAATTGCTGTTCCTGCCCGCGCTCCAATTGCAAGGGCGGCAAACCCCGGGGCAATTTCCCTTATTAATGCTATTGCTAAAAAACCGCCAATGTAGGTGTCTGCTCCTGACATTAAAAATTGGTTTGAAACTTGCAGTGCAATAACCGATGCTGCAATAAAAACTATCATAAGAGAGATGCCTAATGAATCAAAGCCAATCCTTGCAGCTTGAGTTATAACACTTTTGAGGGCAACATTACCCCCAAAAGTGTATTTCATAGCACTTATAAAATTTTGGACACATTGACCCAAAAAGCTAATGTTGAAGTTATTATTCATAAATTGGAGTGCACCATTTTTTGTATTTTTCAACTTTTCCGCGAACAATGTCATAGTATAGGTTCGCAATTTGTGTTGTTATTTTACCTGTTTGACCATCTCCAATTGTTCGGTTATCAATTGAGCCAATTGGGGCAACTTGTGCGCCTGTTCCGCAGAAGAATGCTTCATCCGCTGTGTAGAGTTCTGTTCTGTCAATTTCTCTTTCGCAAACTTTTAGACCCAGTTCTTTTTGCGCAATTTCTATAATTGTGTTTCTTGTAACGCCAACTAAAATATTACTTGTTGTTTGTGTTGTAACAAGCGTGTCGCCTTCTACAATAAAGAAATTCATAGCAGAACCTTCTGCAACGTGACCTGAGGCAGATAATGAAATGCACTCATCAAAGCCAGCAAGCTTAGCATCAGTTATCATAAGGGCGGTGTTGGCATAAGCCCCTGATACTTTTGCACGCGGAGGAATAGTGTTGTCTTCCAGTCTGTTCCAATTTGAAACGCAAACTTTAAGCATTTTTTCGCCACCAAAGTAATTACCCAGTTTAATTGTAAAAATTAAAACGGAATCTGTATTATCTATCAAAGTCGGCCCTATTTTTTGCGCACTTTTATATACTTCAGGGCGAATATAGCAGTCTTCGTGGTAATTATTTTTCTTTAGTAAATCTTTTGTAATTTGCAAATATTCATCAATAGTATGTATTGTGTTCATGTGCATAATTTTGCAGCTGTTCAAAAGTCTTTCGTAATGTTCTTTCATACGAAAAGCGTAAATTTGATCTTCCTGTTCGTTATAGTATCCTCTGATACCTTCAAAAACTGATGTGCCATATAAAAAAGCGTGGGTTCTTACAGGAATCATTGCTTCATTTGATGGTACATACTTGCCGTCCATGTAGTAAAACTCTTGGCTCATTTTGTTCCTCCAAAATTTATTATGTACTTGATAATTATCGCAAAATATTTTAAAAAAAGCTAGATTTTTATTATATTTTTATATAAAATGTAGCAATGCTGATAATTAATCTTATAGTATTTATATTATTTTTATGTATAATTCTATATTCAATTTATACGCTTACTGTCAATATTAACGCATTTAAAGCAAGAGAATTTGTTGATGACACAAAAATGCTGCTGGAGTCAGGCGGTTCTTTGAATAATCTTTGTGTTGTGATATGGGCAGATTCAAGCAATAAAAAATTGTATAATCTGTTGAAAATCCTTGATAACCAGACTTTTCCGCGTTCAAACTATGAGGTACATGTTATTTTCAAACGCGACAGGGAAAACGTTTCAATGCCTGAAATAGCATATGGTGCGCAGGTACATATTATTGAAAACCCTGAGTACTTTTCAAAGGACAAAGCCGTATCTTTGCTCGTAGAAAAAATAGTCGCGGAAAATCGTTTCAGCGCTTTTGTATTTTTAGGTGCAGACAGAATGGTCGATGAAAATTACCTTTCTTGTGTGAATAAATCCGTTTATTCATCCTGCGTTTTAAGTGGAAATTTAAACGTAACTTGCTTCGAGAAGGAATTTTTTAAACAAGTAAAATGTCAAGTTTTGCGCGCGTATTTAAAATATCAAAATAAAATTCAAAATATCGTGCGCACTATGTTTGAAATGCCTGTTATACTTGATGGGCAAAACTGTGTAATCAGCGCGGATGTTTTAGAAAAAACAGGCAGGGTTTGTTTTGAAACAAGAAATGATGAACTTAAATTTTCACTATTTCTTGCTTCAAATGGCATAAGGCCAACTTATACTCCATTTGTAAAAACAACAGTTGAAGTTGACAATTACGATGCTTCAACACCATCTTTTATGCAGAGATTGGCAATGTTCAAGTATTATCTTCCAAGGTCATTTTCAAAACCGTGGAATTTCAAAGAGTTTGTTTTTCATATTCTAAAGCCCGACACCCTGTGTGTTATGGTTTCTTACCTTGTTTTGCTTTTCTGTGCATTCAGGTATTTTACGGCATTAGAGCTTAAATTCACCCTTCATTTAGGTGTTTTACTTATTTTAAACTTTATTTTAGGTACATTTGCCGCAAGACTTAATTTTAAAGAAAGATTTTATATTTTACTTTACCCTGCTTGCATTTTCTGGCAAAGGGCAAAGATTTTTATGAAAAAAATCTCACTCATGTGGATTGAAAATAAAATCCATGAGGAGGAAAATGTTAACTCTGCAACTGTTAACGCTATTGTAAATGACGGCAAAAAAGATACCCTGTGCAAGTTGCTGCTTGTTTCCGAAGATGGCATGAGAAAAGTTGTTTTTGAGTGTGGAAAAAGAACAATTACATCGGATTCTTTTATTAGAATGTACGACGCGATGGAAGATATTGCAATTAAATTGAAAGCAAAAGGCTTTACCCTTAAAATTTGCCAAACTTGTGGGAATTTCTGTTCTGTTCCTGATGGCACCGTAGATGTTCTAAAGGGCGAGTGCAGGGCAATTTCACCTGATGACACAATCTCCCAAACTCTTATTTGGAACAGTTGCCCAAATTATTTGAGTAACGATATAAAAAATATTATTGATAACTTTAAAAAAGAATAATAAAAGCCGCCTTGTATAAGGCGGCTTAAAGCTTAACAATAGCTTATTATTTAAGCATTTCTAATTCTTTTGAATTTCTTGCAAATTCGCGATTAATTGAATTTCTTTGTGCAACTGAAGCAACGATGTTTCTAATTGTTGCAACCATTTCAATTTGAGTACCAAGCTTGTTAACTGCTGAACCTACGCCAACAGCACTTGCGCCTGCTGCAAAAGCAAGAGGTGTTGTTTGCGCGCTAATGCCTGATGCACTCATTACAGGAATTGAAACGTGGCGTGAAAGTTCAAGAGTGTTGCCGATTGTAGCTTGAGCAGTTTCTAAAAGTGCTTTTGCTCCAACTGATTTAACACCTTGTGGTTTCATACCTTCAGTTTGAATTAAATCAACGCCAAGTAGTTCAAGTTTTTTAGCAAGTTCAATTTGTTCTTTAACATCAATGTTGCCTGGGATTGTTACGCAAACAAAAACATCTTTACCTTCTAAAAGGCTCATTGTTTCAAGAG
Organism: Candidatus Gastranaerophilales bacterium; assembly: GCA_944324905.1. Lineage (GTDB taxonomy): Bacteria > Cyanobacteriota > Vampirovibrionia > Gastranaerophilales > Gastranaerophilaceae > Galligastranaerophilus. Next base: position 36,756 of record CALUYB010000006.1, read on the forward strand.
TGATTTCATAAACTTCATCAGCGCTGAATGTTTCGCCTTTTTTGTATAATGCGTCAAAGTTGCCGATTTCAATTGCATCAGCACCCCATTCAACAGCTTGCGCAAGTTTAAAAGGATTGATTGATGAAACAAAAATTGGTAGAGTTGTGTTTTTTGCTGCTACATCAAATACTTTTTTATCACAAGCAACGTCAACTGCGCTTGCAAGTCCCATTTGTGCTGCGCTTACAACTTTTTTAACATTTTCAAGATCATAATTGTCAATACCTGAAATAATTTTAATTGCTCTTTTCTCTCTCAAATGTCTTTTGAAAACTTCAATACTTCTCATGTTTCTTCCTTTCCTAAAATTCACAAGAATTGTATCATAACATAGCTCTTTGGGCAATGAAAAAATACACTTCCCGTTTTATATTCTCTATTATCCCCTATACGATAACGGAGTGGTCTATACATGTTTAAAAAAACATTTTTTGCAATTTTATTGCCTGTTTGTTTAGTTTTGTTAAGCAATATTAATATACCATCTTATGCTTCAAATTCTGCGCGCTCAGATGATGAGAGTGCAAGTATTAGTGTATATGAAAAAATTACACCATCAATTGTGGCAATAGACGCTGATTTAGACCAAGGTATATCATCAGGTACTGGCTGTGTCATTGACCCCTCTGGCATTATTCTTACAAGTTCTCATGTAATTAATAAATCAAAAAATATTGAAGTTACCACCCAAAGTGGCAAAACTTACAAAGCTACAGTTTTTGCAATTTTAAAAGATAAAAATGATTTAGCGCTTATAAAAATTACTCCAAAAGAAAAACTGCCTGTAATACGCCTTGGTGACTCTGAAACCGTAAAAGTCGGTCAAAGAGTGCTAGCTATAGGCAACCCCTTTGGTTTTAGAGGAACTCTTACAACGGGTATAATCTCGCGTATTGACTATGACAGAAAAAAACTCCAAACAGACGCTGCTATTAACCCCGGCTGCTCAGGCGGCCCGCTTTTAAATTTAGATGGCGAAGTTATTGGGATAAATCAATCAATCTATAATCCTGACAACAATCGCTCAAACATTGGTATCGGCTTTGCTGTTCCTGTTAATTATGCAAAAGAGTTTATCGCCCTTACAAAAAACACAAAAAAAATTCCATAAACACTTTGCTTAAAGGTTATCTTTTATACTTTTAATAACATCCCTGTATATTTTTAGCTCTTTATTGTTCGAGTCGTTTAAAATTTGATTAATGTCATCTTTTAGCGGATTTATTTCCTTGTTTTCTTCAAACTCTCTTAAGCTTATATTCAGTGTTTTAATTATCTTAATAAAATTCTCTAAAGTCGGATAGTGAAGCCCAGCTTCAATTCTTGAGAGTTGTTTTTCGTGGATTCCTATTTTTTCGGCAAGCTCAAATTGTGTTAATTTTAACCTTTTCCTCTGCTGTCTTATTTTCTGACCAATAAATTTTTTGTCCTCGGCAATCATTATACATACCCCATGTCCTTTTCTATAACTAGCATAGAGCGTTCTTGTTACTTTTTAAACCATATTAATATTACTAAATATTTGCAAAAGTAATAAACATGTTCTATAATTCAATTGTTTAATTTAGAAGGATAAGATATGAAGAAGTACGCGTTTACACTCGCGGAGTTATTGGTGTCTACACTAATAATCTCTATTATTATGGTAGTTTTAGCCCCTGTAATTACAAAAAGGGTCACAAGTAATATTAATGTTTCAGGCGGAGGAGGAAGTACTAAAAAAGAAAGTAAACTTTTTTTGTATAATCCAACTGATCCGGACTGTAACCCAGTTTCTGGGCAAAATGCTCTTGATTGCAACTTTACAACAGGAACTGGTGTAAAGAGTGTAAATGTTGTAATGGTCTCAGGCGGAGGCGGTGGCGCTGGTGGAACACCTCCAACAGTTGAATATGGTAAAAAACTTACAGTGACAAATTCTACAATTGGTAGTGCTAAGACTCAAGAAATAACTATAACAAAAAATATGAAAAACTTTGTTGTAAGTTATCTCTCTGGCTCTGGCGGCGGTGGAGGCGGTGGCGCATGGGTTGAAGAACAAGGTGGCGCACCGACAAGTCAGGCGGATTGTGACAGATATGACGCAAAATTCCTCACAGCAGCTCAAAACAATGGAACACCTGTATGTGTTACAAAATATAACATTGGTGATATTCCAGATGCGCTAAATGGAGGGATTGCAACATCTGTTACAACTGTATCAACAGGTACACGTTGCTCTGCTAACGCATGCTGTTGGCAAGGAAGAACTGCAAACCAATGCAGTAGCTCTGGAACTAGTTACAGCGGCTGTAATAGAACTATGTGCACTTGGTATGCCGGCAATGCTTCATGCCAAGCTCTAGCTTACAATGGCACAAAAGCAGGGGACTGGAGATTACCAACTAAAAATGAGATGTCTAAATGGGCATCAAATATTAACACTATTAACAAAAATCAAGGTGACAACGGTTTAAGGCTTTGTGACAGCCTCGACGGTTACGGCGCAGCACTATGCGACAATTACGGCATTTGCCACGGGGCTACCTATGATTACTGCTACCCGAGAGAGGTGTGGTCTTCTACACTTGGTGGCAGCTTTTACCACTATTTCTACCTGCACAATGGTAGTTTCGGTCAGAGCAGTCAGGGTCCGCGCTGCGCCAGTTCGGTTCGCTGTGTCCTTGAAGAGGGAGCTACAACCTATAACTCATACGGGGGCGGCGGAGGAAGTGCTGGAGGATATTTTAAGAATTATCAAATTCCTGAAAGTGTAATTTCAAATAATATTGGAGGAAAGATTGTATTGTATTCTGCTCCTTGGGCAAAAGGTGGTAATGCTGCAAGTTCAAAAGGAGCTAATGCAAGTGATGGAGACAATGGAACAGTATCATATATTGCAATATACAATAAATCAGGGCAACAAGTTTGGGGTTTAGAAGCTTCAGGCGGAAATGGAGGAAAAGGAGCGACTGGGTCTAATTATGGCAATGGTGGAAGCTCTGTTGCGACAAATAGTTGTAAGATATTTCAAAATGGAAGCTGGACAAATACAAGCTGTTCTGGTGTTGGCGGTGCAGGAAATAATGGAAATAAATTACAAGTAACAGATAGTAATACTGCAGCTAATGGCGGTGTTGGCGGAGGATCAATGTATAATACAACATCGCTATCCAGAGGTGGTAATGGTGGCAGCTCAAGTTCTGTAAACGGCGGTAACGGCGTCCGCTGTGGTTCAGGTGGTGGAGGAGGAACAACAAAAGTTGTTTCTGATGTTGCAACCGCAGGAGCAGGAGGAAAAGGAGCGACTGGAGTAGCAGAAATTACATATGACATAGTTTACGACCCTGCTGCTGGTGGAGGTGGTGGCGGCGGTGCCATGTTAAAGGTTGAAAATATAACTGTTACTCCTTCTACTAATTATGTTATTCGTGTTGGTGGTGGTGGTAATGGTGGGGCCGTTGCAAATAATGGCTCAAATGGTGGAGAAAGTAGAGTTACTTTTGGTGCTACAAGTTATAGCTTAAGTGGTGGTAAAGGTGGTACAGCAGGAACCAGCGCAAGTGCAACTACTTCTGTTATCCATGGTGTAGGTGGTAATGGTGCTTCTAAATTAAGTACCGGAACATCTGTTGCAGGGACTAAGGGTAGCGATGGAAGTGCAGGTGATATTGGTGCAATTGGTGGAAATGGTGGAAAAAGTGGAGTTCAAAGCGAAGGAGGCTGCGGAGCATTATTTGATAATGGCGGAAGTTGCTCAGCAACTAGCGCATATGGTTTAAGTCCATTATTTGTTTCACCATCTAATATATTTGACGCTGCTGATTATGGTAAAGCAGGAGCCGGCGGAGGTGGCGGCGGATATGCGTATAATACTACGATGTACCCTACCAACAACCCAGGCTATGGCGGTAATGGACAAAACGGATATGTGTATTTGTATTGGACGGAGTACAACTAAATTAACTAAAGGTTTCGTATCTTAATTACAAGGGGTGCACTCCAGGAATATTTGCACCCCGTTTTTTTTAAAAAAGTATTTTATTTTAATTTTGTTTGTGATAAGATTATTTTGAACTTGCGCCTGTAGCTCAGCTGGATAGAGTGTTTGGCTACGAACCAAAAGGTCAGGGGTTCGAATCCCTTCAGGCGCGCCATAAAAGAGCTCTTTTTAGGGCTCTTTTATTATAATTTTGCCGATGTGGCTCAGTTGGTAGAGCAGTCGATTCGTAATCGACAGGTCAGGGGTTCGAATCCCCTCATCGGCAATTTGTGTTATTTAGGGTAAAAATTAAATGCTCTATTTTTTTGCCGTTTACGTTTTTTATGAAATTGCCTGTTTCTTTTGCTCCAAGTCTTTTTGCAACCTTAATTGATTTTAAATTTATTGGGCGTATTTCAAAAATAACTTTGTCTAAATTCATAATTTCAAAGGCAAAATCTGCCATATGCCTTGCTGCCTCTGTTGCAAGCCCATATCCAACATATTTTTCATTTAAAATATAGCCTATTTCATAGTAAATTTTGCCGTTTATTGTGTCTTGAGATAGCGAAATTTGCCCTACAACGTCATTATTTTCTTTTGATTGCATAATGTAGTAGCCCTCACCAGTGTTTGAGTATGAGCCCATGCAGTTTTCAATCCATTTTTTAATGTCTTTGTTTGTAAAATCTTTTTCCCAGATTTCTTTTACGCTTTTTTGATTGAGCATTTTTGAAATTTCATTAAAGTCATCAAGCTCGACTTTTCTAAAGAAAAGTCTTTTTGTTTGTCCCCAATTTTTGTTTTTCATAGTTGAATTTTATCATGTTATAATTTTGAAATGAATACGCCTTTAGAACTTTTAGCCCCTGCAAAAGATAAGAATTGCGCAATAAGCGCCATTAACTTTGGTGCTGACGCGATTTACATTGGCGCAAATGCCTTTGGCGCGCGAAAAAATGCTGCAAATAATTTGCAAGATATAAAAGATGTCGTTGACTATGCGCACAAATTTTTTGCAAGGGTGTATGTGGCACTAAATACCATTTTAAGGGATGAGGAGCTGGATGATCTCCAAAAGCTGCTTTATGATTTGTATGAAATAGGCGTTGATGGCATTATAGTGCAGGATTTTGGCATTTTTAAATTGGATTTGCCGCCTTTTTTAATTTCAGCAAGTACTCAGTGTGATATTCGAGATAGTCAAAAAGTTAAATTTTTTGAAAACATTGGTGTAGATAGGGTAATCCTTGCGCGCGAGTTGTCATTAAATCAAATTAAAGATATTTGTAAAAGCACTGATGTTGAGGTTGAAACCTTTATCCATGGCGCACTTTGCGTGAGCTATAGCGGTCAGTGTTACCTGAGTTATGCGCTTGGCGGGCGCAGTGCAAATCGTGGAGAGTGTGCCCAACCCTGTCGGAAAAAATATACCCTGATTGATGAAAATGGCAAAGTTTATGCAAAAAATAAACATCTTTTGTCATTGAAAGACTTTTGCGCTGCTCCTTGTTTAGATGATTTAGTTAAGGCTGGTGTAGTTTCTTTTAAAATTGAGGGTCGATTAAAGGATGAAAATTATGTTAAAAACGTTGTAGCTTATTACAATATTTTGCTTGAAAAATATAAAAGAATTTCATCGGGCAAAGTTTTTTGTGATTTTGAGCCTAATGTTGCTAAAAGCTTTAATCGTGGTTTTAGCACCTACTTTTTACAGGGTAAGCCTGAGGATATTTATAATTTTGACACACCAAAGCAAATTGGTGAGAAAATCGGGGTTGTAAAAAATATTGCAAAAGATTTTTTTGAAATAAAAACAGATGTGAAAATCAATGCCCAAGATGGTTTGTGCTATTTTTCAAATGATAGTTTAGAGGGTTTTTTGGTAAATAAAGTTGAGTTTAAAAATGGAGTTTTGCGAATTTTTCCAAATTCTATGCCAAAAATTAATGCAGGGGTAATAATTTACAGGAATTTTGATTTTGAATTTGATAAGCTTTTAAAAAATTCAAAAACAAAAAGGCAAATTGGGGTTGAATTTTGTGTATTTGAAGACAAAATTTTAGTACTTGATGAGGATAATTGTAGCTGTGAAATGCCATTTGATACTAAGGAGCGGGCAAATAATCAGGATAAAATGCGCTTTGCGTTTGAAAATCAGCTTAGAAAAACCGGTGAGAGCGATTTTTATGTAAAAGAAATTGTTTTTAAAACAGATAATTTGCCATTTTTAAAAATTTCTCAAATTAACACTATAAGGCGCGATTTGCTTGAAAAATTAATGACAAAACGACTTGAAAAATATGATGAAATTAGAAAAAACAGAAAAAAGAAAAAAATTTCCTGTGCGCCTTTTCCGCTGAAAAATAACGATTACAGGCTGAATATTCACAACAAAAAAGCGCAAGAGTTTTATAATGAGTGTAATGTGGGGTGTTCAGAGCGTTCTTTTGAGTCAGAAAAAGTTAAAAATGCAGAGCTTATGAGGACAAAACACTGTCTGCGCAGGGCTTTTAATATGTGTTTAAAAGGGCAAAAAGAAAAGGAAAAGCTGTTTTTATTAGATGAAAATGCAAAAAAGCTAAGACTTGAGTTTGATTGTAAAAATTGTGAAATGATAATAAAAGAATTTTAGCCTCTTTGCCTTAAAAGCTGCTCAAGGCGCAGTATTTGCGAGTTGTAAAAGTCCGCTTTTTCTTTGTCGTTCATTTTTTGGGCAAGGTTTTTTGCCTGTCTTTTGTAATTAATTTCCTCAGGCGCTATTTCAATTGCCTCTTTAATGTATAACATCGCATTTTCTAAATCCCCCATTGTTTCATAAGCTCTTGCTGTTTGTGCGTAGTATTTTGCGGGCATAGGATTTAGCGTGAGTGCAATTTTGAAGTTTTCAAGAGCTGCCTCTGCTTGGCAAGTGTCGTTTTGGACAAGCCCTAAGAAATAAAAGCCCTCGGCGTTGTTTATGTCCATTTCGTTTAAAATTTTAAGATTTTCAATTGCAGCGTCGTAATTTTTAAGCCTGTAATAAATTCTTGCAAAAGAATTAAAAGTGCTTGGGCATCTTGGTGCGCTGTGTTCAAGTTTTTTAGTATATTCGAGCGCTTTGTCGTAACATTTGTTATCAATTAAAATGTCAATAAGCTCTACAGCGTAGAAAACTGAATCAGGGTAAGTTTCAAGCGCTGTTTCATAAAGGTTTTCAGCTTCTTTATATAATTTCAGTTGTTTGTAAATTTTCCCTAAAGACTCAATTAAAATAGGGTTTTTTGCTTCTTCCGGGTTGCTGTTGTAATAATTTTCCAGAATTTCTTTTGCTTTTGTGCAATTTTGAGTTGTTAAATTTAAAGTGTTTTTCAAAATTTGCGCGTTAGGGTACATTTTAGAGTCTTTGTCAATTAAATCTAAATAAAGCAGTGCACCCTTTTTATCATCTTGTTTTGATAAAATCCACGCTAAAAGAAAATGATGTTCATCTAATTGTGGCGAAAATTCATTTTTTAATTTCAAAATTGATATTGAACTTTTAAGGGCAATTTGCGCTTCTTCGAGCCAATTTATGTCAATGTATGCTTTTGCAAGCTCAAAGCAACACTTGTCGTTTGATTTATCCAGCTTTATACACTCTAGATAATTATCAATTGCTTCAAAAAAATGCCCTTCAATGTGTTCTATTGAACCTAAATAAAAATGCGCTAAAGAGTTGTTTTCAAGTTCTAAAGCGTGCTTGAAAAGTTCTTTCGCGTCTTTATAATTTTCGTCATTATAATATTTAAGTGCAAGTTCAAAACAAGGCTGAAAGAGGGTTTTGTCCTTTTCAACAGCTCTTTTTAAAAATTCCTCTTGAGGGTACAAGCCTGTTTTTGACATAATGTATAGGATTTGCGCGTTGTTTTTCAAGTCCTCATCGAAAGATTCGTATAAATCTTTCATTTTGTCAAAGTATTTTAGCTTGTATAAAATTTGTAAGTGATTAATAAAATAATCAGCATTGTGAGTGGTTTTTAATAACCTCTCAGAGGTACCAAGGGCTTTTGGGTATTGTTCTAGATAAAAGTAAATTTTAGACATTTCACTTAATGAATGAGTGTGATTTTTGTCTATATCAAGAACTTTTTCGTATTCTTCAAGTGCTCTGTCGTAATTTTTTAATAGCACGTATAAATCAGCAATTTGCGATATTATTTCGGCATTTTCTCTGCCTTCTTCGCACTCTAGCGCCTTGTAGAGCATTTCTATTGCTTCTTTGTAAAGTTTTGAATTTTTAAGTTCAAAGGATTTTTTTATATAATCTATTGAATTTTCATTATTTGAGTCCATAGTGCTATTATATTTTTTTATTACAACATTTGCAACTAATTTGCTTTACAACTAAAATAAAAATATGATTAACGATAAAAAAGTTGTTGTAATAATGCCTGCTTACAATGCAGAAAAGACCCTTGAGAAAACCTTTTCAGAGATTTACAGGGGTGTGGTTGACTCAATAATTTTAGTTGATGATAATTCACATGATAATACTAAAGAAATTGCAAAAAATCTTGGGATTACAACAATTGTTCACAAAAATAATTTAGGTTACGGCGCAAATCAAAAATCCTGCTACATAGCAGCACTGAGGGAAAATGCCGATATTGTTGTTATGTTACACCCTGATTATCAGTATACACCTAAGTTAATTCCTGCTATGGCGTCCATGATTGCTTTTGGAGAGTATGATGCGGTTATTGCTTCGCGCATGCTAATGGATTCAGCTTTAAGTGGCGGAATGCCCTTGTACAAGTATGTTTCAAATAAATTTTTAACAATGTTTCAAAATTTATTCAGCGGAAAAAGTCTTTCAGAGTATCATAGCGGTTTTCGCGCTTTTAGTGCGGATGTTTTAAAAACCCTGCCGCTTGGTGAGTGTGATGACGATTTTATTTTTGATAATCAAATGCTCTCGCTTGCTTTTTATTACGGTTTTAAAATGGGTGAAATTTCTTGTCCCACAAAGTATTTCCCTGATGCAAGCTCAATTAATTTAAGACGTTCAATTAAATATGGTTTTGGAGTTTTAGGGGTGAGTATTGAGTATTTTCTTGCTAATTTAGGGGTTTATAAGTCAAAAATCTTTAGAAATGACGCTAAAAAGTTGGATTTAAATGCAAAACTTGAGTATTACGACATATAAAAATATAATTTATAAGATTGTGATTTATTTAGTACTGTTTTTTTCTTGTTTTACAAGGGTTTTTGCTTATATTCAAAATAGGCCTCTCTGGCATGATGAGTGCTTGCTTGCTTTGAATGTCATAAATCACAACTTTTTTGGCTTATTTTTACCTTTTGATGACAATCAAAGTGCTCCTTCCATGTTTTTGGTGTTTACAAAGTTTTTGACAATTTTATTTGGTGAAAATGAGCTTGTATTAAGGTTTTTGCCTTTTGTTTTTTCAATTGCAAGCGTATTTGTATTTTATTTATTGACTAAAAAAATATTTTCGCAAAAATGGTTATTAGTTTTGGCAAATCTTTTATTTGCGCTTAATTTGCCCCTTATATATTATTCTCAAGAGTTTAAGCAATACAGTCTTGAGGTCTTTTTTGCGGTTTTTTCTTTGCTTATTTTTTCAAAAATTTCAATTAAAAGTTTTGATGTAAAAAAAGCTGTTGTGTTTGGTTTTCTTTCTTTTTTGCCTTTTTTGTTTAGTTTTTCATACGTTTTTGTTTTTGCAGCTTATTTGCTGTATGAGTTTTTTAACTCTAAAACAAAGCCCAACAGGCCTTTTTGGGTATTTATTTCTGTGAGTTTAGTGCTTTTTATTTTTTCTTATTTTTTAATTTTATTGCCTCAAAAGCAAAGCAGTCAGGCATTTTTGCTTAATTATTGGGATAGCGGGTTTATAAGGTTTGATTTTAGTATTTTTAAATTGTTTATAAATAATTTAAAATATTTTTTCGCACCGAACTTAAATTTACTTTTTATTGCATTGTTTGTTGTTCTTGGTTTTTTAAAGGCTTTCAAATCTAAAAATAAGATTTTAAAAATTTGTGCTATTTCAATTTTGCTTGGAATAATTGCAGCAATGTTGCAAATTTACCCGATAAAAGAGCGTCTTGCGCTTTGGAGTATGCCAATTTTAATTATTTTTATTTGCGATACGCTAAATTTTGATTTTAAAAAAGCAAATAAATTTTTTGCGGGATTTTTGTTATTTACCTTTTTATTTACCTTTAGCGGTTATGGGGTTAAATATTTCACTAATATTAAAAATGGCGGAATTTATTATGTTACAAGCTTTTTTCACTCTTATGAGGACGCAAGATTTGCACTTAAGATTCTAAAAAATAATTATAAAAAATCTGACATAATAGTTTTAAATAAGGCGTCAATTAAAGAATGGGAGTACTATTCGCGCCTTTTAGATTTTAGTGTTGATAATTATATTGTCATAAATCCAAATGAGTATTCAAAACAATTATATTTTAATGAATTAAATATGCTTAAAAAAGGAAAGGACTATATTTTTTATCATTCCTATGACTATTATTCAAGCCAGCTTTCGCCCTATTTAAACGAGTGGATTTATGCCAATGCTCAAAAAATTTATTTTATAGAAAAAATTGATCGCACCTACGTTGCTAAAGTTAAACTTTAAACAGTTGTAGACAGGCTTGGAGCAATTACAATAAATTGTCTTACAAGCTCTTTATCCCACTGAACACCTGCGCCGAGTTTTAAAATTTCGCAAGCCTTTTCAACACTTAACCCTTTTCTGTAAGGTCTGTCTGAAACAAGCGCATGGTAAGCATCAGCTATTGACACTATTCTTGCGTTAAGCGGAATTTCTTCACCCTTTAGACCGCAGGGATAGCCTGTTCCATCCCAATGTTCGTGGTGATATTTAACCATAGGAATTAAGTCGCGCAATGATTCATTTGGCGCAAGCACTTTGTCAGCACCTATTACAGGGTGTTGCTTCATAATTTCCCACTCATCATCATCAAGCATTGCGGGCTTCCTTAATACGTTTTCAGGAATACCGATTTTACCTATATCGTGCAAAAGCGCGCCCAGCTTTATGCGCTCAACTTCAGCCTCAGGCAACTGTATTGCTCTTGCAAGAGCTTCAGAATACCTTGAAACAAGGCTTGAGTGACCTTTTGTGTATGGGTCTTTAGCATCAATTGTGCCTGCCAAAGATGTAACAACTTCAAGCATATGTTTGCTTGATAGAATTTCTTCATTATGGAATTTGTGTATCAGTTCTTCTTCAAAATCAACACCTATTTGAGCGTGTTTTTTAGTTAAGACTTCCGCAAAACATTTTAGCGCTTCATCGTCCCAGAAATTGTAATCCTCAGATGTTACAATAACGCAAGTTCCGCTTTCATAGCATTTGCTTTTTGAAATGTACATCGCTTGTTCCGCAAGTAAAACAAGTTTTTCATGGTCTTTTGAAGTTTGCGGATATGTTGCAATACCGCAACTTAACTTAACCGGCCCGACATCGTCAATAAGTACGCAAGATAATGCGTAAGATAAGTATTCTGCTATGTATTTTGCTTCATCTGTTGAAGTGTTTGGCATTATGATGCTTATTTCATCGCCGCCATAACGACCTGCAAAGTCTGTATTTCTTATGTTTTGTTTGATTTTTTTAGCCACTGTTTTTATTATCTCGTCGCCCTTAGCGTGGCCAAATTCTCTATTTATTTGTGAAATATTTAATACGTCAAAGATACAAACCGAAAGTGGTGAGTTGGATTTGTTGCAGCTTTCAATTTGCCTTATAAGTTCTTCTTGGAAGCACTTGTGGTTTGCAAGCCCTGTAAGTGAGTCAATATCAGTGTTTTTATCTACCAGTTCCGCTAAATTTCTGTTATGGATGAAAATTGCCATGTAGTTTGATAAAAATTGATACAATTCAGTGCAGCTGTTTAGCTGGTTGTCACCTACAATAAACACTCCAAGACACTCGCCAAAGGATATAAGTGGAATAATTATACAAGGCGAGCTGTTTAGATAGTTTGCTTTTAAAAATTTATTATCCTGACAATTTTGAATTGATTTTGTTGAATAACACTTAATGAGCGGGTTTGTGTCGTCATTAAGCATTATTTTTGTATTAAAAATTGAACCTATTTTATCTATTAATTTTACATTAATGCAGTTGGATTGAGGGTTTAAAAGCCCAATAGCACTAAAGTTTGTTTGCATATTGGTTGTTAAAATGTTGTGTAAAATATAAAAAAGTTGTCCTAAATCATTTTTTTGTGCAAATGCTTCATTTATGATTTTTAGAGTTTGTTTATAATTTATATTTAGATTTTTTGTGTTTAAATTGGACGAATAACCGCCATAGAGCCTGTTGGCACTTGTTCTGTTGCCCTGAGGCATATTTTTTTGGTTATTTATGGGGTTTGAAAACAATATATTTATTTTTGAATCGTCTGATTTTATATTTGTTTCGCCCGTTTGACCTGCATTATGGGGATTTTTATAATAATTCACGTCAACCTTCCGAAAAATTCTTCACTTGATACTAATAAATCACATACAGAAAAATAATTGCCTTTTTTGTTAAGAATTATAACATAAAAATTTTAAAAAAGAAGTGTAACATTTACTATTGTAAAGTTTTTGGGATAAAAAGTAACATTTTAAGAGATGATTTTTCGCCGTTTAAAATTTGAATATTATTTTTAGGTAAATTTAAAGTGTCACTTAAATATTTTATAATTTCCTTGTTTGCCTTGCCGTCTACTGCCGGTTTTGATATTTTTAGTTTAATGTAATCATCAAAAAATTCTATCGAATTTTTCTTTGAATTTGCACTTACTTTTACTTGTAATTTTATCTTGTCTTGAGAATTTTTTATTAAATCTAAAAATTCATCGAGATTTTTTGGCTTTAAAATTTTATTTACATCATTTGGCATATAGAAAAAAGTTGTTCAAAGTTGTAAAATTCCTATGTATTATTATATATTAGAAAAATTTTTATGTCCTATCTTGTAATTTTTGAAGAATTAAAAGAACTTTTAAAAAAACAAAACCGCCCGAGCGAAGAAATTTGCGATATTGAGCGTGCTTTTGAATTTGCAAGAAAACTGCACGAAGGTCAGTATAGAATTTCAGAAGAACCTTACATAGTTCATCCTGTCGAAGTTGCAAAAATTTTAACAGAGCTAAAGGCTGATAAAGATAGTATTATAGCGGCTTTTTTGCATGATATTTTAGAAGATACCGATACACAGCCTGAGGAAATTGAGCAAAATTTTGGGGCAGATGTTTTAAAGCTTGTGCAAGGCGTTACAAAACTTGGAAAATATCAGTTTAAATCCAAAGAAGAACGTCAAGCAGAGAACTTTAGGCGCATGTTTATTGCAATGGCGCAAGATATTAGGATTATCTTTTTAAAATTAGCTGACAGGTTGCACAACATGCGCACATTAGGTTATATGGCTGCAAATAAGCAAAAGCGAATAGCGCAAGAAACCCTTGATATTTTTGCTCCGCTTGCTAACCGTTTAGGTATAGGTAAAATAAAGGCAGAACTTGAGGATTTGTCTTTAAGATATATAAATCCTGAAAAATATTATGAAATAGCAAAACTTGTGGCGCAAACTAAAAACGAACGCGACGCTACAATTTCAGCGCTCATTGAAGATATTAGCGCAAGCCTTAAGGAAAATAACATAAAAGCAAAAATAAACGGCAGGGCGAAGCACTATTACAGCATTTATAAAAAAATGGAAAGGTTAAATGTAACTTTTGACCAACTTTATGATGTCAGTGCAATTAGAGTTATTGTAGATGATGAAAAAACCTGTTATGAAGTTCTGGGTATAATTCACTCTCGCTTTAAACCAATCCCTGGTCGCTTTAAAGACTATATTGCAATGCCAAAAGGTAATATGTATCGTTCTTTGCATACATCTGTTATAGGGTCAAAAAATAAGCCTGTTGAAATTCAAATTAGAACTAAAGAAATGCATGAAGTTGCAGAGTACGGTGTTGCGGCGCATTGGAGGTATAAAGAATCAGGCTCCGTTAAATCTGATAATAAATACGATATGCAATTTTCTTGGATGCGCAAAATGATGGAGATTGATAAAGATTCATCAAATGCAAAAGACTTTGTAGAGCGAGTTAAGCTGGATTTGTTTTCAGATCAGGTTTTTGCTTTTACCCCTGCAGGAGATGTTATAGATTTGCCTGCAAACTCTACTCCTGTTGATTTTGCGTATCGTATTCACACAGAAGTCGGACACAGGACGGTTGGTGCGCTTATAAACGGCAGAATCGCGCAACTTGATACAAAACTCAAAAACGGTGATATTGTTGAAATTTTAACTTCAAAACAGTTTATGCCAAAGATTGACTGGCTCAATTTTGTAGTTACAAAAAGTGCAATTTCAAAAATCAGGCTATGGTTCAAAAAATATAACAGGGAAGAAAATATCGAAATCGGGCGTGCAAATCTTGAAATTTATATTACAAAACCTGTTTTTGACGAGTTGTTAAAATCGGGTGAAATAGAGCGCACAGCGCATGAAATGAACTATAAAACTCAGGATGATTTATTTGCTGCAATAGGTTATGGTGAAACCACCCTGCATAAAGTTGCAAATAAGCTGAAAAAACCGGCTCTTGAGCCTTCTGATATTAAAAGTATTCCTGAAAGAGTACAACAAGATAGTCAAAAACGCAAAAAAGACGCTAAAAAATACGATATTGTGGGACTTGAAGATATGCTCTGGAGTCTTGCAAAGTGCTGCACGCCAATCCCAGGAGAGCCTATAGTTGGTGTTATTACACGTTCTAAAGGTGTTAGTGTGCATAGGCTTGATTGTAAATGTCTTTATGATGTTGAGCCTGAGCGCATGATGGATATTAAATGGGCTGATACTGTTTCAAAGGGAACATATATTGCTCATATCAGAATTGAAACTCAAGACAGAGTCGGGCTTTTAAAAGATGTACTTTTAAAAATTGCAGATACAAATATTTCTTATGCAAACAGCTATTCAAAAAACAAAAAATTTGGCATAATAGATTTAGGTATTGAACTTGATAACATAGAAACTCTAAAAAAGGTTATAGCAAATATTCAGTCAATACCTGATGTATACTCTGTAAGACGATTGCAACAAAAAGACCAAGGCTTTGGGCCAAAACCCAAAAAACATAATCACAAGTACAAAAACCATCATCAGGACAAAAAACATGAAAATATTTAGAACAATTAATCACAATCCTGATCTTGCCCTTGCGCTAGGGTATTTTGACGGTGTTCATCTTGCGCATCAAAAACTCATTTCGCGAGTTGTAGATTATGCAAAAGAAAATAAAAAAAAGTCTGCAGTTGTCACATTTGAAATAAATCCTGCTAATTATTTTAATAAAGAAAAAGTCTACAATGTTTGCTCTAATGAAGAAAGACTGGAGCGAATTGAGGCTTTAGGGGTTGATTTTGTTTATATTCTGGATTTTGAACAGTATATGCAGTATGAAGCACTTGATTATTTAGAAAATGTGCTTGTTAAAAATTTTCAACCATGCTGTATTGCAACAGGATTTAACCATAAATTTGGCAGAGGTAAAGAGGGGGACACGAAACTTTTATCAAAGTATTCAGATAAATTTGGGTACAAGTATATGGAGCTTACCCCTCAAAAAATTCAAACTTGCCTTATAAGCAGTTCGAATATACGTGAGATGATTTCAAACGGGCATATTAGAAATGCAAATTTACTTTTAGGACATTCTTTTTCGCTAAAAAATAATGTGGTAAAAGGGGACGCAATTGCAAGAAAATTAGGTTTCCCAACCGCGAATATTTTTTGGCCCAACAACATAGTTCATCTCCCCCATGGTGTGTACTTTGGCTATGCTGTGGTTGATAAAACATACCCTGCACTTATTAATTGGGGTGTAAGACCAACATTTGATGATAGCGAAGAAGAAGTCGTCGAAGTACATATTTTAAATTTTGACTCTCAAATTTATGGAAAAATAATAAGAGTGTTGTTTTTAATGAAGATAAGGGATGAATTTAAATTTCCCAACAAAGAGGCGCTAATTAAGCAAATTCAAGAAGACGTTGAAACTGCGAGAAAGCTTGCCAGATTATCTTAATATTAAATTTGTAAGTACAAAAAATAAAACGTAGCATGAAAAAATGTACATTCCACATAGTCTGGTAATACTCATGTTTCTCCTTTGTTAAAAACTATATTCATAAAATATTATTTAAATGAATTATGTGAACCGCCCGGGCGGGTAATTAATTTGTATTTTTAACATAAGTTTACATTTCTTGCATGTTTTAGCTTAAAGTGTTACAATAACACCCGCTCTAGTTTAGAAGCATCCATCACAAACTTTTGTAAAAATATTTAAACAAAGAAGCTAAAAATAGCAATTTTTAAATTGTTTGTTTTTTCAAAAAGTGTCAACGTGTGACAAGTAGAGGTTAAATGAAAGTCCAAAATATTAAGCAAACGGCATATAATAGCCAAAGAATTAACAATGAAAATGAAAACAACACATCTTTTAGGGGTGCTACAGATGCTCTTGTTAGTTTTTGGGAAGGTGTAGACAGGGGTGGCCTTGCTGCAAGCTTTACTATACAAGACATGCTTGGTACAAATATACCAAGGACTTGGGCTGCAAAAGACGTTGGCAAAGATTTAACCGGAAAAAACAACTGGGGTGCGGTATTAGAAAACGGATTGCGTGAATTTTTAACAGGTCCGAGCATGTTTGTTGTCCCTGGGGGTGTTTTGTATGCTTCAACTAAATTTGGAGCTAAGTCTAATGCTGTTCCTGTTCAAACAATAAAAGATTTTGCTGAAATTATTAAAAAATCAAATATTGACACCACAAGTAAAGAGGCATTTAAAAAGTCATTTTATGAAAGCGTTTTAAAACGTGCATTTTCTAATTTTGAAGGTTTAAAAAATGTTGAAGACCTTGCACAAAAAGGCATTGATATTGATGATTACATTGCTCAAATTTTAAAAATGGAATCTGCGAAGAAAAAAGGCCTTATAAATAATATTAAAAATGTTTCAATGCCAGATTCAAAAGAAGAAATTTTAGAGGGCATTATAAAGAAATTTGTTACAGATAAAAAAGCAAATACTACCGGTTATCCAAATTTCTTAAAAGCTTTAATTACTGACACCAGTGCTGATAAAGCTGCGAAATACGAAGTTAAAATTGGTGATTTGATTAACCGAATGATTAAATATTCTGATGATTTATATGAATCGTTAGGAAAGCAAAAAGGCAGTCTTGATGATATTCTTGAAGGTTTTACAAAATCAAGAATGGGTTCAAGATTTGCTACAAATATTTTAATGGGTGTGTTTACAGCAGCTGCTATGTGGTTTATACCTAAAATTTATACTGTAAATAAAACAAATCCTGAAACAGACCCTGTAAGACAGAAGGCAAGCGAACTCAAGGGTGATAAAAGTAACCAAACAAACAGCCAAGTTAACTTTAGCGGTGGCGGTATAAGTAAGATTATGTCTGATATTGGTGAAAAAGTTAACCCCGGTCAAAATACGTGGTTATCTAAACATGCTTCATCCCTTGAAAGCAATTGGATTAACGTAGCTAGGCCAATATTTTATACATTAATTACTTGCTTTACTTTGATTCCGCGACTTATTCAGTCTACAAAAAGAGATATAGAAAGTTCTAAGAAAAACGGCGGTCCCGTCCAATGGGATGAAACCTCAAATATCTTAAGACGTGATATTACAACAATTCTTACCATACTTTTTGCAATGGAAGGTATGGGTGCCGGCATGGGGCTTTTGGGTTCTAAGAAAAGCGGTATTGTTCTAACAAGTGACATTTTAAGAAAAGAAGACAGTTTCTTTAAGAAATTTATCAAAATATTCAATCCTGAAGGTGGTGTGCAGGTTCTTGGAAAAGCTGAAAACACTGCACAAATGTCTAATTTTGAAAATTTAGATCAAGTTATAAGATTCTTTGAGAAAAACGATGAAAATAAAGGTAACTTGTATAAACTATTGCACATCGATGCTAAAGTTAAAAATAAAGAAGGAAAAGAAGCCTCAACTTTTTATAACGCAGCTAAAAAATTGTTTGGCGATGTTATAGAAAATGAAAAACTTAAAGCTGAAGATTTAAGGAATTATGTAGCAAATAACAAATTGAATGAAAATGATGTAAAAGAATTCTTGGGAATTTTAAACGATACAAAGAAAAATCCTCTTTTGAATTTTGCAAATAAATTAAACGCTATATTCCAAACAGTTTCATTGGCGATAGTAACAGGATTCTTAGGTTTTGGTTTGCCAAAAATAAATGATGCTATTATCAAGAAAAAATATTTGAAAAACGATAATACCTTGCAGCCAAAATATTCTGATCCAAATATGCCAATTCCGGCGTATAGTATTTTAAACAACTTAAAGCCTAATGAAAAACAAATATATCAGTATTTTTTGGGAAATAAAAATGTATAAAAAATGAGAGGTTTTGCCTCTCATTTTCATATGCAGTTAATGTTATACATGCAATTTAATTTTCAAATTTTTTTCTAAGTTCAATTTTATCTGCATATTTTTGATTAATTTCGCCTGATTTGTAAGCGCCCTCATTGTTTATTTGATATGCTGCAATACCTGCAAGTGCTGCTCCTGCCACAGTTAGCAGTTTTGCTGAGCCTGGTAGATTTTTAAACTTTGTTGTTGCTTTTTTAAGAGCCTCTGTTGCTTTTGGTGCAAGCTCCTTAAAAGTTTCACTGTTTGCTACTTTGCTCATTAAGTTACTTACTACCTTATTTGCACTTTTTGATTTTACTGCCGCAGCTGTACCTGCGCCTATAGCAAGTGTTGCACCTGCTGTTTTTAAGTTTGTTTTAACCGCGTTTGTCATTTGTTCCTTAGTATTACCAAGTCTTTCTGATAAATTTGCGTTAGGGTTGTCTATCAAGCTTTTTGATACTGTTGTAGCATTCACTATCATAAATTTTCTCCTTTTATTTAATTTCTCTGCTAATTCAAAAACGTTTCTGATGTATTTATAAAGAAATTTTTAAAAAGAAAATTGCTAGAATTAATGAAATAAAATTTCTTAAATATCTAAAAACAAGAAATAATAATGCTTAACAGCTTAATAAAATTTAATATTATATAAACTACTATGAAAATATAATTCTAAAAATACATTAAATACTGATTAAATTTCGTTATAAATAAGTCAAGATGAAATTATACTTATTAATACGGTGTAATTATGGATATTAAAAGACTACTCGGAAAAAAAATTAAGCAATACCGCATATTGAGAAATTATACTCAAGAGCAGCTTGCTGAAAAGTTAAATATATCTCAAAGAACATTAAGTGGGATTGAGTGTGGCACAAATTTTTTAACGGCGCAAACCTTAAATAAAATTTTTGAAGTACTGGAAATTACCCCTGATGATTTATTTTATCTTAATTATTTGAAACCAAATAAAGAGCTGGTTAACGAGTTAATTGGGGATATAAAAATGCAAATTAATGATACAAATAAATTGCACACTATTTATAAAGTTGTAAAAGCAATAATTAAAGATTAACTATTTAACAATTCTCAAGTTAGTTTTTTTGTTTTGTTTTAAGTTATATATCTCGCAAACTCTGCCAACAAGAGATTTAGTAGTATCCGAATGGGGTTTTCTTGCTATATATTTTTTATAATATCTTATTGCGCGAGAAAATTTATTCATTTTATCAAAACAAATGCCCAAGCCCAAATTTGCCCTGTAATACGCTGGATTAATATTTAAAATTTGATAAAATAAATATGATGCCTCAGAATACCTTTCAAGTGTAATATACAGCCCTGCCATATGGTTGTATGCAGGTATGTAATGAGGGTTTTCTTCAATAATTTTTTGATAAATACTAAGCGCCATTTCCTCCTCGCCCAAAAGCTCATGAGAAATTGCTAATTGTACTTGTGCATTTACATTTTTCGGATCAAGTTTTATTGTTCGTATAAAATTTTTTCTTGCCTCTTGAGAGTTGGCATTTAAAAGGTGATTTAACCCTAATTCATAGTATATTTCAGAATCAAAACGACTCATAGTTTTTGCTTTTACTAAATGATTTATAGCTTTGTCATAACATTTTATTTTTTTATAAGCTTTTGAAATTTCTTTATACAGGGAAATGTCAGGTTTCGAAAATATCATGGACATTAAATATTCTTTTATGGCTTGTCTGTAGTTTTTTTGGTTCATGAATTTTCTTGCAAGTTTAAAATGCTCACACTCTCTTGAGTCAGCATTTTGCAAGAATTTTTCAAATTTTTCTTCGCTACAAGTTACTTTAATGCCCATAATTTTATCCTTATTTTTTAGTTTATGTTTATTTTGGAAAAAATAGATTAATCTTTTGATTTAATTTTTTGGGTATCTAAAGATTTATTTTTGATATAATTTAGTAAAATTAAGGAGGAATTTTGGATATATTAGAATTTTTAAAAGGGCTAAAATGGTCTACAATACTAAATATTTTGTTCACTTTAGTGTTTTTTGTCTTTGCGTTGAAATTTGTAAAAACCTTCATGCTGCATTTGTTTGAACGTTTCAAAAAGAGAGCAAAAGACATTGAAAGTGCTAAAAACTTTGATACACTGTGTATAATTTCAATTCATGCCTTGAATTTTATACTGTTTATTTTTGTTGCAATAAATATTTTAAATCATCTTGGCGTAGATGTTCGTCCAATAATAACAGCAGCCGGAGTCTTAGGTGTTGCTGTTGGTTTTGGTTCAAAAAGATTTGTTGAAGATTTACTGTCAGGGCTTACTATACTTTTTGAAGGGCAAATTCGCGTGGGTGATGTTGTTGAAATTCAAAACGTAACAGGGACTGTCGAAAAAATCACGCTTTCAATTATTGTTTTAAGAAGTATTGATGGTGCTGCGCATTTTATAAGAAATGGCATGGTCGATATGGTTACAAATTATACAAGAGGATATTCATATTCTCTGGTAGAAATTCCTGTTGCTTACAAAGAAAATATCGCTCAAGTTATGGATGTAATTAAGCAAATCGGTGAAAATTTAAGAAATGAAGATGACTGTAAGGACAAGATTTTAGGTGAAATTGAGGTATTGGGTTTAGATAAATTTAACGATAGTTCAATTTCTATTCTTGCCAGATTTAAAACTCTCCCTCGCCATCAATGGGAAGTAAAAAGAATTTTTAATCTTAGAATAAAAGAAAAATTTGACGAACTGGGAATTGAAATTCCATTTAATCAACTGGTGGTTACTCAAAATCAAAATTAAAAAAGCAGGGTTTAAACCCTGCTTGTAAAATTTATAATGACATAATGTAGTTTGTAAGTGTTCTTACCATAACGCCCGTTGCGCCTTTGTTTAGCTCCTTATAGGGCTTATCAATAAAGGTCGTACCTGCAATATCAATGTGCGCCCAGTTTTTGCTTTTTGTGAAATTTTGCAAAAATCTTCCCGCTACACTTGCGCCTGCAAATCTTGAGCCTGTATTTCTCATATCTGCAATGTCGCTTTTTAACATATCTTGCATGTCGTCAAATATAGGTAATTCCCAAAGTGTTTCACCTGATTTTTTACCGATATTTATAATGTTTTTAATCATATCAGGGTTATTACCCATAATGCCTGTTATGTTTTGTCCAAGAGCTACAATGCAAGCACCTGTTAGGGTTGCAATATCTATAACTTCATCAGGGTTTAGTTCATCGGCATAAGTTAAAACATCGGCAAGGGTTAACCTGCCCTCTGCGTCAGTATTGTCGACTTCAATTGTTTTGCCGTTTTTAGCGGTCAAAACATCGCCTTGTTTGTATGATTTTCCGCTTGGCATATTTTCGCACAATGCACTTAGAGCGTGAACTTCAATGTCGGGTTTGAGTGCTGCTATTGCCTGAATTACCCCTAAAACAGTTGCGCAGCCTGACATATCAGTTTTCATTGTAAGCATAGAATTTGCAGGTTTAATATCCAAACCGCCCGAGTCAAAAGTTATGCCTTTGCCAATTAGTACAATTTTTTTCTTTGCTTTTTTAATTGGTTTATAAGCAAGGTGTATAAATTTTGGCTCTTGTTCGCTTCCTTGCCCTACTGCAAGAAAAGCATTGAAATTCATTTCGCTCAATTGCTTTTTGTTGTAAACTTCAAAAGTTAATCCTAAATCAGCGCTTAAATTTTTTGCAATTTGAGAAATTGCTTCGGGCGTAGCGGTTTGCGCCGGTTCGTTTATCAAGTCTTTTGTAAAGTCCATAGCCGAGCAAATAATTTTTGCATTATTAACACCAATTTTTGCCAGTTTCTCATCTTTTGCATCTTGGGTTGTTATTCTTATTTTTTTAATTTGAGGAGTTGATTTTTTGGTTTTGTACTTGTCGTAGTCGTACATCCCTATTAATATACCTTCGCTCATTGCGCCAGCACAGCTTTGTACGTCAAAATTGCCGCTTTTTAGTCCTAAAAGTTCAGTGGATATGTTTTTCACATTTAAAGTTTTATCTAATTGTTTTATGATTTTTGCGCATAATTCTCTTAATTTTGAGCAGTTAAAATCTTTTTTCTTACCTAAACCAATAAGCATAATTTTATCTGATGGGATTTTAAGTTGCGTAGGAACAATAACTGTGTCTGAAAATTTAGCTTTAAAGCCTTCTTTTTTAATTAAATCGTTGCTTATTAAACCTTTAAGTGCTTTATCAATTTTTTGTTGCGTGGGAGTGAGATTTTTGTCATCCTCAAAAATTCCAAGTACAACAACGTTAGCAAGAGCTGTTGTTAAGTCTTGATGTTTAGCAAAAATATCCATCTTTTATCTCCTTTATGTATTCAAGTGCAATTTTAGATAGTATTGCACTTTTTTCCTCTTTGTTTTTTCTAATTTTTTTATCAAACTCTACTTTTTTTATTATACCCCAGTTTGAGTTAACCGGCTGAAAAGATTTGTGCCCTTCAAATGTTATGTACTCTAAAAGTGCGCCCAACATGCACTTTGAGCTTAACTCCACAAGGGGTTCTCCTTTTAAATATTTTAGCATATTTATCCCTGCAAAGAGTCCTGTTGTGATACTTTCACTATAACCTTCCACACCCGTTATTTGTCCTGCAAAAAATAAATTGGGGTTGTTTTTTGTCTGCAAAGTTTTGTTTAAAATTTTAGGGCTGTTAATAAAGGTATTAGCGTGCATTACGCCATATCTTACAATTTGAGCATTTTCTAATCCCGGGATTGAATTTAACAGTCGCTTTTGTTCGCCCCATTTTAAATTTGTTTGAAAGCCTACAAGATTGTATAAATCCGCCTCTTTGTCATCTTGCCTTAGTTGCACAACTGCGTAAAATTGATAGTTTTTGTGTTCTTCTTTTCTTGTGCGTTTGTCAAAAAGTCCGACAGGCTTCATCGGTCCAAATCTTAAAGTGTCTTTACCCCTTGATGCAAGGACTTCTACAGGCATACAACCTTCAAAATATTTTGCTTCAAAGCTTTTTAGGGGGATTTTTTCTGCCGTTGTCAAAATATTGTAAAAATTTTCGTATTCTTCTTTTTCCATCGGGCAATTTATAAAATCGGCATCCCCCTTGTCCCAGCGACTTGCGTAAAATGCTTTATCAAAATTTATTGACTCTTTTTTGACAATTGGCGCTATCGCATCAAAAAAATGAAAATTTTCTTCCCCTGTTAATTTCTTAATTTCATTACATAAAGTGTCAGATGTAAGAGGGCCTGTTGCAATTATACTTGGTGTATCGGGCAGTAATATTATTTCTTCTCTAATTACAGTGATATTGGGGTGATTATTTATAAGTTCTGTTATTTTTGCGCTAAATCCTTTTCTGTCGATTGATAATGAATTGCCCGATGGCACTCGGTTATTAAATGCTTCTTGCATAAGTGTTGAGCCTAAAAGCAGCGCTTCTTCTTTTAGTAATCCTGATGCACTATTTGTACCTACTGAGCCTAAGCTGTTTGAGCATACAAATTCTGCAAAATCTTCACCAGTGTGTGCGCCAGTTGTTTTCTTTGGGCGCATTTCATATAGCTCAACCTGAATATCATTGTTTGCAAGGTATAATGCTGCCTCTGAACCTGCTAAACCGCCTCCTGCAACAATTACCTTCAAAATTTTAACTCCTCAAAAGATGTTGTATCGCCATAGCTCAACATATGTACAAAGGCGTACAGCGGTTTTGGAGAAAATGCTCTGCTTCCTGCTTTTAGTAATGCTCTTAGTGCTTCTCTAAAGTTTGAAATTTCCATATTTGTAGCAGAGGATGTCATATTGTCAAAATGATTGCACACTGCAATAATTTGAGCGTATTCGCTTATCATAGTTGAAGAAATGCCATAGGGCCAACCTGTTCCATCCATTCTTTCATGGTGCTGAAGTGCAACACGTGCTATGTTTTCACTTAATTTAAGTTCTGTTTTAATTAATCTGTGACCGTTTAGCGGATGTTTTCTGTAGGCAAGTTCTTCGTCTTTTGTCATTTTTGAAACATCACTTATTTCTCCGCTGAGTTCGATTTTTCCAATGTCATGCAAAAGCGCACTTAGGGCAATTTCCATAATTTGAACTTCGTTGTATTCCAGCTTATTTGCAAGAAATACACTGAAAATCGCAGTATTTAGCGGATGGATATTTTTGTGCTCGCCTAAAAGCTTTAATTCTGAAAAGAATTGCACATTTTTTCTTATTAATTGTGAATCCTTAATAATTTTATCCCTAATTTCAAGAATCATTGATTTTGCGCGCATAACATCACTTTGATTAAACACATTCATTGCGTTAATATAGTTTGACTTTAACTCTATTTGCGATTGAAAATCAATTTTAGATTTTTTATTTAACGGGCCATATTTTTTAATGTCTTCTTGGTTTTCTGTATAAGTTTCACGAGAATATCTTTTTATTGTCTTTTGTTGGGGCTCTTTTTGCTCTTCATTTTTTTCTTCTTTTCTGAATAAAACTTCATGGTTTCTGACCAGCAAAATTTTCCCTGGAGTCAATATTTCGCCGGCCTCAAGGATTTTTGTCCCCTTTTCGTCGTACAAATCATAAGGGAGGACTTTTTGTGAAATTATTTCTTCACTGGATACAATTATCATTACTAAATTATAACCCTCTTTTTTGCAAATGACACACATTATTTGTATGATTATGGTAGAATTTTATTATGAACACCCTTGTGAAATTATCGTTAGAAGAATTAGAACAATTTGTAGAAAATCTAGGTGAGAAAAAATTTCGCGCAAAGCAACTTTTTTCATGGATTTATTCAAAATCTGCGTCAAATTTTGATTTAATGAGCGATATTAATAAAGATTTTAGAGAAAAGTTAAAAAATTGTGCTGTGATTTTGGATACTAAAATAAAAAAGAAGCAAGTTTCATCAGATGGCACAATAAAATATTTAATTGAATTTCACGATGGTAACTGTGCCGAGTGCGTGCTTATGAGATTTGATAATCGTTCTAATTTAAGCGCCTGCGTTAGTTCGCAAGTCGGTTGTTATATGGGTTGTGATTTTTGTGCGACAGCAAAGAGGGGATTTATTAGAAATCTTGAGCCTTATGAGATTTTAAGTCAAATACTAACTATTCAGCAAGATACGGGTCTGAAAATCACAAATGTTGTTTTTATGGGTCAGGGAGAGCCTTTGAATAATTATGATAATGTTTACGAGGCAATTGAGCGAATAAATAAATATTTAAATATTGGCATTAGGCGCATAACTGTTTCTACATGTGGTGTTGCATCTAAAATAAAGCAAATGTGTGAAATGGAGCTTGTGCCAACACTTGCAATATCTCTGCATTGTGCTGATAGTGAAACAAGGGCAAGAATTATGCCTGTTGAGAAAAAATATAACCTTGACGAGCTTAAAAAATCCCTTATTTTTTACTGTGATAAAACAGGCAAGAGAGTAACACTTGAATATGTTCTAATCGGCGGCTTGACTGATACGAAAGAAATGGCGCAAAAGCTTTGTGATTATATTAAGGATTTAAAGTGTAATATAAATTTAATCCCTTATAATCCAATAGGACTTGATAAATATAAAAAGCCGGTAAAAAAAGACATAATGATTTTTAAGTATTTGCTTGAGTCGCAAGGGAAAAAAGTTACAATAAGGCTTGAGCGCGGTGCTGATATTGATGCTGCTTGCGGTCAATTGGCCGGAAAAATTTAAAATGCACCCAATATGGGTGCATTTAGTGCTTTTATGTGGGATGAGGTTGTTTAGCTTATAAATGAAGAATATTGTTGTTGTAGTTTTGAAATCATCTCATCCATATACTGAAATTTCTTTGTAAGTTGCGTTTCATAAGATTCAAGACTTGCATATGCTCTTGTAATCCTGTCTTCTTGTGTTGAAATTAACCTTGAAACAGATTCGCTTTTTATTGCAAACATACCATTTGTGGGATCAAGCGTATTTTCAACTTTAGCAAGCATTTGATCAAATATACCTGTTTTATCGCCTGAGTATCCGCCCGAGATAAGGTTTTTAACAGAATTAGAGTCTTTTGCCCAGGCTTTATCAAACGCTTCTTCATCAAATACAAGAGTTGTTGCAGAATTAGAAACATCAAGTCCTGCATCGCCTGTTGAGATACCTATTTGAGCCAGCATACCAAAAGAACCGTTGTCACTTACAATTGAACCTACTATATTTCTCAGTTCGGTCTGTATGCTTCTCATATTGATATCCATTTTTAGATATCCGTCTTGAGCTGTAGCAGTGTCGATTTGTTCGGTTATTTTGTTGTAGGCATCAATGAATTCTTTTATTGCGCTTTTAACTTCTGTTAAGTCACTTTTAGCATTAAGCGTTACTTCAGTTGTGTTATCTTCGTCGCTGCCATCTGTTACTTTAAGTGCATTAATTGTAAGGCCGTTTATACCTGTTGATTCACTGGTTACAGTGTTTGAAGAAGAAACAATTTTGTTTCCGTTAACAGTTAAAATAGCATTTTGCCCAAGGGTTTGAGAGCCATCTGCAAGTGCGCCATCTTTTGTTAGGCCAAAAACATCAAAGAAATTTGTACCTTCTGCTTCAAGGCTAATATTAAATTCTCCACTTTCTTTTGATGTGAATACGAGTTTATTTGTAAGTGTGTCGTATTTTGCACTGACTTTAGCGTCTTCTGTTGTGTTGATTTTGTTTATTAAATCTTGAAGTGATGTATTTTCGTTTATTTCAAATTCTACGCCGTTAATTTTAATTGTGCCGGAAGTAACGGTTTCACTAAGTCCGCTTTCTTCGCTTGACATAGCTTTATTGGTCAGAATAGAAGTTTGAACATAAGCACTTTTAACGCTTGTGCCTGTTGAATCGGTGAGTTTCATTATACTTGCAAAGTTTGAAGTATCTGAAAAACTTCCGACTGAGATTTTTTCACCACCGGTTGAAGCAATTTCAAAAGTACCGTCAGAATTGATTTTTGCTTCAACTTTTCCACCGGCTGCATCATTTATTTTGTTTACAATGTCGCCCATGGTGTCTTTTGTTTTGTCTATTTCAATCTCGTATCTTTTATTGTCTACATAGAAAGAAAAAGTTCCGTCTTTTGACTGGTTGTTGCCAACTTGAGAATAAAGTGTATCTTCAGTTATTAATTTTCCGGGATTTGAAACACTTTGTGCTACAGTGTTTGTGGCAAGTTGTTCTACAGATATTTTAATATCACCTGTTGCAAGTCCGCTTGTACTTGTTGCTGTTACATATTTATCCGCACTTGAGGTAATGGTCGTGTTACCCCAAATGTCATTATCAGTACCTGTTATAATGCTTGTAAAGTTTTTAAGAGCGCTTTGCAAGTTTGTAAAAGATGTTTTTATAGTACTAAGTGCGCTACTTTGGTTTTCAAGTTCAGTCTTTTTTGTTTCAAGCGGAGTTACTGATGTAGCCTGCTTTGCAGCTACAAGCTGTTCAACCCAAGATGAAAAATCTAAACCGGAGCCTAACCCGCTAAATTGTATACTCATAATTTTGATTCCTTATCGATAAAAAATTTAATAAATCCTTTTATATATTTTAGTATATTCCACGATGGCAAAATGTTAATCATATAAAAATTGTAAATGTAATTATTTGTTACATTAAGAGCATATGCAATATGGTTCTGCATGTATTATTATATCACAGTTTTTCAGCTTTTCTCTTATTTTTGTTTCAATTTTGTCACAAATGTTATGAGCTTCTATAAGAGTCATCCCGGAAGGCAAAAGTATTGTCATTTGAATAAGTCTTTTTGAGCCTGATTTTGATGTCCTTATTTGCTTTGTTCCAACAACTCCATGTGCTTCAAAGTTTTTTATAACCTCATCTATTGCGTTTTTATCTTCCTTTGGGAGCGACCCGTCTAAAAGGTTGTTTGAGCTTTGTTTTGTGAGTTTTATGCCTGTTCTAAATATTATTGTCGCAACAAATATAGCAATAATAGGGTCTAATATGCTCAACCCTGTAATTTTTACTGCAAACAACCCAGCAATAATTCCTAAAGATGAATATATATCTGCCCTTAGGTGCTCAGCGTCTGTTTTAAGAGCAATTGAGTCTGTTTTTATGGCAACTTTGTGTAAATAAGAACTTACAACCCAGTTTACAATAACCGATAAAAGCATTATAGAAATACCTATTGTCGTGTGTATTTCGTAATCCCCGCCTTTTACTATAATTTTTTCGCAAGCTACAAAAAGTATGTAAAGTGCTGTTAAAATAATTAAAATTGCTTCAATAAAGCCTGCTAAATCTTCGTATTTTCCATGTCCAAATGGGTGGTCTTCATCTGCTGGTTTAGACGACTTTGAAACAGAAAAATAAGCAAGGCAAGATGCGCTTAAATCTGCAAAAGAGTGCAGTGCTTCAGATAATACGCTTATACTGCCCGAGAGTATGCCTGCTGCAACTTTAATTAAAATCAATATGAGGTTTGAAAAAATTGAAATTGCTGCCGATGTTTTCTTTTCCTTTGCTAATGTTTGATTTGTCATTATTCTTTTATGTCTATTGACGAGTATGTTTCGGGCATTTGCGCCATATATGCCCTTGTTAGTTTTTTGCTTTTTGAAATTTTTTGCAATTCTTTTTTTAAATCTTCCCTTCTTTGTTCAAGAAGTTCAATATTTATTTTCTCAAATTCTTCAATTTTTTTTCTAAATTCGAGTCTTTGTTTTTCTTCTTCCTTGTTTGTTTGAACTGTTTTTTCAAATCTTTTAATACTTTTTAGAACTTCGCCTTTGTTCCTTAGAACATCGTCAAGTTCTTCTATTTTTCCGTTTTCTATAATATCTTTTACGTTTGCGCACATTTTATATGCTTTTTCATACAAAAGCATAAGGTGATTAAAATTTTTATTCGTCATCGTCTTCGTCTTCTTCGTCATTGTCGTTTTGTTCGTATTCGTCTTCATCAGAAATATTAACTTTTGAGCATAATTGTGCCCTTTCTTTTTGGGCTATTGCTATTGCTTGTTCCCAGGTTGCCTTTAGTTCTTTTAGGAATTTCAGAACTTCATCAATAGGGGCAATTTCATGTTTCATGTTAGCTTGCACCAGCCTTGTAATAAAGTATTCATAAAGACTAATAAGATTTTGTGCAAGTTCAGGGTTTGGTTCTTTGTCAATTGTATTTATAAATTCTTCTATAATTTTTTGCGCACCCATAAGGTTGTTGTGGGATTGCTCCCAGTTTTTTTCATTTAACGCAATTTTTGCTTTGTTTAAAAACTGAATTGCGCCATCGTATAGCATTATTAAAATTTTTTCATTAGACGCTGTTTCTACTGTTGTTTTTTGGTACTGTTTAACATATTGGTTCATATGCTTATATCCTTTTATTGACAAGTATTCCGCTGGGATTTTTAAGGCTATCCACAAGAATTGACAATTGGTTTGGTGTAATTTCTTGTACAACAACACCTTGCTGTTTATTGTAAATTACCAAAGAATTTGTGTTTTCATCTGGTTTAATTTCATATATATCCTTATTTGTAAGGTCTATTTTTTCATACTCTATATTTTGTGTTTCTTCTTCAAGGTTTTCCTCCTCATCGTTTGATGAGCTTTCGCCGCCGAAAAAAGAGGTGTTTTCTTTATCATCAGTATCTATTGCACTTTTTTTATCAAGTGAATTTACACTTCTTGAGCCTTCACCCATTCTTGCTTTAAAGTCAGCATTGATGGCATTTTCTTTGGAGGTGTTATCCGGTGTTATTCTTAATTGGTTAACAGATATTCCATCTAGTCCCATATTCTACCTTTATATTTATAGATATATTTTATATTATCTCATATTATTTCAATAAATTAAATGGTGTATTTTAATTATTTTTATTATAAACTATAATCAATAGGGTAATTAGTGGGGTTAATTGTGGAAATTCAAAAAAATTCAGAACTGTTCTTGAACAATATATACGCTCTGCCTATGTGGGTAAGACAGGTTGTTTACCTTAAAACCGAGCAAAGGTTATCTGAAGAATTGGATGACTTTTTAGAATTGTTAAGCCCAAAAGAACCCTTGCAATTTTTAGTTCCTGAATTAACTTTCAAAGGTAAGCGCGAACTTGAAGAAAGATCGCATAATTTTAGTGAGCAGTTTTATGTGTTTTTAGAAAATTGTAAAGATGGTTTTGATATTTTTGAAATTACTCTCAGAAATTTTTGGACGTTATCTGAAACAGCTGCAATTTTCGTACGTGCTATAGAAAAGGAATATATTGAAATTCCTGATTGCGAAAGTAATTATGTAATTATTCAGTTTTTAGCAAATAAGATTAGAACAGGCGAGCTTTTAAAAAGACTCGGTAAAATTGATGTTATACAACTTGAAAATGCAATCAGAGAACAAAAAAGACGTGCCGAAGCAGGGAATAATATGAGAATAGCTGATGTTATGATTGACCTTGGCTATATAACCGAACAAGATGTAAAAATTATACTTTTATTTAAAGAAGAATCTAAAAAGCGTTTTATTATGGGACTTGGTCTTGCGTCGTTAAAAATGGATAATCAAGCTACAGTTTCACAGGTTTATCAGAATATGCAAAGAGAACTAAAACGCTTGGAACATGAGAACAGAATTTTAAAAGCAAGGTTGAGAAAACTTTTAAATATTCAGTAAGTATGATTGATATTAATCCTGCAAAACTTCTATGTTCTAAAAGAGGCGACGTTGTTGATGAAGAATATTTTGGCTTTGTTTTTCTGTTTGAAAATTCTTCATTAATTAAAAAATACGGTGACGATAATTGTGCATTATTTTATTTGCGCTCACTCTCTAAACCTGTACAGGCAAGCTTAATTCAAGATTTTAATGCTGTTGAGAAACTCAACTTAACACAGGAAGAAGTTGCAATTTGTTGCGGCTCTCATAGCGGTACAAATAAACATGTTTCTTTAGTGGATTCAATTTTAAATAAAGCGGGTCTGGATGAATGTCAACTATTGTGTCCGCCTGCCACCCCTCTTGATACAAAAGATTTTGACGGAAATAAAAAACCCATATGTCACAATTGTAGTGCAAAACATGCGCTAATGCTTGCATTAAGCAAACTAAACGGGTGGAATTTAAGTAATTATACAGATGTTAATCATCCTTTGCAAAAATTGATTTACAAAAGGCATATTGAATTGAGTGGTGCTTTAAAAGCCGAAATTTCATACGACGGCTGCGGAACACCCGTTTTTGCGCTTAAGGTTAATGAAATTGCCCGTATGTTTTTTAATTTATTTGCAAACTATCCTTTTATTTTAAATGCAATGGTCAATAATCCTTATATTATAGGTGGTTTTGACAGGCTTGATAGTGAAATAATCCAACTGGGCGAAAAAAATCTTGTGGCAAAAGTTGGCGCAGGTGGATTTTTGCTTGTTTATAATATAAAAGAGGATAAAATTTTAATCGTTAAAATGTCACAGAATAATAATTTGCCAAGGAGAATAGTCGCGCTTAATGTACTTTATAAGCTGGGCTGGATTAAGCAAAACCCTGCACCAGCGCACTTTTGTAATGACTTAGGGCAAATAGTCGGAGATTATGTTTGTTTTGTAATATAGTGTAGATTTTTTTTTCCATACGTGTTAAAATCGCTGCATGCAGATGGAAAATGTTAAAACTTTAAATAAAGATAATTTAAGGCAGAAAGTTAGAAAAAACCAGAAAAAAAAGACGACCAGAGTGCGTTTTTATCATTCTTTTTTAACTATTGTTTTAATTTTGTGCGTTTTTCAAATTAGCTACAGCGCACTTTTGAATATTACAAAAATCGCTATATATCAAGGTAAAATAATTAAATCTCGCGAGCTGCTCTCAGAGGCTCAAAAAAGAAACAAAAGCCTTAAAAAAGAGGTTGAAAATTTTAATTCTATGGAAAAGGTTGAATCTATTGCAAGGAATAACTTGAAAATGGCTGCTAAGAATGAGGTTTTGGTTATAATTAATGAGCCTGAACAAGTTAAACACAAGCCAAAAACGCCCAAAGAAAAAATCGTTTATTACTTTGAGCAGAATGTGGCAAGTAAATTTAATTTGAACGAAAATAATCCGTTCCCAATTTAACTATTTAATAAGCATTATATTGGGTGCAAAACCAAGTTGCGAGTTTAGAGTGTTTATTGCAGCACTTGCAAGTCTGCGACGTTTTTTTGCCCCTTTTAACATAAGCTCAACACACTCAAGAGAATTGCTCATTGGTTTTCGCACTTTTTTAAGCATAAAATAATTGTCCTTATCCTATGCTTAAAATATCGACAAAAAGGCTGTTTTCTTTAGTTTTTGTTACAAAGGTTTACAAATTAAAATTTAATTTCGCCCTTATTGTAAGCTTCCATTAAATCTGTATATCCGCCAATTCTTTTGCCGTCAATTATTATTTGCGGAACTGTAACATCGCCTTTTATATTATACATTTCGCCAAGTTTTTTGCGCCATGTGTCTTCATTGTCATCAATTCTTGTGCGCTTGTAATTTACTTTGTGTTCATCTAAAAAAGCAATTGCCTTTTTGCAAAATGGGCAATAATCAACAGTGTAAATTTCTACATTCATTTTTCTATCCTTTTTAAAACTTTCTCTACGCTCTCTTTTTCATCTTCAGCTATGTCAAGTTTTAAATAGTCGCTAAAATATTCAATTGCGCTTTCTATGTCATTTCTTGCCATAAAAAGCATACCTAATTTTTTGTAGGCAAAGGGAAATTTCTCATTAATTGTAATTGCCTTTAAATACGCCCCAATTGCTTTATCTAATTGGTCGTTGCACTCGTAAGCTTCGCCTAAGTTATAGTATATTATTGCACTTTGGTGATGTTTTATAAGTTCTTCATAATTTGCAACCGCGCTTGAATAATCGCCAAGTTCAAATTGCAATCTTGCGTATTCATAAAAAAGCTCCCAGTTGTCAGGTTCTTTTTCTTGCGCAATTTCCAGCGCTTCAAAAGCATCGTCATATCTGCAATCGTTTATAAGTTCTCTTATGTAATCTATTCTTGAAAGTTCGTTTTTCATATGGTTTAATTATATAGCAAATACAAAAAATAAGGAAATAGTATGTCAGGACATTCTAAGTGGGCTAATATTAAGCACAAAAAAGCTAAAACTGACGCTGCAAAAGGCGTTAGTTTTGCTAAATTTTCAAGGGAAATTATTATCGCAGCTAAAATCGGTGGTGGCGATATAAACGGTAACTTTAGATTAAGAACTGCTGTTGAAAAGGCTAAAGCAGGCGGTTTGCCTAACGACACAATCAAAAGGGCAATTGAAAAAGGCGCAGGCGGCGGCAGTAATGAAAATTACGAAGAAATTACTTATGAAGGCTATGGCGCGGGCGGTGTTGCAGTGTTTATCGAAGCTGCAACAGATAATCGCAACAGAACGGCTGGAGATGTTAGAAGCTACTTTACAAAATTTGGTGGTAATTTGGGCGAAACAGGCTGTGTAGGTTGGATATTTGAGCCTGTTGGTGAAATTATAATTGAAATCCCAAAAGCTCCTGATAAGAAATCAAAAGAAGAAGTTAAAATGTTTACATTTGACGAACTTTTTGAAGATTGTATGGAATTTGATCCAAAAGATGTTGTTGAAGAAGACGGTGAGTATAAAATTACAACAACCGTTGAAGGCTTCCAGTCAACCGTTGAGGGATTAGAAAAATTAGGCTATAAGCTAAAAAGTTCTGATTTAACAAGAATCCCTTCAAATTCTTGCGAAGTAACAGACCCTGCAATAGTTAGAAAAGTAATGCTTTTACTTGAAAAACTGGAAGAACATGATGATGTTCAAAATGTTTATTCTAATTTTGAAGCAGATGAGGATTTGATTAATCAAGTGTCGCAAAATCTCTAATTTTGCTTTTATAATTTTCAACTTTACAAAGACCTTTTTGGCAATTTGAAATTCTAATTGCACCAAGGTCTTTTGTAGTATAAACTTTAGTTTTGCCGGCTTTTAAAAATTCAAGTGTTTCAGGGGATGGGTGACCGTAAATATTGTAACCTGTTGAAATTATTGTATAGCGTGGATTTAGCCTGTTTAGCATTTCTTTGTTTACAACATCTTTTGCACCATGGTGTCCTATTTTAAAAATATCAATACTGCCAAGGTTATTTTTGTATTTTTCATACCCTAAAACTCCTGAGTCACCCATAAATATTGCACTTGCGTTATTTGAATTTACAAGTGTTATTATTGAATTTTCGTTATCAATTTTATCAGTTTTGCCTGAAAGATTTGCACTGAAAGTTTTTATGCTGAAGCCATTTTCTTTGTATATAATTTCATTATTCTTTGCAACAGAATATTTGATTTGCTTGTCTTTTAAAATATTTATAATTTCTTTTCCTTTGCTTTCAGGCGGATTTGAATTTTGTATATAAACCTTGTTAACTTTTAAATCATTTAAAATATCTTTTGCACCACCGCAATGATCGGCGTCAAAGTGAGTAATAATAAGTAATTCAAGCTCTTTAATATTTTTATCTTTAAAATACTCCTCCATTATCGTTTTAGCATTTGAAACTCCTCTAAAAGGTGCCATTGCAGTATCTATCATTACATATTTACCTTTTGGGGTTTTAAGTATTGCACTGTCTGCATTTCCTACGTCAAAAACAATTATCTCAAAGTCTTTTGAGGGAATTTTTATAAATGTTGCAAGAAATACAAAAATTGCTGCAAAAGAGAGCAGGAGTAATTTTTTATTTTTAAAATTTTCTTTTATATTTTCTACAATAAGTACTAAAATGCACCAAAACAGAATTATTTGAAAGCAGCTTGGGGAGGGCATTGTGAGAATTGAATATTTAAGAGATGAAAAGAACTGCGAAATTTTTACAAGCAAAATAAGGAACGGATTAATTATAAAGTCAAAAACAGGAATTATCTTATCCCCAATAAATGGTAATGCGCTAAAAATTGAACTGATAAAACCTAAAAAGCTTACAAGACCTATAAAAGGTACGACACAAAGATTAGCAAGCAAGCTCCAAGGAGTAAAAGTATTAAAATAATACATTTGTAATGGCGCAACATAGAGTTGAGCGCAAAGTGGCACCAACACTACTGCCAGTAGAAATTTTGGCGAAAAGCTCATAAGTATTATTTTAATAAATTTTGGATAATCCTTTATTTTTGCAATGTATTCTTTGTTTTTGCCGTTTAATTTCTCACAAATCGGTTCAATAGTTACAATAAGACCTATTGTTACAATAAAAGAAAGTTGAAAACCGACATCGCAAAACATTTTTGGGTCAAA
Source organism: Candidatus Gastranaerophilales bacterium (assembly GCA_944324905.1). Lineage (GTDB taxonomy): Bacteria > Cyanobacteriota > Vampirovibrionia > Gastranaerophilales > Gastranaerophilaceae > Galligastranaerophilus. Next base: position 72,545 of record CALUYB010000006.1, read on the forward strand.
TAGCAACATTACAAGACCGACAAAGAAAATAAGCGCAACAGGTTTTGCTTCTCTATCTATTAATTTACCTAAAAGTACGAACAGCAACATAATTGCTGCTCTTAAAACAGGCGGCGGGAAACCTGTTGTAAAAGTGTATAAAATTATAAAAAACACTCCGCCCCAAATTGAAATAACATAAGGCAATTTAAAAATATTTTGAGCTAAAAACCACCAAATGCCAAAAATTAACGCAACATTCAAGCCACTTGCCGCAAGCAAGTGCATAAGACCCGAATTTACAAAACTTTGTTTTATTTCATCAGGCGGGTTAATTGCTTCGTTACCAAAAACTATACCGCCTAAAATCTCCAACTGTGGGCTTTTTACATATTTTGCATGTTTTTGGGTAATTTCTTTTCTTATTGTGTCGGTTTTTTGAACTAAAAACAGATAAAACTCATCTAAATTGCTAAATTTGTCTGCCTTCTTTGTTATTTTAAAATTTTCGCCTTCGGAATATAAGATTGAAAAAGTATCTTTATATTTTAAATATTTTGCATAGTCAAATTGCGAGGGATTAGTTGCGCTTTTGGGCGGTCGAATGTTCCCTGTTATAATTATTGTATCGCCAACTTGTATTTTGTTGAAACGTTTTTCAAAATCGTTAATTACAACAAGTGTTCTTGTGTTTTTTAAATTGTAATTCTTTTCTTTGAATAAAATATTTTCTACGTCAAAATAAAATTTCGCGCGCGTCCCCTCTTTTGAAATTTGCAAAATTGAGCGTACTTTGCCTCGAGCTTTTATATTATTCAAGCGTTCATTAAAAAGAGAATCGTAGTCTTTTATTTGAAAACCTGCATTATAAAAGCCTAAACAAAATGCAAGAAAAATTAATATAGAATATTTTGGTTTGATTAAATTTAAAAATATTGCCGCAATGGTACAAAAAGCAGCAATGACAGCAAAAAGCTGTACACACTCGAAAATTTGTGCACAAATACCAAAAACATAAAATAATGAAATTAAAACAATTAAAATGGTTTTAAGATTCATTTTCCTAAAACCATTGTAATTATAATTCAAATTTTAAACAAATTAATTAATTATTGTAACGCCCATTCCGCCTTGTGTTGATTTTAAATCTTTGTAATATTGTCCGTCAGTGTAGTACATTTCATCGCCACTGTTATCTTTGAATATGTCGCGATAATATGTGTTGTTTTGTGGTTGAGGGTAGTAGAAATTTTGTCCTTGGTTTTGATATGGTTGATAAGCGCCGTTGTACATATTATTTGCACTGTACGGTTGATACGAGGGGAAAGAATTAACACTTGGCGAAAATCCTGTCATACCGCCTGATGAAAATACATTAAAAGCATTTTTTATGGCATTTTTAAAGCCGTTTTGCGGTTGATAAGGGTCATTTTGAAAGTTTTGATAAGGCATTTGAGCAAGTTGTCTTGATTGGTCTTCAAGACTTGAACTTGCGACTTTTAATGTTTCAATTCTTGAAGTTAAATTACCGCTTTGATTTGCGCCTAAAATAGACCTTTCAAGCCTTTGTATGCGGCTTTGTGTGTCTTCGTTGTTATAGGTTTTGTTAAATATTTTTTTCTCTAATGAGGCAAGTGCGTTTTTGTCTTTTCTGCTTATGCTTTTTTCATCAAGCGTGTTTTCAATAGCTTCAACTCTTTGTGCCAGCGATAAATTTGAGTAATCTTTTTTGTAAAGCTTACTCTCGAGCCTGTTTAACCTTATTTCTATGGGTTCATCTTCAAATGTTCTGTTAAAGGTTAATCTTTCTATTTCGCTGATTTTAGGGTAGCTTGCGCTGTTCGGTACAAATTCTGTTCCATCGGGGTTTCTGTATTTAACCTCCGGCAAGTTGTCAATTACAATTTCGCAATATGCGCTTTGAATTGATAGTAAAATAGTTAAACATAAAATTAATTTTTTCATAATCTGAGCATAGGACTTAAAATATTTTTTTCATCACCCTATTGGGCATTGCCTATCTCAAATATTGTTTGCTCTATTTCATTTAATAGCGCTGCAGATTGTTCTTTTATATTTTTTGGCGCATAAACACTGTCTTGAATGGGCATGTAGCGCGAGTAAAAGTTTGCGTCAAATTTTAAATTGCCCAATACTTTTGCACTGTAGTTTACATGCCTTACAGCGTAATAGCTGTTGGTTTGGGCGTATGTGCTATATTGATATTTTTTTTCAAGATTTGTTGTCTGTAAGTCAAGTACATTGACATTTGCATTAAAAAATTGAATTGAGGCGTTATTTTTTATACACTCTTTCAATTTTTCAAGAGTTTCTTTTATTTTCATTAAATCGTTTACATAGTCTGAATTTTTATCTTTTTTTATAATTACATCTAAAAACAGTGGGTCATTCAAGGGAGCATCAAGTAAAAGCCCGTCTTTTAGGTCTTTTTCGCTGTATTGCTTTTGAGGTATGGTTTGAGTTGCCTCTTTCTTGTGTTCAAAATCTTTGTTTATATCGGGAATTGTGCCGTAATACCCTTTGCCCTCAAGATTTACATCGGGTTTTTTATCTCTTTTAAAAAAGTTGGATATTTTGCTTACTATACTTTCTTTTTTTGGTTGATTATAAGTGCCATTGGGGTTAATTATGGTGTCGTCATTCGCACAAAATGCCTGCGAATTAAAAAATGCAAAAAATATAAAAATGACTAAAAAAATCTTTTTCATATATTAGATTATACTTTTTTATTGAAAAAAGACAAAATCAGAAATGTTTTTTATTATATTTATTTTGCACATTTGTAATATCTGTTTTTAAATACTCCTCAATTGCTTCAGCTGCTAAAGTTGTTATTTTATCGAGTTTTTCTTTTTCATCTTCTCTAAAATTACCAAGTACAAAATTCTCAACAGGCATGTTTTCAATCAAAGGCCCAATTCCAATCTTTAGCCTGTCAAAATCAGATGAGCCAACTAAATTTATTATTGATTTTAGCCCATTGTGACCGCCATCAGAGCCGTTTTTTCTAAATCTTAATGTACCAAGTTCAAGCGTAAAATCGTCACAAATCACAATAAAATCTCGAACAGTTAGTTTGTAAAAATTCATAAGTTCAACAACTGCACGCCCTGACAAATTCATATAAGTTTTTGGCAAAAGATACAAAACATCACCTTTTTTGCCAAAAAAAGATTGAAATTTTTCGCTTAATGTTACACTGTTTTTCTCAAGCAATTTATCAACCACCACAAAGCCAATGTTGTGGCGAGTTTTAAGGTATTTAACTTCTGGATTTCCTAAACCAATAATGGCTTTCATTTTTTACCTTTCTTTATATTTATCCTTTTGTGTACTCTTTTTGCTAATTAAAAAAAAGAGCTTTAGGGTTATCTGTAAAATATCATATTAGACGGAGTTGAATTATGTCAATGAAAAATAAACCTATAGTAAATGAAAAAAGTTCACAAAAAGTAGCAAAATTCCTTGAAAAAAATAATCTTCACAAAAAAGATTTTGCTCAAATGATTGGTGTTACCTTATCTTATGTGTACAATTTAATTGATGAAACAATTCCGTTTTCATCGCGTGGGACAACACTTGAAAGAATTGCAACGGTTATGGACATAAGGCCTGAAGAATTCATTGAGTATCAAATCCCTCAAGATCCGCCTGTTTACAATGAAAATCTTGAGTTTTTAAAAGATGCAATAAAACACAACAACCTTTCAACTGTTGATTTTCTAAAGATGTTTGAGAGAAAAAAACGCCTTCATCTTGTTGACATTTTAAGAGGTGCAAAACCCTTACATATTGATTTTTCTGAATTAAAAAGTATATCAGATGCGCTTAATTTGCCTGATGAAGAACTTTATGAATTATGGCGTAGAAGAATGATAGAGTTCTTGAAAGAAGGCGGTTTTAACGTTGAAAAAAATCAAAAACTTGTAGATTCTATGTTTGAAGGCGCAAAAAGGTATTTAAAAAACGAACAATAGTATTGTAAACTTTTCTTAATGTTGTAATTGTTACAATCTTGACTTCTTGAATACTTTTCCAATAACATGCAAGTGTAAAAGAATAAGAGGTCATATGAAAAGTTCAACCTTACATAGAGCAGGACTATCGAGAGAAAATATGTCTGCGCTTGAAAGCTCAAGAACATTTGATTTGGATAGAAGCGAGTATTTACGTTATTCAAAACCCATTGCAAAGACTTCTGAGCTAGATGTACTTTGGAGAAATGTTGGAAAAACAGGTATTGACACAAGAACAACAAAACAAAAAGCCCCAGGGGTTTACCTTTTAATAGGTTTTATCTGCGGATGTTTGTTTATGGGTCTCATTTCTCTGATTGCTGGATTTTCTAATTTTATCGGTTCTCAAAAAACTCAAGAAATTGTTGTTCAGCAGCCACCAAAAGCAAATGTTGCTGTAATTGGTGCTGATAGTCAAACAAGCAGTGCTGTTGTTTCTGTTCCCAGTGAAGAAAAGTATGAAATTAAAAGCGGTGATACTTTAGATAAAATTGCTTACAGATTTTATGGCAAATATGATGTAGAAAAAATCGACGCAATTCAAAAAATTAATAATATTACTGACCCATCCGCACTGCAAATCGGGCAAGTGATTATCATCCCTGTTGACTCTCAAAGATAGACAAGGTTAAATTTATGTAACAAAATTGGCTCAGATGTTTGTCATCGAGCCTTTTTTGTGTAATTATAGACAATGTCTTTTTAAAAGTAGAGAGTAGTTTGAATGTTTAGTCGATTATTTTTATTATTAACAACATTATTTTTTATCCCCCAAAATGCTTATGCAATGGGCGTAAGCGAATGTGTAGATAAATATTTTGCGCCTTTTTCAGATGCTTTTTCTAATTTAATTTTTACATCTGTTAAGATAGCAGGCACAAGTGTTCCTGTAATAATTTTATTTTTAATCATATCAAGTATAATATTTACATTTTACTTGAGATTTATCGCCATATGGGGTTTTAAACACTCTCTAAAACAGCTTTTTGGTAAGTATCATAAAGAACATGACAACGATAGAGATGGCGAAGTAAGCTCTATGGGCGCATTTGCAACGGCATTATCTGGCACTGTGGGGCTAGGTAATATTGCAGGTGTTGCAATAGCTATTTCAATAGGCGGCCCCGGGGCTATGTTTTGGATGGTATTTGGCGCTATATGTGGTATGGCATCAAAGTTTTTAGAATGCACACTTGCTGTTAAATATAGAAGATTTAATGCTGATGGCTCAGTTTCAGGTGGGCCAATGTTTTATATTGCCCATGGTTTAACAAGAAAAGGCTTAAGATGGTTAGGTCAGCCTTTGGCATTAATTTTCGCACTGATGTGTGTGCCCGGGGCATTGGGTGGCGGTAATATGTTGCAGATTAATCAAGCAACCCAGCAAATGATAAATATAACAGGTGGTGAAAATAGTTTCTTTGCAACTCATAGTTGGGTTTTTGGCTTGATTGTTGCGCTGATTGTAGGATTGATAATAGTTGGCGGAATTAAATCAATAGCAAATGTAACTTCAAAAGTTGTGCCTATAATGTGTGGAATATATCTGATAGCGGCAGTTACAATTATTTTAATGAATTTTCAACAAATCCCACATGCAATTTTGACAATATTTAAAGAAGCATTTATGCCGCAATCCGTTGCAGGCGGTATTATAGGTACAATAATAATAGGTTTTCGCCGTTCTGTTCAATCAAATGAAGCTGGTTCAGGCTCTGCACCTATTGCTTACGCTGCAGTTAAGACAAATGAGCCTGTTTCGCAAGGGTTTGTTTCTTTAATGGAGCCATTTTTAGATACAGTTATTATTTGTTCACTCACAGCTTTTGTAATTATTGTTACTGGTGAATATTTAAATTATCGAGAAGGTATAACCGGTGTTCAGTTAACTTCAGCTGCTTTTGCGGGCACTTTTTCATTTTTCCCATATGTTCTTGCAATTGTAATTATTCTTTTTGCAATTTCAACAATTATAAGCTGGGCATATTATGGGCAAAAAGCTTGGAACTATATGTTTGGCGAAGGTTTTAAACGTACAAAAGTTTACCAAATAATGTTTTGTATTTTTATTGTAATTGGTTCATCGATGAATTTGCAAAGTGTCATTGATTTTACGGATTCAACAATGCTTGCGATGGCTGCACCTAACCTTATTGCAATATTTATACTTTTGCCTGAAATCAAGCAAGATTTAATTGAATACTGCAAAAAATACAAAATGATAAATAAATTAAACGCTCCTTGGTTTAAAGATGAAAAAGCAGTATGAATTTTACAAAAATAAGCTCGATGAACAAAAGATGAATTTTAATTTTAGAAGCTTAAAACCGCTTGAAATTTCTTCTAAATACATTTTGCAGGACGGTAAAAAGCTTTTAAATCTTTCATCAAATGACTATTTGGGCATAAGCACAAGAAAAGATATAAGAGATGAGTTTTTAAAAACTTATGATTTGCCAATAAGTGTGCCATCAGCAAGGCTTTTGTGTGCAAATACAACTTCTTATGACAAACTTGAAAATTTCCTGTGTGATAAATTTTCAAAAGAAGCTTGTCTGCTTTTTAACAGCGGGTATCACGCTAATGTTGGTATATACAGTGCTTTAGCAAAAAAAGGTGACGCTGTTTTTTGTGATAAATTAAACCACGCAAGTATAATTGACGGGATAAGGCTGGGCGGAGCAGATTTAATCCCATTTAAACATGCAAATTATGATGATTTAGAGAGCAAACTTGACAGATACGCAAAAAAATACGAAAATGTAATAATTTCATCAGAGGCGCTGTTTTCTATGGATGGTGATTTTTGTGATGTAAAAAAACTTGTCGAATTAAAAGAAAAATTTGGGGCAATTTTAATTATTGATGAGGCACACTCTTTTGGGGTTTATGGCGAGGGGCTTGGATATTGCGCTCAAGAAAAAATGCTTGATAAGGTTGACTTAATAATGGCAACTTTTGGCAAGGCTGTTGGTTCTTATGGCGCATTTTGTGTTGGGGATAAAATATTAATAGAATATTTAACTAATTTTGCACGTTCTTTTATTTTTTCTACAGTTTTTCCTCAAATAAGTGCTGAATTTGCTTATTTTGTGCTTAAAAATTACATTTTTTCATCAAATGTTTTACAAGATAAGCTTTTAAATTTAAAAGACTATATACACAAAAATCTTGCAAATTTTGATGTGTTAGGCTCAAGTTATATAGTCCCTATTGTTTTTGGTGAAAATGAAAAAGCACTTAATGTATCAAAATTGCTTTATGACAATGGTTTTTATTCTTTAGCAATAAGGTACCCTACAGTTGCCAAAAACTCTGCGCGCCTTAGGATTTCGCTTAATTCTTCTATTGAGCAGGCTGATTTAAATCCGCTTTTTGAGGTTCTCTCCCGCATAAAATAATATACAGACAAGGCGTTACAAAAAGAGTAATTGCAACTGAACTTAAAAGCCCAAAAATAATTGCAACCGCAAGGGATGAAAACATTGGGTCGCGCCCTATCCAAAGGGGCAACATACCGCCTATTGTTGTAATTGCAGTTAAAATTATTGGGGTTATGCGGCTTCTTGTTGCTTTTTGGATTTTTAAAATTAAATTTTTATTTTTGCTTGTTTTTCTCTCTTTTTCAATTGTATCAAGCAAGACAACCGCATTGTTTGTTGCAATGCCTATAAGGCAAATGTAGGCCAAAAATGTCATAAAACCAAATTCGCTGCGCGTAATCAAAAGTCCTATATTTGCTCCGCTAAGTGCCATAAATGCGCTTGCTAGAATTATAAAAGGAATTTTGTATGAGTTAAAAAAGCCAATTAAAAGCAAGAGAATTATACCAAAACCTATTGGCAATTTCTGTGCAATTGATTTATTGCCTTTTTTTGAGCTTTCAACGCTTCCGCCTGCTTCCCAGCCGTAGCCAAGCGGATAGTTTATGTTGTTTAGATAAGGTTTCATTTTATCCATAACCTTTTGAGCGGTTGTTTTTTGGTTATCTATATACCCTTGCACAGTTACTGTTAAAAGCCTGTTGCGCCTGAAGATTTTAGGATACTCAAAAACAAGTGACAGGTGCGCAATTTCAGATAGCGGCATTGAATTTCCATATAGTGAAGAATAGATACTCATTGAGTCTATTTTATCTATATTGTTTCTGGATAGTGCATTTAAGCGGTAAATAATAGGTACTTGTGTTGTATCACGCCAGTAGCTTGATACTTCAAGTCCGCTAAGCCCGCTCTGTAAGGCTTTTGCGACGCTTTCATTTGTTATGCCGTATCTTGATGCGCTTTGTTCGTCAATGTTTATTTTTATCTTTGGGGTTTTTGCTCCCCAGTCGTCTTTTACAAGAATTACACCTTCTATTTCCCTTAATTTTCTTTGAACATCTCGAACAATTTCAAAAAGTTTGTTTTCATCTCCTCCTGATATCCTTATTTCAACAGGGGCATCGTAAGGTGGGCCAAGGGGTACTTTTCTTGCTATAACATTAGCGTCGGCAAAGGTTTTTGAGCAATAGTCCTGCACATTTTTTACATTTTCGCCTACTTTTTTGTAATTTTTTGTATTTACAAGAATCATCCCGTAATTACTTTTTATCGGCTCAGGGCTTGCGCTTAATACGTATCTTGGGGCGGATGTTCCAATGTAGCTTGAAAAGTTTTTTACGTTTTTAATTGTTTTTAGGTAATCTTGAGCTTTTTCAACTGTTTTTTGTGTAACTTTTATGTCTGTTCCCTCGGGCAGGTTAAACTCTACTTCAAACATTGCTCTGTCTGAATCCGGAAAAAATATTTTTGGTACAAATGAAAATAGTGTAAAAGAAATCCCAACCAATATTATTGCAATAAAGACTGTTCTTTTTGGCGAATTTATGGCGTTTTTAGTGTATTTTGAGAGATATTTTGAAACTTTTATTTCTTTAAAAGAACTGTTTACACCTTTTTTATAAAAATTTTCCATTAAATACGGCAAAAGTGTAATTGATAAAAACCATGATATTAAAAGAGTAGTTGCAACTACTTTAAAAAGGCTTGAGGTGTACTCGCTAACAGTAGAATTTGCAAGGTAAATGGGCAAAAATGCACATGATGTTGTAAGTGTAGATATTAAAAGCGGTGTTTGAAATTTTTCACATATCCTGATTGCAGATTGTTCTAAATCTTTTGTTTTTTGTTTAATTTCTTTTAAAATACCCTCGGATATTACAATTGAATTGTCAACAAGTATGCCTAAAGATATAATTAATGCGCTTAGGGAAATTTTATCCAGCCCTATTTTTAAATTTCCCATTACAAAAAAAGTTCCTAAAATCGTTACAGGTATGATAAGACCAACTATTAACCCTGCTTTTATCCCTAAAATTAATAGAATTAAAGCTATTACAATAATTACACTTTGAAAAAGGCTGCTTGTAAATTTATCTGTCAGATATTTTACATAATCAGGCTGGAACGCTGCTAATTCGACATTTATGCCAATTGGTATGTAGCTTTTTAATTCATTTAATCTTTTTTTAACGTCTTTTCCAAATTTTAAAATATTTCCGTTCTCTTTCATTGAAAGGGCGATTATTTGTGCTTTTTGTCCGTTAAATTCGGTTATAACCTGTGGCGGGTTAAAATAAGTTTTTTCAACCGTCAAAATGTCGCCGAGTTTTATGGCGTCCCCTTTTTTGGGCAGAGAAATAACAGTATTTTTAATGTTTTCAAGGTCTTTGTAGTTATCCTGTGTTTGCAGTAAAAGATACCTGTCGCCGACAAGAATTTCGCCGCTTGGGGCAATGATATTTGTACTGCTTAATACTTTTTGCAACTCGTCAGGGCTGAGGTTATATTTTGCAAGTTTTGAATTATCGTAATAAAGATAAACAACTTCCTGCTGTGCGCCTATTATTTCAATTTTTGCAGTATCTTTTAATTTAATAAGTTCATCTTTGATTTTATCTGTATAATTTTTCAGTTCTATATATTCAAAATCGTTGCCAAACACCGCTATGATTATCCCAAAGACATCACCAAATTCATCATTTACCACAGGTGTTACGCCTTTTGGCAGAGTTGAGATTGCATTATTTATTTTTCTTCTTAATTTATCCCAAATGGGCTGTAAATCTTTATATGTTTCATATACATTTACGTAAACTACACTTTTGCCTTCGTAAGAGCGACTTTTAATTTCTTCAACTTCGCTCATTTGCTCAATTGCAACTTCGATTTTATCGGTTACATATTTGTCAACTTGTTTTGCATTTGCGCCTTTGTATGATGTTGTGATTACCGCTGTCCTTATTTTAAAACCGGGGTCTTCGTTCCTTGGTGTTGTAACGTAGTAGGAAATTCCGCCTAAGATTAAAATTATAACAAGGGTGATTAATAAGAATTTATTTTTTAAAAAAAATCTTGTAAGGTGCATTAGTATTTTACCTTTTGCCCTTCCTGCACCTCGCCCACCCCTCTTGTTACAAGGTAGTCGCCGTTATTTAGTCCGCTTGTTACGTTAATTTTGTCGTTATTTAGTTCGCCTGTTGTAATAATTGTTTTTTTAATTTCACCTATTCCGTCTTTTCTGTTAATAATTGTATAGACTATGTCATTATTCCCCTCTTTTATTATTGAATTTATTGGAATGTATATTTGCGTTTTGTCTTCTGGCTCGATTTCAAATACTGCACTTACACTCATGCCATCTTTTAGCATTGGGCTTTGATTTATGATTTTTAATTTTACTCTGTAAGATAGTCTTTCAAGGCTAGTTTCACTCATTTCTTTTACATAGCCTTCAAAAATTTTATTTTTAATTGCGTCAACTCTTATTTTTGCCTTTTGCCCGCGTTTAATTTTGTTTATATAATTTTGTGAAACAAAAATGAATGCTTCAACATCTGAGTTTCCCTGAAACTGTACAACTGTTGTTCCGGGGCTTAAATATTGCTGTTCTGACACTGCTTTAGAGAGTATAATTCCGTCTGTTGGGGCATAAATTCTTTCATAACCCGAGCGGTGAATCATATAATTTAATTTCTCCTGAGCAATTTGAATTTGCGCGTTGGATGATTCCATTTTAGTTTTGGCATTGTCTAAATCATTGTCTGAAATTCCGCCCGCGGCGTGCAATTTTTGAATTCTTTCGTAATAGTTTTTTGCGTTTTGGTATTGAATTCTGGCATCAGACAGCGCGTATTTTGCCTCTTGTACTTGAATATTGTACAAAGGAGCGTCGAGCTCTGCTATTATTTGCCCTTTTTTTACCTTTTGCCCCTCGTCTACAAGTATTTTTTTTAAAGTTCCTTCGATTTGAAAACTTAAATCAGTTAGTGAGCTTGATTTTAAATACCCAAAAAATGTTTTATTTGTGATGTCTGTACCATTTTGCACAATTGTGTATTCAACAGGCCTGATTGTTTGTTCAGAGTTAATTGTGCAGCCTGAAAAGAATAAAAGTGACAATATTGTTAAAAAGAATAATTTTTTCATTATTCAAATGATATTACAGTTTTTAATGAGCTTTTATTGCCCAAGGGGATATAATTAAGCACGCGGGTGGGCGGAATCGTAAACCGATTTTAGTCTTGCACTTGAAACGTGTGTGTAAATTTGAGTGTTAGATATGCTAGCATGGCCTAAAAGTTCTTGTACGATTCTTAAATCAGCACCGTTTTCAAGTAATCTGGTTGCAAAACTGTGGCGAAAAACGTGCGGTGTGATTTTTTTAGGCAGTTCAACTTTTTGTACAACTTCATTTAATGCTTTTCTAATGCTTTGATTTTGCAGTCTAAAACCGTTGTAGTTAATAAAAAGGGGTGATGATGGAGATTTTTTTGTTTTGCAAATTAAATCCGAAACATTTTCTATGTAGTTTTTGAGATTTTCTTTTGTTTTGTCCGGAATTAGGACTATTCTTTCTTTTGAGCCTTTGCCAAGCACTCTTATTTCGTTTTGTTCAAGGTTTAAATTTTCGTAATTAAGCCCTGAAAGTTCACTTATTCGCATTCCTGATGCCCATAAAAGTTCAAAAATTACTCTATTTCTATACCCTGCAGGTGTTTCAATTTTGACGTTTCTTAAAATATTCTCAACTTCTTCTTCACTCATAAAGTCGGGCAGAGATTTTGGTCTTTTTGGGGCGCAAATTGCGTCAGATGGGTTGTTTTCAATAATTTCTTCTTTGTATAAAAAATTGTAAAAAGCCCTGATGGAGGCAATTTTCCTTGCAACGGTTGTTTTTTTGTAGTTTATTTTTTGAATAAAGTATAAATATTCGCTAAATTTTTTTGTGTCAATTTCATCTATATTTAAATTATCTGCCCAAATTAAAAAAGTGTACACGTCGCTTGTGTAGGCGCGAACAGTGTGTGAGGAAAAATTCTTTTCACTCTTTAGATATATTTTAAAATCCTCTAAATATCTTTCGGAATTATTGTTAACTCCCATAAAATCCCCAAAACATTTCTTTTTTAATTATACACGCATTTTTAAAAAAATAATATAAATTCTGTATTCAAAAATGTAAAGAATAATATTATTCTTATATATAATTATCCCCATTTTTGTTATATCATTTAAATGACTCCCAACCCAAAAAGGTATAAAATTGCAAAATAACTTTGATAGCCTTGATAACCTTGACATTCAAGTAAGAAAATCTTCTGTAGTGCAGGAGAGAGCGGGGCTTGTCGCGGTTTACATGTATAAACAGTTTCTTGATTTTCAGCAGTCAACCCAGTTGACACAGGAAATGTTTATAAAAATGATTGACACCATGCAGTCTGTTATTGAGTATTTAAAGCAGTCGTTTAAAATTAGAAACATACCTTCGCAAAATGTGTACTGCGAGGTGGATAATTCTCAAACTCTTGCCTATGTTAATATTTTGTGGCATAAAATAACTTTTACATCTCGTTTTAATATTTCACCCAAAGCCTTGCCTCAAGAGGGTAGAGCGCCATTGTTTTGCGGTAGAATTTTTGCACTGAACGGCAATTATAATTTAATTATGAAAGGTGCAGATGACTACGATTCACAAATGAAGGCGCTTTTAGACAATGAAATAGCGTCTTTGTATGTTCCTGCGGAAAAAACTCAAAATTCAATAATGACAATAAGACATAAGGATAATCAGGAATTTTTAATTAGCCCTATTGACGCGCCAAGGGAGTTTTTGCTAAAAGTAATTGAGCTTGTTTGTGCAGGTGGTCAGTTCCACGAGCAGGGCGGAAAGAAAATATTTTAAAACCCCTGAATTTCTTCAGGGGCGTTTACTAGTTTTGTGCGGAGGACAGGAGTATAATTTTTTTCATAAAATCCTGAAAAAATGACATTTTCGGATTTTCAACATTTTGCACCAGCTCTCTTAACTCGTTTTCCAATTCTGCGCTTCTGGGGTTAAATTCACACAGATCTGGATTGTACTCTCCATAATTTAAGTATTCGTTCATTAAGCTTCGCCTTTCTGCCACATACACTGTATCCTTGCCGTATTTAATGATTCGGCAGGTTTTTGTCAAAACTTTAGTAATTGTATATTTATGTTAAAATTTATTTATGAAAATCGAGTGCAAAAATTTATCAGATACAAAAAAGCTTGCCATAGCTTTTGTTAAAAATCTGTCTGCTGATGGGTGTTTTGTATCTTTGTATGGCGATATCGGTGCAGGAAAAACTGCTTTTGTAAGATATGTTTTAAAGGAATTGGGCGTTAAAGAAAAAGTTACAAGCCCCAGTTTTGTAATATTAAACGAGTATATGGACTATAAATTGCCTATATATCATTTTGATTTATATCGCCTTGAAAATGAAGGCATTAAAACAATTGAGCAAGAGCTTGCGGATTATTCAAAACGAGGGGTCTTAACTTTTGTTGAGTGGGCTGATTTTTCTTGTGGTGCGCTAAGTTATGACAGGTTGAATGTTAAAATCGTTTACCCTGATGTACTTGAATATAACGAAGAAGGCGACCCGAGAATTTTTGAATTTGAGCCGATGGGCGAGCAAAATGAAATTTTTGCAAAAAATATTATAAAAGATTTTGAGGCGAGCAAATGAATATTCTTTGTTTTGACACATCTTTAGATAAGACATATATTTCAATCAGCCATGGGGAGAAATTTTTATCCAAAGAAATAAAAAGTGATGAAAAAAACTACCATAGCGCTTATTTGATTCCTGAAATTAAAAAAATGTGCGCTGAGTTGAATATGCAGCTGCAAATGCTTGATGTTATTGTTACAAACTGCGGCCCTGGGAGTTTTACCGGCATTCGCGCAGGTTTAAGCGTTGCAAAAGTCATGGCTCTTGAACTTAATTTGCCTGTAGTTGGGTTAAATTCTTGTGAAATTCTAAAAAAAGCCTGCGGCGAGCAAGATGCAGTAGTTTTGCTGGATGCAAGACGTCTTATGTATTATTTTTATGATGGTGATGAAATAAAGCTTATTTTAAAAGATGAAGTTGAGAAAAAAATAAAAAATCGCACAGTTGTTTGTGATTCTAATGTTTATAAAGATTTTTCAAATGTTCAAAATGCAAAGTTTATAAATTATGAGGAGAAAAATTTTGAACTGGAAAAAGTCATGTATGAATTGGGATTGCAAAAAATCAAATCTTCAAAAAATATCAAAGAAGATTTTTCGCACAACAAATTGAAGGCAAATTATATACAAACGCCGCCTGTCTTTTCAAAAGGTAATTAACCTATTATATCAAGAGTTTCGCCTTGTTTTGAGTTATCCCTTTTAAAATCTTGTGCTTCGTTTAAAACACTTTGCGCTTGTCTTGCAACATTTAAATCTGCATCTGATAAATCAGACCCCGGGGCAAGAGCTGCCCTTCTGACCTGTTTTGCTTGTGAAATTGTTTCGTCAGGGTTAGATTTGTTTAATGTCGGGATTTTGATGCTGACATGTCCGCCAACGGGAATGCCTTGAGGGCTGTACTCAATAACAATCGGGCCGCCCAAAGAGCCTGCAGCAGCTTTATGTGCTGCTTCATGGGAGTAAATTCTGCTGTAGTTTTCTTTTTTAAGTTGCTCTAATTCTTGCTTTTGATTTCTTTGACCTAAAAAAGAATAGTTCCTAACATCAATCATCTTGCCGCTGCCCTTCCAACTACTATAATTATAGCACATTTTTTAACATTTCAACAGGGTCATGGCAAAAATTCTTTTACTATTATGCCGTTTGCACTTATTTCAATTGGCACCGGCGTTGCTGAAATCAAGTTGACAGAGGCATTTGTACAATCAAGCCCCCATAAGCCTAAAAAGATTTGTTTTTTATCCTTGTCCCAAGCAAAAGCCTCTATTGCAACAACTTGCGGATTTTCTTTGCTAAAGCCCAAGGGTTTAATATCCCACCTGTAATTATCCAGCGCCAGTCCTGTTTTTGCGTGGTATTTTTTAATTGCTTCATTTACTTGAGCAAATTTTATTGCAAACCATTGGTCTTGTTCGCCATCCATAAAATAAATCCAAATGTAATTTCTAAAAATACCTTCTTTTGCTGAGCCTACTTTTTCTTTTACAAGGAGTTTTGTAGAGTCCGAAGAAAAATCTACAATTGTTAGGGTTGAAAAAAGATTTTCCCTGAATTCTTCCGTACCTGTTGAAATTGCAGGAGTTCTTCTGGTGTTTAGTACGCTCGCGCTTAAGGCTCTATTCATTGAATTTAAGCTGCCTTTTAATTTTTGCACATATATGTCACTTGAAATTTGATTGCATGAGGGTGAATAGTAATATTCGCCATATGCCATATATTTCATGCGCCTGTCAAAAACCCCTTGACCCCTTATGTCGAGTTTATTTTGTATTTCAGAAAAATTTACTTCCCTATTACCTGCGCTAATGTTGTATTTTACAAATTTTTTTGATGGCGGAGTTTTGGGTTTAAAATCTTTGTCCTGAGGTCTTTGGTAGGACGGGATTTTTCTATCCTCAAGATTGATATTTTTTGCCTTTTCTTCCCATTCTTCTTTGGTTTGAACCATTTTTTCAGCTTCTTGTTTGCTTTTTTTAGAAAATGGATTGTGCAACTTAAAAGCATGGGCATTTTGGCAAATGCAAAGTAAAAATAAAACAAGTGCTAAAAGCTTTTTCATCTTTGCACAAGACCTTCTTTAATAGCTGTTACTGCTGCTTTTGTTCTGTCTGTAAGGTAGAGCTTTTGCAAAATACTATGTACGTGCGCTTTTGTGGTTGAAAGGGATACAACCAATCTTTGTGCAATTTCTTGATTTGATAATCCTTCAACAATTAAAGAGAGAACTTCAAGTTCTTTTTTTGTTAAACCATACTTATTATTTGCCGCTTTTGTTTTGTCTTGTTGATTTTCTTTTTGCTCGTTAATGCCCGATAGTACAATTCTTGCAATCTGTGGGTCGAGCCAGCCTGCTTTTTGACTGACTGCTTCAATGGCATTAATTAAAGTTTGTTCATTTGAACCTTTCATAATGTAGCCATCAGCCCCTGCTTTTAGTGCAGCAAAGACATCTTCATTGCTATCGCGAGATGTGAACATTAAAATAGAGGAGTTAAGTCCTGATTCTTTAATTCTTCTTGTTGCCTCAATGCCGTCAATTTTAGGTAAGCCAATATCCATTAAAATGACGTCGGGGTTGAGTTTAAGGGCAAGATTTACACCCTCTTGGCCATCTTGAGCCTGTCCTAAAAGTTCAAATTGTGGAGTGTTTTCAACAACAATTGCAATCCCCATCCTTGCAACCAAATGGTCTTCAACAATTAAAATTTTTATTTTGTCATTACTCATAATAAAACCTTATCCTCAAGAGCTGCATTTTTAAGGTTAAAGATAAATTTTGAGCCTTTATCCACTTCGCTTTCGACCCAAATTGAACCATTGTGAGCTTCTACAATTCTTCTTGACAAATAAAGTCCAAGCCCTGTAGAGCAAGAGCGTTTTTTGCTTGTACCTTGTGAAAATCTTTTGAAAAGTTTCATCTGGTCTTCCTCGCTCAAGCCAACCCCGTTATCTTCAACGCTAATTTGCGCGTCTTTGCCAATTTTTTGACTTCTAACTATAACTTTAGTGTTTTCGCCCCCATGTTTTATTGCATTTCCCAAAAGGTTTGAAATTACCCTTCGTATCTCGTTTTTATCTGCGTTTATCATTAATTCTTCAATTTCAAAATCAAAAATTATTTCTGTATTATTTTGTTTAAAAAGCACCTCAAGCTCTTTTGCGCAATCTTTTATAAGCTCATTTACACAAAATCTTGTTTTGCATAAAAATATTTTGCCTGCCTCATACCTGTAAACCTCAAGCAGGGCGTTTGTAAGTCCAAGCATATCTTCGTTACTCTTTTTCATAGCAAGAGTCAGCTCTTTTTGTTTTTCGCTAATTTCACCAAGTGTTCCCTTGAGCATAAAATCCAGACCGCTTATTGCAGCAAGCAGTGGAGTTCTTAAGTCATGTGTAAGTGTTGCAATAAAATCATCGCGCAATCGTTCGTTTTCTTTTTGATAAGATACATTTCTTATAACCGCAACAACAAAGCCATCTTTATCATTTTCAATTTTTGCAAGGCTTATTTCTATTGGAATTTTTGTATTATTTTTGTAATTTACCAGGCTAAAATCCCGTAAAAATACAGGTTTTTTTGACTTGAAAGGATTTTCATGCCTTTGATTTTTTTCATTTATTATCAGTTCAAAGAAATTTTTGTTTAAAAGTTCTTTTTCGCAAGTCCCAAAAAGCTCGCATGCTGCTTGATTTAGCGAATTTATAGCACAATCTTTTTTAAATGTTACAATGCCATCTGCACAATTTGTAAAAATGGCGTTTAGTTTTTCCCTGCTTTCATAAAGCTCTTTTGATCTTTTTTGAACCAGTGCTTCAAGATTTTTTGAATATTCTTCAAGCTCGTCATTTGCCTTTTTGAGCTGAATAATTTTTTCTTTTAAAGCTCTTTTTAAATTTGTTCTTTCAATTGCATTTTTTATATTTAAAACTAAATCATCATTGTTCCAAGGTTTTTCAATGTATTTAAAAATCCCAACTTCATTAATTGCCTTTATTGCGTTTTCCTTGTCAGCATAACCTGTTAAAAGAATTTGTGTTGTATCTTCTTGCATGGGAAGTTTTTTTGCGCGGGATAAAAATTCAATACCTTCCATTTTTGGCATGATAAAGTCAGAAATTATGAGCTCGCACTGATTTATTTTTAAATATTCCAATGCTTCAAGCGGGTCATTAAAAGACTCTGTATCTTTAAGCCCTTCAAGTTTTAGAAGGGTTTCAAGAGTTCTGGTGACCATAACTTCATCATCTACTAGTACAATTTTCCCGTAAGTTTCCATAATTACAGAATAGAATATTTGTTTAATTCAGACAAATTTTTTACAAAAATATAAATTTCTATTTTAAAGTAGCAAATAATATTTTCACATGTTTTGTAATTATAAAAGTGCGAGTTTGAAATTATAAAGTTTACTTTACAATTGCTTGAAGCACGAATATAGAGTGTGAAATAATTTAAGAGTAAAAATGGATTTGAAGGTTATAAATTCAAATATTATAAGACAAAGGCAAAACATTAACAAAAAAAATGCCTCCACTTTTTCACCTTTAAATTCCAAAAACCAAGAAATTAATTTTACGGGTTTAGGTTCAACTTTATCGGCAGTTGGTAATAAATTAACAAAAAGTTCAGTTCATTTTAGCGATTATAACGTTAGAAAAGACCAGCTGAATAAACTTTTCGGTGATGAATTTTCCGTAATGGAAAAAGAGTTTCGAGAGTTTTCTTCGGAATTTTTAAAGTTTGATAAAAAAATAATATTTGATAAAAACGGCGGGGTGACTTTTGTAGAGGATGGAATCCTGCCGAAATTTTTAAAAAGCGCTGCTTATCCTTTTAAAGACTTATGGCTTGATGTGACAAGCTGGGCTTTAAGAGGTGTTTCAAGATTAGAAAAAGTTCCGGTGCTGTCTGATGGTGCAAAAAGTTTGCTAAATTCAAACGTATTGCAAAAAAGGGCTAACGCAAAAAACGCAGAAGAAATTTTTTGCATTATGCAAGGAGCTTTTTCAGATATTGCAAGCAATGAAAAAGCTTTCAACAAACTTACAAACAGCGCTATGCAACACATAAGGCCAAGGGCAGCCCAAGCCTTAGCCGGTGATTTTTCTGACACACCCGAAACAGTTCTGCACAACATGCTCCATGCTGCAAGTAGCGTCAAGGGTAACTACAAAACCGCTGACGAGAGAACAATCAACAGAATTTGTACAGGTCTTGTAAGCGCTACAATGGCAGGCATTGATTTTTATAATATTTCAAGAATGCAAAACGATGACGACGCGCTTGCAAAAAAATCTCAAAAGAAAAGGTTTAAACAGGAAAGTTCAAGGATTTTAATGAGCGCCGGCATGACGTTTTTGACGTTAGGGGCGTTATCTAAGTATGCAAATTCAAATAAATATGTTGCTTTATTTACAATTGCAGGCACAACTTTGATTTCCGAGATTTTATCAAGAATTATGAGTGGCATGCCATTGCGCCCGCTAAAGCCTGAAGAAGCAAAGGATTATTCTTATCATAAGCATGATAAGAAGAATAAAAGCAATGAGAAGAAAATACAAGATAATACTTCAAACAAAAATAACAAAGTATTATTAAACAAGTCTGATTCTAATGTATTTGGGCAGTTTGTTGCCAATGATAAAAATAATAAAACAGTGCAAACAAAATTCACGGGCTCAAATATAGAAAAGAAAAAAGACAACAATGCTACTCCCCTAAATGCTCAAAACTTACTCAAGGCATTCGGCGTATTATTGGTTGCAGGTCTTGGTGTTTGCTTTGCAAGAAGCAGAAATGAAAAATTTAACTCTTTGTTAAAAAATATTAGAGCAGGCATGGATGATGCTGTTGATTTGTTAACCAAAAAAGATTACCTTGTGCCGCTTGATAATGCAAGGGGAATGCTTGATAAAATATCAAATGATTTTGGTCTGACTGATTTTTCAAGAAAATTATCAACTGCGCTTGAAAGTGATAAATATACAAAAATTATTAAACAAGTTGATGGCAAAAATGTCGAATATGTGAAGTTAGGCAGAGTTGATAAGAAATTTGTGGCACCATTTATAAAGGCTGTAACATATCCGTTTGGGTTTGTTTGGGGCGTTATAAGATTCCCGACTAAAATTATGCGCGGACTGTTTGAAAAAGAAGCCTCAAAAGATTTATCTAAAATTAATTCTGAAGATTTAATGAGCCTTTATAAAATATATGATAAGGCTAAAAATAAGCTTGATGCAGGCAAAATTACACCTGATGAGTTTAGTAAGCTGATTAAACGAAAGACAATTATAGCTGCAGAAAACAAAACAGGTAAATCTACCTATAAAAATTCTTCTTTAGCGGCAATTTCAAGACCTCTTGTTACTTTGATTGCAAGTTATTTCTTTGTAAATGACTATAGAAATGAAGTTTTAATAACATCTCATGGCGAAGATGTTGAAGGTGCAAACGCTGTCGCAAAAGAACGTGTAATGCATAAAGTTTCAAATTTCTTCTTTAATTCACTGCTTATGAACTTGTTTAATTCAGTATTTGAATCAGCTTACCATGGCAGCTTAATTGGTGCAGGTGCTGTTGCTGCAGCAACTGAGTTTACAAATGAAAACTTAATACGTAAGTCAATTGGTGTGCCAACCAAGAAAATGTCGCGCGCAGAAATTCAAGAACATGACAGACAAAATCTTGAACGCAACGACTTCTGGGGTAAATATTTCCGCTTTATGTCCAAGTTGACGGGTAAAAAGACAATTTCGCAAAAAGTTGAAGATCAGGAAAAGAAAAAGGCTCAAAAAGCATAAAAATTATTTTATGTTAAAATAATTCTAAAGTTGCATTAACAAAAAAGGAGTTTTTATGAGCAAAGAAAATCCATCCCAGCTTGAAAAGATGTTGCTTGAAGGTGTCGAAAATAATACCCCTGAAAGCATTAAACAAGATAAAATTTTTAACTATGAAGATAAAAATAAATTCACTTTTACTCTTACAAATGAAATTGTTGACAGGCTCGAGCTGAAAAAATGGTTTGAGGGGTACAAAAAAGAAGCAATGGTTTCAACAGCAGGTATTAGAGGCCCTCAAAATGTTTTATACCCCCATGATACAAGATTTCCCATTAATACAATAGGTATAACTCTTGCTACACTTGCAAAAGCACTGGTTTTAAAGGAAAAATACCCTAAAGACGAACTTATAAAGCTTGTAGGTTGTGAAGTTCGCTATAATTCAAAAACTTATCTTGATATAATTGCACGTATTCAAAGTGCTCTAGGTATTAGAACACTTACTCCTGTTGAGCGTCAAACTATACCAATTTGGCTTGCTTCTTTTCTTGCCTTTAAGCTTGATTTGGTTGGTGCAGAATATATTACAAGCTCCCATGGCATAAGTGTAAAAAATGCTACTAAAGACTTAAATAATCAAGGGTCGCAGTTTTTGCCCGATGAAAGTATTGAATTTGTGAATAAAATCGAGGAAATTTTAAATACTGTTGAAAAAGATGGTGAATATAAAATTGAATTTGAATCATCTCAAAACGACTTAATTGATGAAAAAACAATGGAAAAGCTAAACAACGGTATTGACTTGTATGTTGAATACTTAAAAAATGGTGTTGCTAATCAAAAAAATGTTGAATTAATTAAAAATTTCGATAAGAAAATTGTAATTGATGCTGTTGGTGGAGCTGCTTACAATACTTTAAGTAAAATATTAAATAAACTGGGTATTGAAAGCAAATTCGACTGGCTAAATACTCAAGAAGACCCATTTTTCCACTCAATTGGAAAAGATATAAAAGACTCTAAATTTTATGATTGGTCGCTTGACATTACGGTTGTTGCAAAAAACAAAGAAGGTAAGGAATATTTCCCTGTTATTGAAACACTTAAATATGATGAAAAATTAAAAAAATACCCAATAGGTACTGTCTGCCTTGTAACAGACCCTGACCATGACAGGTTGAGTGTTGTTCAGGTTGAAGATATTAAAAAAGAAAAGCAAGTTAATGATGCTGGTGTAGATACGGTAAAACTTGATGATGAGCGCATACTATGCGTATTCAGTGCAAATCAGGCATTTTTAATGATTATGGATTTTTGGGCACATTTGCTTAAAGAAAATGGCACATTCGACAAACACAAACGTTTTATAATAAAAACCACCGCAAGTTCAAAAACTTGGGATGAATGGGCTAAAAATAACGGTATTGATGTTATTAATACTCCTGTTGGTTTTAAAGAAATAGCAAGTGCAACAAAGAAAATCGAATATCAAATTGAAAAAGGTGTAAAAGATATTAAAATAACTGATATTTTTGGGAAAACAATTTCGCTTGGAGATTCACCCAGAATGATTTTTGGCGGTGAAGAATCAGGAGGTATGATTATAGGTTCGGAAGAACTTATTAAATCTTTAGGCGGCAGATGCGCTCTTGCGATGAGAGAAAAAAGTGCAACTGAGGCTATAATTGTTACATCTGCACTTGTTGCGAGCCTTAATGTTTCTCTATGGGAGCATTTAAACAGTGTTTATGCTAAAAATAACATTATTGCAAAGTTTGACGTAAGAGAAGACATTGCATATTATAATGAGTCAGAACCTAATATTGAAAAATTAAAAGAGGCAAAACTCAAGGGCGAAGGCTTGAGAACTAAAAACGATATTTTCTATCTTGCGCTTGCAATTGCTAAATATGAAAATAAAATCACACTTGAAAACATAAAAGAAATTCTCTCGTCAACATTTGGCAATCTTGATTTTTCAAATTTACTTGATGTTAAATTTGTGGGCGATGGCACTTATCTTGATTTTAGCGATAAATTTGTTGAAATTCGCCCGTCAGGAACGGATGCAAAAACAAAAGCATACGCAGGTGGTGCAAATAGGGCTGAGCTTTCCGACTTTGCAAAGATTTTAGGTAACTACAGCGGTGATTTAAATGATACTTACAAAAAGTATTTGAGTGAAGAATATGTTAATTCTGCAAAAGATAAATCACTTGAAGTTTATGAAATATTTGCAAGAACAGATGAAGATAAAAGAGAATTTAAAATCCCTAATTACAAAAATACATTTTTAAAATAATAAAAACGCCTCCAAAAGGAGGCGTTAATTTTATAAAAGTTTTTCAATATTTGAAATAATAGCTGATTTTGGCATTAAACCAACCATAACTTCTTTAGCTTCGCCATTTTTAAATAGCAATAAGCTTGGCAAACCGCTTATTTGGTATTCTTTTGCGGTTTTTAAGTTTTCATCAGTGTTAATTTTTACAACTTTTAGTTTGCCTTCAAATTCTGCAGCAATTTCATCAAGTAGAGGACCCATTTTTCTGCAAGGGCCACACCAAGGTGCCCAAAAATCAACAAGTGTAAGGCTTTCACTTTTTAAAACTTCTGCTTCAAAAGTTGCATCGTTTATGTCTTTAGCGTTACTCATGGTTTGTATTCTCCTTTTTTACGTATTATAATCACAACTATCATTATATGCAAGTTGCCAAAATGGATATAGATAATATAGTTAAAAATTTAAAAAAAGACAACGAGACAAATGCAGTTATAAGGACTGATTTTGTTGAGTTTATGGAACATGTAGCAGATCCTTACATTGTTTTGATTTGCTGCATTTTAAGTTTAAGGACAAATGATAAAACAACCTACCCTGCTGCAATGCGCATGCTAGAACTTGGTAAAACTCCGCAAGAGATTATGAATGTTGATTGTGAAATTTTATCAAAGGCAATTTATCCTGTCGGATTTTACCAGAATAAAGCTCGTCAAATAATTGATTTATCACGTGAAATTGTCGAGAAATACAATTCAAAAGTTCCTGATACTATTGAGGAATTGGTAAAATTCAAAGGTGTAGGAAGAAAAACTGCAAATTTGGTTTTAACCAAGGGTTTTAACAAACCTGCAATATGTGTAGATGTCCATGTGCATAGAATTTCTAATCGTTTGGGGTATGTAAAAACAAAAAATCCTGATGAAACAGAGTTTGCGCTCAGGGAAAAATTGCCAAAAAAATATTGGATTGATTTTAACACTTTGCTTGTAACCCATGGGCAAAATATATGCAAACCTCATAAACCTCTTTGTGATAAGTGTTCAATAAAAGATTTTTGTGCAAAAAATATAAAATAAATGGGGCATTTGCCCCATTTTCTAGTCTTTATTAAGCTCTCTGTCCATAGCTTCAAGAGTGCAGGCACACTCGTCAAATGCTTTTATTTTTTCTTTTAAAACTCTGAATTTTTCTTCTTCTTCAAGTTGTTCTTCAACAAACCAATTTAGAAAATTCATTGTTGCAAAGTCATCAAATTCTTTTGCGCTTTTGTAAAGTTCGTGGATTTTGGAACTTATCATTTTTTCATGTTCAATTGCATCATTTAGCACATCTTGAGCATTAACCCAGTCTGTATCAGGTGCTTCAATTCTTTGATATGATATTTTTTCGTTCCTTAAAAGCAGATAATCATAAATTTTTTGCGCATGTTCAAGTTCTTCTTTTGCCTGACTTTTCATAAATTTTGCAAAGCCATCCATATTTATTTCACTAAAATATGTGGACATTGCAAGGTATAAATATGCGCTGTAAAACTCAAAATTAATTTGCTGGTTTAAAAGTTCAATTAATTTGTTATCCATATTAATTTTCCCCCTCAAATTTGTTTTCCCAAAGACTATGTAAATTACATAGTTCAAATGCATCAAATTTCTTATCACATTTGCATTTGAACTTCATTTCAGGTTGTTCATGGGGTTTTAAATATTTTCTTTTTACCCACTTGTGGTCTTTTGAAATAACTTCTATAAATTGAATATAGTGGTCTTCTTCCATAGGGTGAGGGGTAGAACCTACTCGTACAATTTTTTCTTCGTCATGTTCTTCTAATACGGGTACATGTTTTTCCATTGTAATATCAGCGGTTTTTGGTTTTAAAAGCTCCATCGGTTGATTACAGCAAACAAGCTCGCCGCCGCCTGAAAGTACTACTTCTACAATGTTTCCGCAGACATTGCATTTAAATATGTCAAGTTTGTTTGTCATTTTGTTTCCTTTCTTTTTTGAAAGGTTAAACAAAACAGTTTAAAATTTTATTCCCCTGTAGACTATATCAGTTGCGCTTTTTAATTGCTTCAAGTTTAAGAAGATTTTTAGCATGTTTAATTGCTTCTTCTTCATCGCAAAATATGTTTTCTTTACCTATTTGATCCGCTATATTTAATTTTTCAAGCTGCTCAAAAATTTGAGAATTTTTAATTACAAGATGCGGGATTATCTCTTGAGATTTTAACCTTGTAATTATATCTTCAAGCGCAAAAATAGCACTTATATCAAAAGTATTTTCAGATTCATAACAAATAATTAAAAATTTTGTACCCAGAATTTCTTCAAAATGTGAGATAATTTGTGTTGCGCTTCCAAAGAAAAATTCACCCAAAATGTGCACAACTCTTATCTTGTATCCTGTTTCATCCTGCAATTTTTTCTCAAGCTCAATTGTGTGCTTATCCTCTATATCTTTAAATTTAACATTTGTTTTATCTGCGAGCTGTTTTGCAAAAATCAATGCGCTTAGTACAATTCCTGTGCTTACGGCAATTATAATATCGTAAAATATTGTCAACAGAAAAACTGTCAGCATTACAAATAAATCTTGTTTTGGTGCGTATTTTACAACTTTTAAAAGTTTAGTATCTACAATATCCAAACCAACCTTGAAAAGTACTGCTGCAAGCGCGCTTAGTGGGATTTTATTTGCAAAATCACTTGCAAATAAAATAATTAAAAGAAGAATCATCGCGCAAAATATTGAACAAAATCTTGTTGTACCGCCTGCTTTAATGGCTGCTGCAGAGCGCATTGTGGCACCTGAACCGCATATTGCACCAAAAAGAGAGCAAATAATATTGCCTATACCTTGCGAGAGTATCATTTTGTTGTTATTGCAGTTAGTTTTTGTGAGTGAATCCACAACCAGATTTGTTAATAAACTTTCTGATGAGCAAACTATAGCTATAATTAGTGCAGGGATAATTAGCATTTTTAAATTTGAAAAATCTGCCCAAATAATATTGGGTAAATGCGCACTTACTCCCTGAACCGTTGGGAGCTCTAGCCCGTATAAAACCGCAGCCAGGGTTGTGATTATGAGTGCTAAAATTTGTGAGGGGATTATGTTAGTTATTTTTTTAGGTGTCCAAAATATAACTGCAAGTGCTAACAAGCCTATTGCAAGCGCATTTTCGTTTATATTTAGCACAGAATAAGAAAGATTTTTTAATGCTAAAAGTGGTGTTGCAAAGGACTTATTGCCAAAAAACGGGCTGAGCTGCAATATAATTAAAATTGTACCCACTGCGTTCATAAATCCTGAAATAACAGGGTAGGGAATGTATTTTACAATATCGATTAACTTTGTTCTTGAAATTATTATTTGAAAAATACCTGCAAGAAAAATTACTGCAAAAAGTGCTTCAGGCTTACCACCTAAAGTTGCTAGTGCTGAAGCTGTTACAATTGCAGCCGGGCCTGTTGGGCCTGATAAAAGCGGTTGATTGCAGCCAAAAACTCCAACTGTAAAACATAAGATAACTGCACCCCATAAACCGCTTGCAGCACCTACTCCTATCGCAACTCCAAAGGCTAATGCTTGCGGTAGCGCAATAACTGCCCCTAAAACACCTCCTGTTAAATCTCCTGATATTTTTATTTTTTTCATGATAAAAAAATTCGCCGTCTTATTTTTTCATAGTATAATGCAATTATACCAAAAACTAATGGAGAAAAAGCATGGCTAAAGAAATGTTCACAGGTGCGGAAATATTCCTAAAATCATTGGAAGCAGAGGGAGTTGACGAGATTTTTGGATACCCCGGCGGTGTCATTTTAAATATATATGAAGCATTATACAATCAGGACAAAATTAAACACTATTTAGTACGACATGAACAAGCTGCAATTCACGCTGCAGAAGGTTATGCCCGTGTGTCAGGTCGTCCCGGCGTTGCCCTTGTAACTTCAGGTCCCGGAGCTACAAATACCATAACAGGTATTGCAAATGCGTATTATGACGGTTATCCGCTCGTTGTTTTTACAGGACAGGTTTCAACAGATCAAATTGGTAATGACGCTTTTCAAGAAGCTGATATAGTTGGCATTACACGCTCTTGCTGTAAGCACAATTACCTTGTCAAAGATGTAAAAGACTTAGCAAGGGTTATAAAAGAAGCTTTCTATATTGCTACAACGGGCAAACCCGGCCCTGTTGTAATTGATATGCCAAAAGATATTTTAACGGCAAAAACTACTTTTGACTATCCAAAAGAAGTAAAACTGGTAAGCTATAACCCAACTTATAAGGGTCACCCCTTGCAAATTTCAAAAGCATTGAAACTTTTAAGAGAGGCGCAACGCCCTGTGATTATCTCAGGTGGTGGTGTTTTGCAGGCAGGCGCACACCATGAACTAACAAAATTAGCTCAACTTTTAGAAATGCCGGTTGCTCACACTTTAATGGGTAAGGGCACATATCCAGAAAGTTCACCACAAAGTCTTGGTATGCTTGGTATGCATGGAAATTACTGGGCAAATTATGCAGTTGTCCATGCTGATGTTATTTTTGCTGTCGGCACTCGCTTTAACGACAGAATTACTGGTTGTCTAAAGCGCTTTGCAAGAGACTCTCAGGTAATTCACGTAGATATTGACCCCTGTTCAATTTCTAAAAATGTAAAAGTTGATATTCCAATTGTTGGCGATGCAAAAAATGTTCTTGGCGCAATGATAGAAGAATTGACTTCAAAACCATTTACAATTGACCATGTTGCAAAAGAAAAATGGCTTAAACAAATTGACGAGTGGAAACAAAAACGTGCAATTCCTGAGTGTCCTTCAGACAAGTTAAGTGCAGTTAAGGTCATTGAAACAATTTATGAATATACAAAGGATTTTAGACCTATTGTTTGTACTGAAGTCGGACAACATCAAATGTGGTGTGCGCAAATGTTTAAGTTTGATGAACCACGCCGTTTTATTACATCAGGTGGTTTAGGAACAATGGGATTTGGTTTTCCTGCTGCAGTAGGTGCTGCCGTTGCGGATAAAAATGCTCTTGTAATAAATATTGCAGGTGATGGCTCAATCCAGATGAATATTCAAGAACTTGCAACATGTATGGATTATGGTTTGAAAGTTATCAACTGCGTAATTAACAACGGTTATTTAGGTATGGTTCGCCAATGGCAGGAAAAATTATTTAATAAGCACTACAGCCAAACAAAAATTTCCGCGCCTGACTTTGTAAAACTTGCACAGGCTTATGGGGCTAAGGGCATTAGAGTTGAAAAAGAAGAAGATATTATCCCTGCGCTAAAAGAAGCAATGGAATCTAATTGTTCGGTATTTATTGATTTTGTTGTAGAAAACTTTGAAATGGTTTATCCTTGGGTGCTTGCAGGCCAACCATTGAATAAAGTTTTACTTTCAAATGACCAAAAAGTTTGCTAGGAGAAAAAATGAGCACATTACATACATTATCTATTTTGGTAACAAATGAATCCGGTGTTTTATCACGTGTTGTGGACTTGTTTTCAGGCAGAGGCTACAATATTGAAAGCCTTACTGTAGCACCTACAATAGATAGAAATTATTCAAAAATAACAATTACAACAATTGCAACAAATGAAGCTGTTGAGCAAATTTGCAAGCAGTTACATAGAGTTATACCTGTCTTAAAAGTTTCGGATTTATCTGTAAATGATGCTATTGAGCGAGAAATTGTTATGGTTAAGTTGCAGGTTAAAGACGAAGATGCTGATAAAATTTTAAGAATAGCAGAAGTTACAGGCGCAAAAGTTATTGATATTACCGACAAAAACTATACTTTGCAAATTGTTGCGGATGAGAAACAAATTCAAGCATTAATAGAGCTTATAAAACCATACGGCTACAAAGACTTTGTAAGAAGCGGAAAAGTTGCACTTTCAAGAAATTAAACAATTCTGTTTTTATCATCAACATGCACAATTTTTGGACTGAATGATTGTTGTTCTTTTTCGTCCATAATGGCGTAAGTAACAATAATAACTTTGTCACCTTTTTGCACTTTTCTTGCGGCAGCACCGTTTAAGCAAATAGTGCCTGAATTTTTTTCACCCTCTATGACATATGTGGAAAATCTTTCACCATTGTTGATGTCTAAAATCTCAACTTTTTGATTAACTTTGATATTTGATGCCTCAAGCAAGGCTTTATCTATTGTAATTGAGCCGACGTATTCAAGATTTGCATCTGTTACTGTTGCTCTGTGTATTTTTGCGTATAAAAATTCCATAAACATAGCGTAATTATTTTATCAAAAAAATAAAAAACAAGCATAAAAAAAACTGACCCAAAGAGCCAGTAAATTTACCACATATTAGAGAGAGGAATTAGAGAGAAAACTTTTTGAAACTTATTTTAGCCATATTATCTTTACACTTTTACTATTCCCAATGTAAATTTTTTTATAACATTTTAGTGTAATTTGTTTACATTTTGTTACAAAAATTATTTTCCAATGCAAAAGTTTTCAAAAATATTGTTTAAAATATTGTCTGTAATGACTTCTCCGCTAATTTCGCCCAGATTTGTAAGTGCAGCCTTAAGGTCTATACTTATTAAATCTTGTAATTCCTGTTGTTTTGCGCCCTCTAGAGCATTATTTAGTGCTTCAAGGGAGAGTTTTAAACAGTTTTGATGTCTTTGGTTTGTTAAAAACTCATTTTCTGTCGGGTTTAGACCTATTATTTCTTTGTAAAGAGCGTTTTTAAGTTCTTCTATACCTTCTTTTGTAACAGAGCTGATTGAAATTTCGCCATTTTGTGATGTCGATGGGCATAAATCGCATTTTGTGCGCACGATTATGTGTTTTTTATCTCTTGCAAGTTCAAAAATTTCCCTGTCTTTATCATTTATCTCCGCTTGCCCATCGTAGAGGCAAAGTACAACATCAGCTTGCTCAATTGCGGATTTTGACTGTTCTATACCTATTTTTTCTACCTTGTCAGCACTTTCGTTTCTTATTCCCGCGGTATCTATTAAAGTTGCACTAATTCCGTTTAAATCAAGGGTTTCTGTAATTGTGTCGCGCGTTGTACCTTCAATGTCTGTTACTATCGCTCTGTCGATATTTAAAAGAGCATTAAATAATGACGATTTGCCAGCATTTGGGCGACCTGCAACGGCTATTTTAACCCCTTGCCTTAAAATATTGTGCATGCGGGCATTCTTCAGTATATCTTCAATGTTTTTTATAGAATTTTCAATTTTTTCTATTATTTCATCGTAGCTAACTTCTGCAACATCTTCGGGAAAATCAAGCGAGGCAATGATTCTGCCTAAAATATCGCTTATTTGTGTTTTAATTTCCTCTATTTTTATTTTAAGCGCACCGGATAGGTTGTTTGCAGCGCCTTGTGCTGATTTTGTCGTTTTTGCATTTATTAAATCTAACACTGCTTCAGCCTGTGACAAATCAATTTTATGATTTAAAAATGCTCTTTTTGTAAATTCCCCACGTTGTGCAAGTCTTGCGCCGTTCTCAAGTACAAGATTTAAAATTTCATTTATAACAACAGGTGAGCCATGGGTTTGTATTTCTGCCACATTTTCACCTGTATAGCTGTGCGGGGCAATAAAAGGAAGCACAATCACTTCGTCAATTTTTTTGCCGTTTTTTAAAATCCAACCATGATTGATGACTTTTGGTGTTATTTTTTTGCTAAATATTTTTTGTACTATTTCAATTGCATTTTCGCCGCTAACCCTTATTACACCTATACCTCCGGTGCTAAGTGGTGTGGCTGTTGCACAAATTGTATCAAATGTATAATTCATATGTGAATAATATCATGTTTAAGGTAAAATTAAAATTGATAATCGCCAAAATGGCATGACAACATAGGAGAGAATATGGATTTTGTAGGATTTACCCTTTCAATATTACAAGCTTTAGCAAAATTTGCAGGCAACTGGGGGCTTGCTATTATACTTTTGACAATAATTGTGAGAGCGTGCATGTGGCCATCAAGCATCAGTCAGCAACGCTCTATGCGCAATATGCAAATTTTGCAACCTAAAATGAAAGCAATTCAGGAGCGTTACAAAAGTAATCCTGAAATGATGCAACAAAAGATGATGGAGTTCTATAAAGAACACAAATTTAACCCTATGGCAGGCTGTTTGCCACTTTTGTTGCAATTGCCTATTTTTATTTTATTGTATACAGCTCTTATGAGTCCACAATTTATTCAACAAGCCGGAAATGCTAAGTTTTTATTTATCAACAGACTTGATGCAACAATAAAAAGCACTGCAGGGCAATCGTTTGACGGCAAATTCGTTGTTGGGCCTTATGATACTTTTACTGCAGGTAAAACTGCAACTGTATATTTGGGCGATAAGGTACTTGAAAATGTTAAAATTGACCGTCCGACAAAGGCTGTTACAGTTCAGGGCGATATTAAACCAAAACAAAATTTTGACCTTAAAATGTATCCTGATAGTTTAAAATTGACTTTTGCTGAATTAAAGGAAATTAAAAAGGTTGAAGTTAATGTTATAGATAATCAAACAAAAGAAACAGAAAAAGTAACATTTTTACCTATAGATAATATTCTTGCAGCAAATGTACCAGTTGCAGATGTTCAAAGTGAAGTTCATTATGATGTAATTTTCCTTGTATTACTTTTTGCACTTACTATGTGGGTTTCGCAAAAAGTAATGATGTCAACTCAAAAAGGCGTACAACAAGATCCTACCCAGCAAGCAATTCAAAAATCTATGGGAACAGTTATGCCACTTATGATAGGTTTAACTTTTATTTTCATCCCTATCCCTGCAGGTGTGCTTTTGTATCTTGTAACAAGTAATGTTTTCCAAATTGTGCAAACTGTTATAATTAACAGACAACTTGATAGGGAAGATGAAAATAAAAAAGCTTCTTCAAATGCTGATTTAGACGGCGCAAAAAAGATTGAGCCAAAAGAAGTAAAATAAACTTTTTAAAAATAACTAGCAGCCTGCCGATTTGGCAGGCTTTTTAATATTTCTTAATATTTTTTTTATCAAAAGGCAATTTTTAATAGAGCAAATACTTTATTAAAGAGTAAGGGAATTAAAATTAAAGGAAGATAAAAACCACGACACAAGCGAGTTTATGCGAAGTTGTCTGGATAAAAAAAGTACATTTATTACTCTCTCTTAATATCCTCGTGTTTTAAATGCTTGTCTAAAAAAAACAAGCATTTTTTTTGCGAGCGCAGCTCGAAAGCTAGTGCGACTGCACTGCTTGAGGGCAAGCGAGCCTTGAGAATGTGAAGCCCCTGACGGCTGCGATGAGCAGGCGGGTTTTTTGTCATGCCGAACTTGTTTCGGCATCTTAGTAATGGACATTTATGATATTAATTGGCAAATCATTGAGACTCTGCCCAGCAGGGTTGTAAGACCCTGAAACAAGTTTAGGGTGACGGTTTGGGTCGTTCAGGGTGATAGGTCATAAGGGTGTCTGTATTTGTCGTTCTGGGAGATTTTGCTATAAAAGTAAATATTAAATTATCTGAGGCATCTTTTAGCAATATTTGTCAAATACATTAGTTAATTTTTTGTTAGTATTTAACCGCTTACAATCAAGCTTTTTTATATGAGCTACGTTTTACTGCCAGTTTATCAAGTTTTTCATTTCTTTTTATGTTTCATCTATTTTTTAAAAAATAGATGAAACTCGTAAATGAAAATTTTACACAATAGATTTATTCATTCTCTCTGTGCGTTTTGCGCTCAATATATTTCTTAATTTCATAATCGCTTGAGCATGCAGTTGGCAAACACGAGATTCTGAAACGTTAATTGCCTCACCTATTTCTTTTAATGTCATATTTTCGTGGTAATAGAATACAAGTAGCATTCTCTCGCGTTCGGGGAGTTTTTTAAGCGCAGCTTCAAGTTCACGCTTAGCATCTTTTTTCTCCATCTCCTCTTCTGGACGTTGGGAATTCTTATCTTCAATTGTATCAATTATTTCAACACTATCTTCGCCAACACCTTTTTTATCGTAGAGAGAATCAACCGATGTATCTGAGGCTAAAATTTCCTCAACTTTTTCTTTTTCCATGCCCATAACATCAGCTATTTCTTTAGTTGTAGCTGCGCGACCAAGTTCCTGTTTTAACTTTTCTGCAGTTAATTTTATGTCTTTAATTTTCTTTCTTATTGTTCGCGGTAGCCAATCCGATGAGCGAATTCTATCTATTATGGCGCCTCTAATTCTCATAAGGGCATAAGTTTCAAATTTTGCACCTTTGTTTGGTGAAAACTTTTCAATAGCATCAATAAGACCTTCAACTCCATAACTTGCAATGTCTTCATAGGAAAAACTGGGTGGCAAATTAACTTTAACGCGCCCAATGACGTAGCGCGTAAGGTAAATATATTGGACAATAAGTTTATCGCGAACAATTTTATTTGTGCGATCAAGATAATATTCTTCCCACAAATTTTTCAATTCTTCGTCGGATAATCTTACGATTTTTTTATATGAATCGACCTCTATATTTTCTTGATTCATTTAATACTATATCCCAAGTCCTATTTTAATAATATTGTCATTTAAGAATGTTTTTTTGACATCATATATCTATATGAAAAGATTAGATTTTATTCGCTTTAACAGATGATGTGCGAGTTTGCACAATTTTGTAAAATAGCATTTGTTACAAGATATGTAACGATTAAATATCCCTAATCAGCCGCGAAAGCGGCTCTTCTTTTGTTACACGAATCGAGCGAGCTTAGTGCGACTGCACTTAGCAAGCGAAGATGAGTGCATAAGTGTGTGAAGCACGCAT
The DNA here is from genome assembly GCA_944324905.1 of Candidatus Gastranaerophilales bacterium. Classification (GTDB taxonomy): domain Bacteria; phylum Cyanobacteriota; class Vampirovibrionia; order Gastranaerophilales; family Gastranaerophilaceae; genus Galligastranaerophilus. The sequence continues at coordinate 106,478 of CALUYB010000006.1, forward strand.
GCGGTTGC
>CALUYB010000007.1 GCA_944324905.1 Candidatus Gastranaerophilales bacterium
GATAAGAGGTAACAATGATTGAATTAGGCAAAAAATACAAGCTTAAAAAGATTAAAGGTTTTAAGAGCTCTGATAATGAGTATTACAAAGTAATTGGATTCTATAACTTCGACACTGTAATTTGTGAAAACACTTGCGGAGAAAGGTTTGTATTTATGAAAGAGTTTTTAATTGATCCACAAAAATCTGATGATATCTATTCAGATTTGATACTTAAGGAATAAATAATGACAGAAAAAGATTATCACTTATACGGAACAAAGGTTTTGAATTTAAAAACACAAGAAATCGGATTGTTGATTTGTATTTGGAAAAACAAGTTTGCCGATGCAGAGATAGATTATGCGACTTGCGTTGATAAGCAAGGCAAGAGGTACAATATAGAGCTTGATAATATAAGAGGGTTTGAAGATGATTTTGAAAAATAAACTGACAAGAGAAACCTTAGAAATATCATATCCTGAATTTAGAAAAAAGTTTGCAAAGGAACTACAAACAGCTTTTGATAGTTACCGTAAAACACAGCTAAATAAGTATTCTTATAACTTTAAAGATGATAACTCAGTGGAATACAATTTCTACTTCCAATTACAATGGAACTTCAATCACTTTGGTAATTCGAATTGGTATATTGAAAAGATATAAAATTATTTTTTTATATTAATAGAGCTTTTTACATAATTATCAATATTTTTTTCTGTTGATTCAACTATACCGCGGGTACCTTCAAACCAACGAGTTTTATTGTTAGTTTTTTTATGTAAATAATCCATTTTTCCTAAAAAATCTGCTTGTATTGCTTTGGTATTTTTATACAAAATATCTATTGCATCATGTATTTGATTTTTTTGTTTCTCTATTTTTTGTAAATCCATTTCTGTTAAGTGATTTAACCTTTCACAAATGTCCTGTTTCGATAATGAAAGTTGTTGTACTTTTATTTTGCTTATTTCTAAAATAATAAAGGTTAGTGTTGTATGACAAAGTAGTCCATCTATATAATTTACAGTTTTTGCTTCTTTAGAATTATTTAAAAAAGGAGAATATTCTGTAAAATTTATGTTTGAAATTAATTTGCTTATAGAATCTGCATAATTTTGAAAGGTATTAACAACAGGCTCCATATTTGAAGTGCTATCCAATTTTTCAATAAGCTTATGAATTTGTTCATAACTAGAGTTTATAAAGACCCCATTATAAAACAAGGTATTAAAAAATTCTTCTTTTAAATGTAAATAATTTACTATAGATGTATATAGAGAAATAAAAGTACCAGTTATAATTGCAATTAAAATATTTGATATGGTTGGGTGAGCATTTTTTACAAAACAAAATATAATTATTGATAAGATAAATACTATACTTAATCCTATACACATTTTCTTGTGTAAGTTCATATTTATTCCTCACTAAAGAAATCTTCATCAATCTTTTTGATTTCGATTTTAGTTTTAACTTGTACACCTAAATTATGTTTAATCATTAATTTTGTTAATTCTTCACCGTCTACTAATCGTATAATTTTGCCTTGGACTGATGCTGCTTTCTTTTTAGCTCTTTCATCAAAAAAGCTGGTTGTTATAAAAACTCCTTTTCTTACCGGAGAACAGCCTAGAGCTCCTGCGAAATTTTGCATTTCTCTTTCATTGACTTTATTGTCAGAGTATCTTTTAGCTTGCAGGTATATTTTTTCTAACCCCAATTCATCTTCATCAATTATGCCATCTACTCCGCCATCATGACTCATTTTAGTCATAGAGCCGACACCATAATTCATTTTTTCCATAAGTTGCAGAACTATTCGTTCAAACTTTACAGGATCAATTTGTTTCAATTTTGATAATAATTCGGCTTGTAAACTTTCTGTATATAAAACTTGTGCTCCTTCTACTAATTCTTCTGGAGTTTTGTTTTCATTATTATGTTCATCTGATGCATCAGTATTATTAGCAAATGGTGTTCCTGATTCTAGATTTTTTAGAAATCGTAAGTTTATCTTTTCTGGATTAGTCTTTAGAACATCTAAACCTTTCTGAGTAATTTTAAAAGAGCCTTTTTCTGGAGAATCTATTAGTTCTGCATTTTTTAGATACTGTTTTGCCCAAGCAACTCGATTATACATAGTCTTTTGTACTTTACTAGGTAACCATTCATTTCTTTCTTCGTCTGTTAAATGGTATTTATCAGACATTAATTCAACCATATCTGATAACTTTATAACCTTTCCATCTTTTAATAATTCCAACAACGGTAACATTAATGTTTGAAAATCAGGTATTGCCATTCTAAAAACTCCTTTTTCTTAAGCATAGCACAAAAATTTTGGGGGATTTATTCTATACCTAAAATTTCACGCTCGATTTGGCGAATGAAGTCAGGAGAAAGTTCTGTTTTTATTTGGTGTGTTTCATTTTGAGTATTGCTTTCTTTCAATTCTGGGAGAAAGTTTAAAATATTCACGAGGGAATAGTATTCTGCTTGGCTTATTTGGCTATTAGTTTTATTACTATTTGCGATTTTTTCCATAAGTTTCTGGGCAAACTTTTTTAAATCCTCTTTGAACTGAGATTTATCATACATTGATTCTTTTCGCTTTTTATCCCAATCATATTGCTTTTTCCAGTAAAACAAAGTCCTTTTTGCAATCCTAAGTTCTAAAGAGATTTCATTAACGGTCGAACCTTTTAAATACATTTGCTCTGCTTGTTTAAATAATTTCATTTTGCTCATTAAAAGCCCTCAAAAATTAAGTTTTCAATACCAAAATGGTTTTTGTCTTGTACTTTTTTAACCTGATAAACGCAACTTCTATCAATCACTCCAAGGTGTTGGAAATATTTTATCAATTGATTTAGAAGTGCCATTGTGTTTTTAATCCTGCGAGGTTTCAGTCGTCTTAATTCGCAGACTTTAAAAAGTTCTTTTATCGACTCAATATCAATTTCATGCAGGTAATAGCAGTTTATAAAAGGTATAATATTAAAATTGAAAATTGCGTTATAGTTCCTGTAGGTCTCGAATTTGCAGTATTTTTCGACATAATTTTTCATAAAATATTCTTTTGCATCTTCTATACTAATTTTTAGGTGTTTATTCTTTAGCGGGCTGAATATTTCATAATTTTCACCCGTTTTCGTTTCCTCATTGTATTTATAAATCCCGTTTTCAAAAAGTATTTTATTGCTGTTCAAAAGCTGTTCAAGTTTTGTTTTGCAATCGCATTCTGCTATCAATTCAATATCATCAAGGGTAAATTCTTTTAATCTCTTAGCTAATTTTTCAATGTTCATACTAGTTCCTTTATAATTTCAAATGTAATTTCTGTTAGACAATTTTCTTTTGCAATAGTTTCAAGTTTGCCTATAAGCTGTACAATTTGTCTGAACCTATTGTATTTTTTGTGGATATATTCTATCGAATCAGGGGTAAACGGTATTTCAGATAGTTGGCTAAAAATTTGGCTCAAATCTTCTATTTCAAAGGTTTCAAATTTTACAATCTCGCTAAATCTATCATACAGGTGCTTGTATCTTTCAAGTTTTCTAAGAGCCAAGCCCATTCCGACAAAGATTATCGGGCAATCTGTTTTATCGTGGATATCTCTTAGGGTCTCGACACTTTTGTAATTGTTCATCAAGTAGTCGATTTCATCTACAAAAATAATTTTGGGCTTTTGAATAAGTTTGCTAATCACGACATTAAAGTTGTCTGAGGTTAAATACCGAGGAAGTTCGTCCATTTCCCTAACAATTTCTTCTACAAGCCACCTGCTTGTCATAAGGTTTGAGGCTCGAATATAAATCCCGTCATACTTGCAGGCTAGCCAAAGTGCCGTTTGCGATTTTCCAAGCCCCGGCTCGCCATATATAAGTCCCATTTTAGGAATGTTTTTTGGTTTACTTTTCAGGGCTTCAACTAAGCCTATAAAATTCCTTACATTTCGAGTCTTTATAAAGATTTTTTTCATTTTATCCTTTCTTGGTTGCTCGCAATAAATGGGTACGACTTCGTCTTTCGCCCACTGCTTGCAATCCGCTATTCATATAACAATTTATACTCCTTTGTTTGTTTAAATTCTGCAATCCAAGTGTCGCTTGGGTTATGTTTTATTAAATATTCATACTTTTCTGAGTTGTTTTTGAATATCGGGAGTGATTTTTCTCCGTTGTTTATTTTTTGAACACCATTTGAACGAGGTTTGAACTTATTGTCACCCTGAACTTGTTTCAGGGTCTCTTGTGTTGCAGATTCTGAAATAAATTCAGAATGACATTCCAGAAATTTTATTTCATTATTAGTCAATAATTTTTTAACCGATTTTATCGTTTTCCGTTTAAGTTTTTGCTGTTTTTGAATTTTTTGTTTGTAATCCTCTAGATCCTCAACTGTTCCTAAAATCTTAGCCATTGGATGGGTTTCGGTTACTCGCTCTGCTGTGCATAAATATTCACCTTTCGGGGTAAAAACTTTCACATTAGTTAAATCAAACAGGTTGTATTTTACTAAAACTTTTCCTCTTAACCCGTATAATCTTTCGTCAAAATAGTCACAATTTAAGAATCTTACGCCATTTCGCTGAATTGTTTTGACTTCAGTCGCCAGCATCAAGTCATCAAGCAAACTTATATCAATATTTTGTTTCTTTCGATTTTCCAAAACCTCTGCGATTGTCATATTCGGTGCATTTGTGCAGGGCTGAGAGTTCTTGAACTTAAGCCACATATCAATCATTTTGATTGTTTCTTCTATGGTAGGAACATAATCTTGGTGTAAGTTTTTATGAAAAATTTCGTTTCGTTTCAAGTATGCAGGTTTGTTGATAATTGATGAGCCGACATAACTTGGCATTAGTTTTTCAAAGCCTTCTTGAAATTCTTTAAAGAACCTCTCAATAACTTTTGACCTTGCGTTATACGGTCTTGCAAATACCGTTTCAATCCCGAGTTTTGCATAGAGCCCATAAAAGCCTAATTCTCCAAATCCTTTATCATCCGAGAATGAGTTTGGCTCTCCAACGAAAGCTCCTCGCTTCCGTTTCGAGCTATCACTCCCGCTGCCGCATGTAAAGTACTTTGCTCTAAATGCTCTGCCGTTATCTTGATAGACAATTTTAGGTATCATATCAAGGTTTATTATTGCGTTTCTTAGGGCACTTGCAATGCATTGGGTGTTTTCTTCAAGCATAATTTCATAACCGACCAGTGCTGTTGATTTCCAGTCCAAAAATCCGACTAAAGTAGCACGACATGGTTTGCCCGTAAACGGATTAATCACTTGAAACGCCAGTTTATGCCCGTCTGCGACTAAAATATCCCCGACATCAAGCAGACTTGCATCTCTTTTAATATACGGTTCAACTTTATCAGAAAGGGCCTTTTCGCCGTCTCGAGCAAGCACCCATTTATCGTAATTGTTGTCCTTAAACCATTTTGCATATCGTCTAAATGTAATATCTGCAGGTATAAAACTTTGGCCTTGCTCTTTGAGCTTGTATTTTGTAAGTGCGATTGCTTTGCCGATACAAATTCTATTCGGGTGCAGGAGCAAGCCCATAAATATTTTGATTTCTTCATCCGTTAGACATGTTCTGTATTCGTTAACAGAAACATATTTGTAATTAGGAATTAGCCTTGTGTAATCCTCTGTGCCGTCTAAACTTGCTTTCCAACGATGCAGGCTTCCTCGTGAGATTTTACCTAAAACACTGAAAAGGTAAGAATCTGAACTATTGTGCAGTTTAACAAAATCATAGTCTGCCTGAAGTTTGTTTACTGCCTTACGGCGAAATTCTTGCCATTTGCGGATTAAATCAAGTTTTGCAAGAGCGTTTTGTTTTGCCTTCTCAGGGGTGTATTTGATTGTCTCAACTTGGTTTTCCATTGTCTCAAAATCCTTGTAATGCTTTGTGCAACACATTCATCACTCGTTTTGAGACAGAAGTCAAGTGGGGTAAATATTATTTCCAGTAAACTTTAAATTTTTCAACTTCTTCAAGAGTTTTGTGATAATCCCCCTTAAAACAAATTGTTCTATCATCAATGTAAAGATAAGACGGTAATTTTATATTAGTTACATCTTTAAAAAATTTATCTAAGTTGTTACTCATTAACCACTTAGTCGCAAGCATTAAATTTCTGGATGTAAAAAGGTACAGCTCTGCACTTTGAGATAAAGTTTCTAAAAATTCATAAGCCCCTACTTTAATTTCTGGAATATGATTTTCACTAAACGTATCTTTTCCGTATTCATTTAGTACGCCGTCTAAATCTATAAGTATTTTTTTATTGCACATAATATTACCTTTATCATTGCTAGTGGTACTAGTTGTTTGTAATGCTAGTATAGCTAACAATTTAGAAATGGACAAGCCTTTTTTAGAAAAATTAGCCAAAAGATTAAAACACCTAAGAGAAGAGAGAAAATTGACACAAGATGATATTGGGGTGAATGGTGTGTCAAGGTCAATGGTTAGTTTGCTTGAACTTGCAAAAACGGATGTCACTGTTTCTAAATTAAAAATAATTGCAGACAATTTGGGCGTTGAAGTTAAGGATTTATTTGATTTTAAAGATTAATATATTCAGCATAAACTCTTATAAAATTGACAAAGTGTCTGCTATAGGTTACACTCTATTCTTAAAGCAAAAAGTATACTTCAAGAATGGAGAAACTTACAATGAAAGAATTAAAACATACTATTGATTTAGAAAATTATATTGTTAATGATTTAAAAACTGATGAAGATATTAAATTATATCTAAATGCTAGTTTAAAAGATTATATTGAAGATGGTGATTTTAATTCTTTTTATCGTGCATTAGAAATTGCAATAAAATCAAGAAATTCAATTTCAGGTTTTGCAAAGAAAATTGGAATGTCCAGAACTCATTTATATAGTTTATTTAAAAATGAAAAAGAACCTAAATTTTCAACCATTGTAAAAATATTCCATGAATTAGGTTTTGAATTAGAAATTGCTTAAATATCCAAATCTTATTGATAATTTGGGATATCTCAATTTGCAAGTAAAATAAAATTGCACTTTTTTGCACTTATTTGCACTGGCTTAAAACGGGCTTTGTGAGTAGAATAGACCCTGAAATAAATTCAGGGTGACAGAAAATTAGTGCAAAAGAGTGCAAGAAAAGAGTACTTAAGTGCAAAAAATGTCCCCTACATCTCAATACTAAAAAACAGCCTCAATCGTGCTGTCTGTTTGATTATTTATTAAATTTTTCTAGTCTTAATGCCCCAGAAATCTATTAATGAGTACTTAAGTGCAAAAAATGTCCCATACATCTCAATATAAAAAAACAGCCTCAATCGTGCTGTTTGTTTGATTTTTTATTAAATTTTCTCCGTCACAATGTCCCAGAAACCTATTAACTATAACGGCGAAAATGTAATTATATCAATAAAAAAAGCGTTTCAACCTTTGGTTAAAATCGCTTCTTTGCAAAATCTGGGCCGCAGTGGACTCGAACCACCGACCTCACCCTTATCAGGGGTGCGCTCTAACCACCTGAGCTAGCAGCCCGCATATTTAATTTTTGCTCGCGCACCCCTTAGGAGTGCTTATTTTATTTCCGAGGGTTTCACCCTCTTGGCCACCTGAGCTAGCAGCCCGCATATTTAATTTTTGCTCGCGCACCCCTTAGGAGTGCTTATTTTATTTCCGAGGGTTTCACCCTCTTGGCCACCTGAGCTAGCAGCCCGCATATTTAATTTTTGCTCGCGCACGTCGAAATTTATAACTCCGACCGTGTTTTTAAATTATCACAGACAAATTATAAAATCAACTACATTTTTTCAGGAGCGCTAACGCCAATTAAATCAAGTGTTTTACCAAGAATAATAATAAAACATTTTACAATCGCAAGCCTTTTTATCGACAATTCTTTATCATCGGATAAAACCCTTGAATAGTTATAAAAATGGTGAAAAGCCGTCGCAAGCTCTTGAGAATACTTGCACAAAAGATAAGGAGCTCTTATTTTTGCTGCAGCCTCAATTATTGCTTTAGACTCCTCGAGTTTCAAAATTAACGCCTTTGTAGCCTCTTGTGACTCTTTGCTTTGCTTTTCATCAAATAATGACTCAATATTTGTTTTTTCAATTGTTGACAATTCTTCACTGCTAAAAAGTGGAGGCAGTTCTGTTTTATCCTCAATATCAATACGCTTTTCTGTTGCTTTTCTTAAAATAGAACATGCTCTGGCATGAGCATATTGAACATAAAAAACAGGGTTTTTATCACTTTGGCTTTTTGCAAGGTCAATATCAAAGTCGATAGTGGTGTCAATTGAGCGCATTAGCATCCAAAATCTTGTTGCATCAACACCTACTTCGTCAACTAACTCGTCAAGTGTAACCATTTTTTTGCGCTTGCCCATGCGCATTTGTTCGCCATTTTGAATTATATTTACGAGCTGTCCTAAAAGCACTTCAAGGCAAGAGCTGTCATAACCCAAAGCGTCGATTGCCGCCTTCATGCGCGGAATATAGCCATGATGGTCTGCGCCCCATATGTTAATTAATCTTGTAAAACCGCGCTCCAATTTATTTTTATGATATGCAATATCAGCAGTCAGGTAAGTATTTGAACCGTCTGATTTTTTAAGAACTCTGTCTTGAGTGTCTGTGTAGTCAGAGCTTTTAAACCATACTGCACCGTCTTTTTCGTATAATTTACCCTTTTTGTCCAGTTCTTCAACACACTTTTCAACTTCATTATTTTTATATAGTGATAATTCTGAGAAAAAACAGTCAAAATGAGTCCTGAATTTTTCTAACAGTTCTTTTTGTAATCTTAGCATGTCAGCTTTTGCAAAATCGCCGTAGCTTTCTTTTTCTCCAGATTCAATATATCTTTTTGCGCAATCAATCAAGTATTCCCCGGGGTATAAATCTTCTTCCCACTTGACTTTTTCGCCTTTCAGCTCTTTTACTCTTAATTCAAGAGAACGAGCAAGCTTATTTATTTGATTCCCTGCGTCATTTATGTAAAATTCCTGATAAACATTATATCCACAGTAGTTCATAATATTTGCAAGCGCGCTACCTAAGGCTGCCCAGCGCCCATGACCTATGTGAAAAGGGCCTGTCGGGTTTGCACTTACATACTCTAAATTTACCTTTTCATTATTACCAATATTGGTTGAGGCAAAATTTTCTTTTTTTTCAAAAATTTCTCTTACGATAGAATTAAGCAGTTGTTTTTCAAGTTTAAAGTTTATAAAACCTGCAACAGTGTTTACGCTAAAGCCTTGCGGTTCAATGAATTCCGCTATATTTTGCGCAATAACTGGCGGGGCTATTTTAGCTTCACGCGCTAAAGATGACACATTTATTGCATAATCCCCAAACTGAGTATTTTTTGGTATTTCGCAAATTGGTTGAAAACTATTGTTTTCAAGATTTCCCAGCTTTTTTTCTTCTATTGCTTTATCAATTGCCCCGCGCACAAGTTGTGCAAAAAAATCTTTTTTCATCATGCCTTTGATTATACCAAAAAAACGAGAATATTTTTTTGTAAATATTTGTGAAGTATAAATTAATTTGTAGCAATTTTTGACAAAAAATTTTTTTTTAATAAAATAGATAAGCACAATAAAAAATAGAAAGCTTGGCATGTCAAGAATTAACGGAATAAATTGCAATAACATTGCCGGCTTGGGCTTGAGCCTATACACGAAGCGTAACTACGAAGACAACTCTGAAATGTATATAGCAAGCAAGCTTGACAAGCTATACAGGCAAGCAATTTCAAAAAATACAGGATTTTTAGGAAAACGATCATTAAGAAAAATGGTCGAGGGAAATTATCTGGATAAAGAAGCTTAGAATTATTTTTTATCGCTTATCTGTCGAAGGACTTTATTTATTTCGCTAAACTTAGCTAAGGCGTTTTGTTGCGCATTTTTTTGATATAAATCTTTAAATAAAAATTTTGCAGCATTTTCAAAAACATTGCCACCTTTTATTTCTTGAGAAAGCTTGCCAGCCTTGCTTTTTAAAAACTCAAGCGCTGCTTTTTGAGAATATATATAGTTTTGATAGTTATTTTTATTTTTAGATTCTTGCATATACTTTTATTATGCACCTTTTAAATTTTTTTTCGCCATATTTAAGTTGTATTTTTGTGCATGCTATAATGTTATTGATTTTAGGAGAGAATATAAATTATGTGGGAATATTCAGATAAAGTTAAAGAACATTATAAAAATCCAAAAAACGTTGGCTCTATTGAAAATGCTGACGCTATAGGTGAAGCTGGTGCTCTTGCTTGTGGTGATAAGTTAAAAATTTATTTAAAAATTGATGATGGAATAATAACAGACGCTAAGTTTCAAACCTTTGGCTGTGGTTCTGCTGTTGCTTCATCAAGCATTTTAACAGAAATGATAATTGGTAAAAGTGTTGATGAAGCAAGAAAAATTACAAATAAAGATATAGCAGATGAGCTGGATGGTTTGCCACCTGAGAAAATGCACTGTTCAGTTATGGGTCATGAAGCGCTTGAAGATGCTCTTAAAAATTATTTTGGCGAAGAAAAAAGTGATGATAAAAAAGACAGTTCGCAAAAAATTATTTGCAATTGTTTTAGCGTAAGCGAGGCTGAAATTATAAATGCAATTAAAAACGGAGCTAAAACGCTTGATGAAATAAAAGAAATTAATTACGCCGGAGGCGGATGTGCACGTTGTGTTCCAAATATTAAAATGTTATTGGATAAGTACTCAAAAAAAGAAACAGTGCTTAATCCTGTGCAGTTTATTTTAAAAATAAATAAAGTTTTAGAAACAAATGTCGCAGGCGAACTGGGCAAAGACTCAGGCGGAATAGAGCTTGTAAATGTTGATGGTAAAGATGTCTATGTTAAGCTGACAGGTACTTGCTCATCCTGTAAAAATGCTACTCTTACATTGAAAAACTTTGTTGAAAAACAACTAAGAGAGCATGTAGACGAGCAAATTAATGTCATAGAGGTAAAATAAATGAATCTTGTATATTTAGATAATAACGCTACAACAATGGTTGCACCTGAGGTGGTTGAAGCTATGTTGCCATATTTTACAAATGAATATGGAAACCCTTCCAGCATATATGATTTAGCGCATGGGGCAAATGAGGCTGTTAAAAAATCAAGAGAAGCTATTGCTGATTTTTTAGGCGCAAAAGACCCAAAAGAAATTATATTTACATCTTGCGGTTCTGAGTCTGCAAATATGGCAATAAAAGGTGTTTTAGATGTTAATCGCAACAAAAAACATATAATTACAACCAGAGTTGAGCACCCCTGTGTACTAAATTTATACAAGGATTTAGAAAAAAAAGGTTATCAGGTAAGCTGGATTGACGTTGATTTTAAGGGAGAATTAAATGTTGGTCAGCTGCTAAAGGCTATTACGCCAGATACAGCTTTAGTTTCTGTTATGATGGCAAATAATGAAACAGGTACCATTTACCCTGTTGATAAAATAGCCGAGGCAGTTAAAATGCAAAATCCCGAAACAAAAGTTTTTGTTGATGGCGTGCAGGCTGCAGGCAAAATTCCAATCAATTTGAAGGATACAAAAATTGATTTGTTTGGAATTTCAGGACACAAGTTCCACGCGCCAAAAGGAATAGGTGCACTTTATGTTAAAAGCGGTACTATGTTAAGCCCGCTTGTGGTTGGTGGCCATCAGGAAAAAGGTAAACGCGCAGGTACTGAAAATGTTCCATATATTGTTGGCATGGCAACTGCGGCTAAACTTGCCAAAGAAAGCTTGGATGAAGAACTTACACAAGTAAAAGCCTTGCGCGACAAGCTTGAAAAAGGTATTTTATCTAATGTAAAAAATGCCGTATTAAATTCAAAAAGCTCAAATCGTGTTCCTAATACCACAAATATTGGTTTTCAATATGTTGAGGGCGAGCTTATTTTGTTGCATTTGAATGATGAAGGCATATGTGCAAGCTCCGGTTCTGCCTGCACCTCAGGTTCACTTGAACCAAGTCATGTCCTGCGCGCCCAAGGCGTTCCTTTTACTTCGCTCCATGGCAGCATAAGGTTTTCGCTAAGTCGTTATACAACTGAGGAAGAAATTAACTATACAATAGAAAAAATGCCTGTAATTATTGAAAAACTTGTAAAAATTTCACCTTTTCAAAAAGAATTAAAAGAAATTTTTAAATAATTTCAACAGTTTTTTGTTTTTTTTTGAGTTTCTTTGCAATAGAACTTCTCATTGCAATCCAAAGCACCATTTTGGCTGGAATTGCCAAAATTAAAAATATAAACGAAATTATTACATCGTAGAATGTCTTAATTCCGCCGATTGAATGTATAGCGGATGATACATAAGAAAAGCTTACAACTTTTAATAATGCTAAAAGTACGCAATAGAGCATCCCACATAAATGAACAACTAAAACACCTAATATTGTGGCTAAAAATATGTTTTTAAGGTTGTATTTTTTTTCTAAAATTCTGCCTACAGGTATGACTGCAAAAATATAGCCTAAAATATAGCCAAAAAGTCCACTTTTAACGTAATCTAATCCACCACCAAGAGCAAAAACCGGCCATATAAAAAAGCCAATAAATAAATATAGTAGCATTGTTAAAAACCCAAAAAGCGGGCCCAAGATTGCTGCAATAAAAAGAACAACAGGTATTTGTGGTACATAAGGGTTTGATACGTTTTTAAAAATAAAATCCCCTGCTTCATCAAAGGATGGTAGTACATGTGAAACGTTAATTTGAGTAAAGGTTGCAACTATTATAAAAAGCAAGCACAAAAGGCATACCATAAGTGTACCAATGCTAAGTGGTGTTTTTTCCCCTCTGTAAATAAACTCCAAATATTGCTCTTTATACCTTTTATTCATCTTAAAATTAAATCTCCGATTTCCCCTTTTAAATCTTCGTAGCGCTTTTTGTAGTTTTCGCTAAAAATATTCTCACTCCACATTATTAGCGCATCTTCGTTATTGTTTTGGTAATATTTTTTTCTAACCCCTAAAGATTTAAATCCAAAACTCTCGTAAAGCTTTATTGCGCCTTCATTTGACACTCGTACTTCAAGTGTTAAATATTTAATTTTTTCTCTATAGCACTCCTCAAGCGCGTTTAACAGTAAGCATTTAGCAGCACCTTTGCGCCTAAAATCAGGATGTATGGCAAGATTTGTAATGTGCGCTTCATCTATTATTTTCCATAACCCCATATACCCTGCCATCTTATTCTCCTGAGTATAAGCACAATTGTATGTTGAAATTCGATTATCAATTTCTGCTACAAAAGACTCTCTACTCCAGTGATGCTGACCATATGCAAGTGCTTCAATTTGCATAACCTCATCAAGTGAGCTTAAAGTCATCTTTTCAATTCTGAATTTATCCATAGGATTATTTTAGCATAACAACTAAAGCGCATGCAAAGCGCCTCTTAAAATGATTTAAAATTTACTACAGTTGCGCACTTATATAAAAAGGCGTATGTTCAACATTTAGATTTTTATCATCTAAAATACCGCGATTTAGTTGGGTATAAGATGTATCTTTAGAGTTGAAACATTTCTTTAAGAAATCATATGCAACTTTAGGGTCACAACTTTCACCGCATGTAAATAAATCTACTGCAGCATAGCCAAGTTCAGGCCATGTGTGTATTGCAAGGTGGCTTTCAGATATTATAACCACACCTGATACACCGTGCGGAGCAAAAAGGTGAAAGCATTTGTTGACAATTGTTGCACCGCACTCAAGTGCAGCTTCTACCATATATTTTTCAACCAGCTTCGGATTATTTAAAACATTGGGGTCACATTCAAAAAATTCGGCAAGTATATGTCTGCCAAGGTATTGCGAATGAGTTTTTAGGGTTTGTTCGCGTGCTTCAAGAGTTGTTATCGCCAATTCATAGTCCTCCTTATAGATTTGTACAAATTTTTTACATGCTAGATAATATTACAACATAAGAAAAAAACGCACAAGTAATTTTTTTATTTACATAATTTTATTTTATTTTAACATTCTTTTACATTTTTTCTTTATCCAATTAATCTATTTTGTAATAAAATTTTTTTATGAGCAAAATTCTTGTGATAGATGACGACCAATCAATTTGTGAGCTTATAAAAATCAACCTTGAGCTCGCAGGACACAATTGCAAATACTGTACCGACCCTATTAAAGGTTATGCTTTAATCAAGCAGGAAATGCCCGACCTTTTAATTTTAGATGTCATGATGGGCGAGGTTGATGGATTTTCGCTTGCCCTTAAAATAAGGCAAAACGATAATATAAAAAATATACCAATTATTATGTTGACAGCACTTGGTGAATTACAGGATAAATTAAGAGGTTTTAATTCAGGCGTTGATGATTATTTAACAAAACCTTTTGAAATAGAGGAGCTGAAAGCGCGCGTACTTGCACTTTTAAATCGTTCGGGACTTGTGGCGCAGTCTTTAAGATTTAAAGAGGTTTTGACATTAGGTGATATTACTTTAATTCCTGAAAGTTATAGTGTTAAAATACTAGATAAAAGCACTAAATTAACCCCTATAGAGTTTGAAATTTTAAATGTTCTTATGCAACATCACGATGAAATGGTTTCTTCAAAAGTTTTACTAAAAGAGGTCTGGGGCTATCAGGGTGATGAGGATATAGACACGATAAGAGTTCACATAAGACACCTGCGCTCAAAAATTGATGGAATTTCTGATGAAAAAAATAAATACATTGAGACAATATACGGCGGGGGATACAGATTAATTCCTACAGGGGTAAAATCTAAAAATAAAACGAACGGATAAAAATGTTTAAGAAAATTAAAAATATACAAATTGGTGTTTTATGTTTATCCCTTGCTGTTCTTTTTGGTGTAAGTTTTCAAAACTACAAAATCGCCCAAATTGAACGTATAAACGAGATATCTTCTAATTCATACATTAATACCGAAAAAGTAAGCCCTAAGGATCTTTTCCTTGAAAGTTGGCTGCTGGTTAAACAAAGTTATGCAGAACCCCATTTAAATGACCAAAATTGGCACAGGTGGAAAAGAAGATATGTAAATAAAATAACAGATATTGATGATGCTTATGTTGCAATCAATACTATGCTTGCAAGTTTGGATGACCCGTATTCAAGGCTTTTATCCAAGGAAGAATTTTTAGAGCAAAGCAATTCTATTGAGTCTAAAATGTATGGTATTGGTGTAAATATTGCTTCAGTTGCGGGTAAGATATATATAGTAAACGTTATAAAAGGTTCTCCTGCTGATATATCGGGTTTAAAACAGGGGGATATGCTTGTTAGTGTTGACAATCATCAAATAAAAGGTAAGTCAATATTTCAAGTGGCACAGTACATAAAAGGTGCGCTAAATGAGGTTGTAACCCTTGTAATTTCAAGGGATGGCAACAAACTTACAAAAAAAATTAAGCGCGCAGAAATAAAAGTAAAGACTGTAGAATGTGCAAAGCTAGATAAAGATACAGGATATATTCATATTATAAGCTTTATTGGTAATGACACTCCGCTTGAGTTTATAAATGCAATGAACAAGATAAAAGATACTAAAGGGCTAATTCTGGATTTAAGAGGCAACACCGGCGGATTATTTCAAAACGCAGTTTTTGTATCTAATCTTTTTCTAAAAAGCGGTGATATAGTAAGTGTTATCGGGCGTGATGGTTTAAGCAGTTCTTATCGAGTACAAAGGGGGGAATTTGTATATGAAAAACCGCTTGTGGTTCTTGTTGATGGTGATAGTGCCTCAGCATCAGAAATTGTTTCTGGTGCACTAAAAGACAATAATCGCGCAAAAATAGTGGGCACAAAAACATTTGGTAAGGGCGTTGTGCAAAAAATTTATGCTTTGCCAAATCAAATGGGAATGAACTTAACTATTGCAAAATATCTGACCCCTAGTGGCAGAGATATTAATGAAAAGGGCATTGAGCCTGATTATGAGGTAACTTTTACTCGTGATGATGTTAATAAGAACTTTGATAGACAACTTGAATTTGCAAAAAATTTAATTGCAAAAGAGATAAAATAGGCAATTTTTTGCTTTCATTTGTTTTGCATAATGTGTGGAATTTTAAAATAGGTGGTTAGATATGATTTCAAAAGTTTCCTTTAACACTTTTGTGCCAAAAGTTTCAAATAATAGAACAATGGTGAATACCCTTGAAAGAAGTCCAAAGCAAGATAGCGTTAGCTTTAGTGGGATTAAAGCTAGCGAAGTATCGAGTGAGTTAAAGGAAATTCTTGATAAAGCGGTATTTAAATTTAAAAAATATAATGGTGAAATTTTTGAAGGTACAATAAAAGAATATTTGCAAAACTGTCATAAACTAAAGGGTGATACAAGATTTATCAGAGAAAGTGGAATTATACATAACACATATTCTGAAAGTGCCCTTGCAATGCTCAAAAATGGTTTGGATTGGACTAAAACCTCGAGAGTTCAATGTGGTCCTGGAACATACTTTATTCCTTGTCAAGATTTCAATTATGGCCCTGTTGCAATAGAGGCAAAATATATTGGCAAAATGAAAGAGATGCCAATATTTCAAAAAAATTTCTATGAAGCTATAGTATATAATAAGGAGCTACAAGATATTGTCAAAAAAAGCAACCCTGAAGATTCTCATAAGGTATTAAATGAATATTGTCATGATTTATTAACCGATGATATGGGTATTGATGTACTGTACTCTCCAAACAGAGAGTCAGGATGTTATGTTGTTCTTAATGATAAGTCGGTAAATTTGCGTCCTTATAATTTCCATATTGAGGGTGGGCAAGTAAAATACAATACCTAAGCTCTTGAAAAAACTTCAAGTTCAAGAGGATTTTCACATTTTATTGGGTTAAAATAGGCGCAAGAACCCACCATTGCAGCGTTATCTGTGCAGTATTTCATTTTGGGTGCGTATGTTTTATAGCCTTTTTCATTTAGTGCAAAAAGTTTTTTTCTAAGTTCAGAGTTTGCTGCAACTCCACCTGCGCAAACTATTGTTTTGCAATTAAATTTATCAGCTAAATTTAGAGTTTTTTTAATTAATGTATCGGAAACTCTTTCTTGAAAACTTGCGCAAATATCTTTTATTGGCATTTCTTTGTCTTTAAAACTTTGTGTAAGCCTTAAAAGTGCTGTTTTAAGACCGGAAAAACTAAACTCATCTTCAGCAACCTTTGCCTCTGGCAGCTTAAAGGCAAAAGGATTTCCTTCTTGTGCTAATTTATCAAGCATTATGCCGCCAGGGTAAGGAAGTCCCATAAGGCGTGCAACTTTGTCATAAACTTCACCTATAGCGTCATCTATGGTTGAAGCCACAATTGTTTGGTTATTAAAATCTTTAACATAAATTACTTGAGTGTGCCCTCCTGAAACAAGCAGACACATAAATGGCGGTTCTAAATCCGACTCTATAAAATTAGCGCAAACATGGGCTTGCAGGTGGTTAACACCAATATAGGGTTTATTGTAAACAAGGGATAAGGTTTTTGCGGCATTTAGCCCAACAAGTAAGCACCCGACAAGCCCGGGGCCTACGGTTGAAGAAAAAGCGTCAATTTCAAATGGTTTTATTTGCGCTTGTCCAAAGGTTTCTTTTATAACAGGCCCAATTGACTCAAGGTGTTCGCGTGCTGCGACTTCAGGAACAACTCCGCCAAATTTTTGGTGGGTTTTAATTTGAGAAAAAACAACATTAGAAATAACTTCGCGCCCGTCTTTTACAATGGCACAAGCGGTTTCATCACAACTGGATTCTATTGCAAATATTAGCATTTTTTCTCCCGTTAAAATTTTTATTACAGTTGTAATATAATCCTTTTTTGGTATAATAATATTACCATGAAAAAAAGATTTTTAAGTTTATTTTTTTCATTTTTTAGTGTTCTAACCCTTGTTTATACACCGGCTGTAAATGCTTATACGCTTGAGGATGCGACATCTTTGTATAACATGGGTATTGATTATTATTCGCAAAATCAAGTGCAAAAGTCAATGGAATATTTTAAAAAAGCCATTTCCATTGATCCAAAGTTTTATGAGGCATATTATAATTTAGCGCAAATACAGGCGTCATATGGTTATCTTGATTCTGCGATAAAGAGCTACGAAAAAGTTGTCCAATTAAAACCTGATGATTACGAAAGTATTTATGAGCTGGGCAGACTTTTGTATAAACGCGGTTATCTAAACAAAGCGTTGTCGTATTTGGATAAAATTCCTTTAAATGAGGATATTTACACACAAGTTCTTACTTTAGAAAATAAAATCAAAAAAAGACAGGCTGAACTTATTGCTATTCAAAAGCAAAAAGAGCAGCAAGCACAAGTGCAGCTACAAAATAAAATTGAAACAACTACAGTTAATGTGAGTGAGGAAAAACCTCAAGAACAGACAAACCTTATTGTAAACCTTAAAGCCCCATCAGGTGTTGCTGCTGATTCGCAGGGCAATATTTATGCTGCAAGTTTTTCTGAGAATAAAATATATAGGATTTCTCCGGATGGAGCAAAAAGTGTTTATGTTGAATCTGTTAATCTAGGTGGCCCAGTAGGAATTGCAATAGACGAATTTGATAATTTATATGTTGCAAACTATACAAAAAATAATATTTTAAAAGTTACACAAAGTGGCGTAATTAGTGAATTTGCAAAATTAAGAAAACCATATTGCATTGGTATTGATAAAGTTAGGAAATTGTTAATAGTTTCAGAACAAGACACTAACAATGTTTTAAAATTTGAACTTTAACTTATTATAAACTTATTTAGTTCCTCTATTGTTTCTTCAAGCTCCTTGCTTGTTTGCGCGTCTTTTTTGATTTTGTCGTAACTGTATAAAACAGTTGTGTGATTTTTATTAAACGCTTCGCCTATTTCAGGCAGGCTCATTTGTGTAATTTCGCGACACATATACATTGCAAGTCTTCTTGCGTTTGCAATATCTTTTGAGCGTGAGCAAGATAAAATATCTTCTTTTTTAATGCCTAAAAATTTTGCTGTTTTATCAATAATGTCATCAGGGGTTATTTTTTTGACATTTGCATTTAAGTTAAGAATTTTTTGTGCAAGTTCAACTGTTGCATCCACCCCCTGAATTGAAGCGTAAGCACTCAATTTATTGTAAGCACCCTCTAGCTCTCTTATGTTTTTGTTGTATGTTTTTGCAAGCAACATTGCAACATCATCATTAATTTCAAAATTAGAGCGTTTTGCATGTTTTTTAATAATTTCAAATCTTGTATTTAAATCAGGGATTTGTATTTCAACGTTTAAACCCCATTCGTACCTGCTTTTTAGTCTGTCAGGAGTGCACACAAGAGATGATGGCGGTCTGTCGGATGCAAAAACTATTTGCTTTCCGGCATGAAATAAAACATCAAAAATGCTGAAAATTTCTTCTTCCGTTCTTTGTTTTCCTTCTGCAAATTGGATGTCATCAAGCAAAAGCACGTCTATGTTTCTGTATTGGTCGCGGAGCTTTTTCATTTTTGAATTTCGCTCAGCAAGGACAATGCCTGATTCTGTCAGTTGATTAGTTATTTCTTCAGCTTTTGCATATTTTACTTTAAGAGTTGGGAAATTTTTTAATATTTCATGTCCTATTGCTTGCATTAAGTGAGTTTTGCCAAGTCCGACATTGCCGTAAATATAAAGGGGGTTGTATTTTTGCCCCGGGGCTTGAGCGACCATTTTTGCAACGTTAAAAGCAAAATTTGAATTTTCTCCGCAAACAAAATTATCAAACGTATATTTTAAATTTAGTCCGCAAAAGGAGTGCATTTGTTTAAGATTATCAATTTGCTCCTGTACAAGAGCGTGTTCTTTTGTTTGTTTTGGCGCTCTTTTTTTTGTTGGTTGAGTGTCATCAAGCACGATTCTGACACTTCTTTTTAAAGAAGTAACTTTTTGCAGAGCTTCTTCAATTTCGCTTAAATATTTTTGAGTTAAAACTTGAATACCAAAACTCTGGTTGCTTTTCATTAAAAAAATCCCGTTAGACGGATTTTCAAAAAGCGGCAATGCCGGTTCAAGATTATTGAGCCAAGTATGAGCTATTTCGGGTATATTAACTTTTATCTCGTCAATAACTTTTTGCCAAGTTTCAAGTTCTTGTTGTTTCAAAACTGCTCCTTGAGATTTTAATATGCAGCCATTCCTAAAATTTGTATTTATTTTACTATAAATATTTCATGTAGTAAAATTAAAAAATGAAAAATATTTTTGATTATTCTTTTTTGTTTGATTTTTTTAGGAATGCTTATGCGGATTTGTCTTATAAAAATCCTCTTAAAGATGCGAAAGTGCCACTAAGGTACTTTTTTGAACTGACTTACAGGTGCAATTTAAAATGTCCCTATTGTTATGTTGGTTGTGAGCGCAACAAAGATGAACTTACAACGGATGAATGGTTTAAAATAATTAAACAAATTCCCTTTTACTCTTTTGTTACTCTTGTTGGTGGCGAGCCTCTTTTAAGGAGCGATTTTAAGGAAATTTTATTTGAGTGTTCAAAAAAAACAATTGGAAAAATGAATGTTGTTACAAACGGTATTTTAATAAATGACGATATTATTGACGCTTTTATAAAATCAAAAATGATGTTGTTGTCAGTTTCTCTTGACGGTTGGGGGAAAACACATGACAAAAATCGCGCAGCAGATGGGATTTTTGAAAAAATAAAATCCAATTTAGACAATTTAAATGACAGAAAAAAACGCCCTATGGTCGATGTTAAAACAATTGTCCTTGAAAATAATATTGAGGATGTTTTAAAACTTTATGAATACTGTACAAAATCTGGTTTTGAATTTTTAAGTATTTCTTTTTTAAGAAACAATAATTTAAAGCAAAATTCAGTCTTAAGAGAAGAATTTAGCGAAGAATTTTATAAAACAAATTACCCTATAGAGCAATATTTTAATCTTGATGAATTTGAGAAAATTTTTAAAGAAATTTATAAAATTAAAAAACACTCAAAAACTCAAATACGTTTTTCACCAAAGTTTGAAGGCGGGGGATTTGAGGAGGAAATGAAAAAAATAAGAGAATTTTTTACACAAAAAAATAATCTCTTGCCAAAAGATATTTATTATCCTTGCAAATATCCCTTTTCAAATATGATGATAAATCCTATGGGCGATGTTTATCCTTGCCTTTCGTTAAAAATAGGTAACGTTAAAGACAAAAAAATAATTGAAGTGTATAATGAAGCAAAGTTTAAATGTTTCAGAAATAATTTAAAATATTCAAAAGCTTTTACATCTTGTCAGATGTGTTGCGAATTAAAGGTTAAAGACTAAGGAGAAGATAATGCAAAGGACCCTAAAAAAGTTTTTAGTTTTGTTGATAATTGCTTTTGCTGCAATAATGCCGCTTGAGGCTAAAGAGTATTTGACCCAAAAGCTTAAAAACGGACAAACTGTTATTATAAAGCAGGTTTCAGACAATCCGACAGTTACAATTAACACATGGATAAAAACAGGCTCGATAAATGAAAACGATAAAAACTCAGGAGTTGCACATTTTTTAGAGCATTTATTCTTTAAAGGAACTGAAAAAAATCCGACAGGAACTTTTGAAAGAGTGCTTGAAAGCAAAGGGGCAATCACAAATGCAGCTACCAGTAAGGACTTTACGCACTACTACATTACAATTCCCTCTAAAGACTTTGATTTAGCTTTGTCTTTGCATGCTGATATGTTATTAAACCCTTTAATCCCAAGGAAAGAGTTGGAAAAAGAACGCCTTGTTGTTTTAGAGGAAATTTCAAAGGGTAAGGACAGCCCGACAAGCGTTATGTGGGAAAATCTTTTTAACTTAATATATGGTTCGCAAGATCCTAAACACCCATACTATAGACCTGTAATAGGTAAAAAAGAAGTTATTGAAACAATTACAAGAGAAGAAATTTTTGATTTCTATAATAAATTTTACCTGCCCGCAAATATGACAACAGTAATTGTAGGTAATGTTGACCCTGATGAAGCAGTTAAAAAGGTTGAAGAACAGTTTGCAACTAATGAAATTAAACCTTATGTAGAGCCGATTTACCCAAAAATTCAACCAATAAATAAAGTTTTAAGCATAAACGAGCAAATGGATGTTAATCAATCTTATATGGTAATTGCTTTTAAGGCACCAAAATTTAAGGATGATAAAGACAGTTATGCTCTTGATGTGCTGGCAACAATTTTAGGGGATTCTAAAAGTTCAAAACTTAATCAGGTTTTAAAAGAACAAAAACACCTTGTTTATTCAATAAGTGCGTCAAATTCTTCTTTTATGGATGATGGGCTTTTTGTTGTTAGTGCAACTTTTGACCCTAAAAATTTAGAAGAAGTTAAAAAAGAAATTTTTGACGAGATTAAAAAAATACAAAACGGTGAACTAACTGAAGCAGAAATCAAAAAAGCAAAAAATATGATAAAAACAGACACTTACTATTCAAGAGAGTCTATTTCAAATATTTCTGATGAACTTGGTTATCTTACGATGTTTTGGGGTTCAACAGCTTATTATGATAATTATTTAAACAATATTGACAAAGTATCAAGGAAACAAGTTATCGCTGCGGCAAAAAAATACTTAACGACATCAAAATATGCCATTTCAACAATTACTCCAAAAAATGAAAATTTAAAAGAAGTGGCACAAATTGCAGCTGCTGCAAAAATTCAACCGGAGCTAAAGGTGCTTGAACAGTCAAAGAACGCAAAGAAATATCTTTTACCTAATGGCGCACAATTAATAATCAAGAAAAATGATTCAAATTCAATAATTGCAATTGATATTGAGGCAAAAGGTTCAAAAATCCTTGAAAAAATACCATCGACAGGCATGCTTGCAGCCTCAGTTGCAAAACAGGGTACAAAAAAATACTCTAATGCCGAGTTTGCAAGTTTACTTGATGAAAAAGGTATAAAATTAGGTCTAGCGTCAGGCGCAGATACTTTTTCAATCTCAATGCAAACAACCCAAAATGAGCTTGATAGTGCACTTGATATTTTAAATGAAGTTGTAAACAATGCAGTGTTTTCAGCATCTGAAACAGAAAAAATTAAAAATTTAAAAATTGCAGATTTAAAGAAAATACAAGATAATGCGCTGTCAATCGGACTGGATGAATTCAAAAAAGTTGCATTTGGCGGAAGTTACTATGGGCAAGATTCAAAATTTCTTTTAACTAAAATTCCATCAGTTACATCTGATGATTTGAAAAGCTATTATTCAGAGATTTTAAACCCTGAAAATATGGTAATAACAGTTGTGGGAAATGTCGATGAGAAAAAAATAGCTCAAAAAATAAACGATATTTTTAAAAGTAAAACAGGTAAAAAAATAAACTACAAAGAAGAAAAAATCAACGTTTTTAACCCTCAAAAAAATATTGATTTAACTTTTACAAAACCTGATACACAGACTGCCTGGGTGTTTGTTGGTTATAAAACTTGTCCTATTTACAACGAAAAAGATATGGCAACTCTAAAAGTTATAAATGCAATTTTAGGTGAGGGTATGAGCTCAAGGCTTTTTCAAAATTTAAGAGAAGAAAAAGGTCTTGCTTATTCTGTGGGTTCTACAATGTTACAAAACATCCTTGATGGCAGTTTTGTTGCCTATATTGGAACAAATAATAAAAGCGTAGATATTGCCAAAAAAGATATGATTGATGAAATTAATCTTCTTAAAAAAGAATATGTTACCCAAAAAGAACTGCAAGAAGCTAAAGATAAAATTTTAGGAAATATTGTAATTTCTCTTGAAACAAATATGGATGATGCGTCGCTTTTAGGGTATTACGCAATAAGCGAGAGAGATATTAACTATCTTGAAAAATATAAAAAACTTATAAGTGAAGTATCTCAAACAGATATTTTGGAATTTGCAAACAAATATTTCTCAAAACCATATATATCCGTTATTGTAAAGGGTAATGATTCTGTGATAAAATAATAAAACAATGTACGGATTTAACTTTGAGCTGGACGATTTCCAAAAAGAGGCAATCGAACATATTAAAAATGGTAAAAGTGTTGTTGTCTGCGCCCCAACAGGTGCAGGCAAAACTTGTATTGCTCAAAGCGCAATACATTTAGCACTGGAAAATGGTACAAGAATTTTCTACACTACACCCCTAAAGGCTTTATCAAATCAAAAATATTTTGATTTTTCCCGCCAATACGGTGAACAAAATGTCGGACTTTTAACAGGCGACACTACAATTAACCGTGAAGCGCAAATTGTGGTTATGACAACAGAAGTCTTTAGAAATATACTCTATGGCACAACATTTGGCACGCTAAAAGATAACTTAAAAGATGTAAAATATGTTGTGCTGGATGAAGTTCACTATATGAATGACGAGCAAAGAGGCACTGTTTGGGAAGAAAGCATTATTTATTGCCCGACAAACATACAAATAATTGCTCTTAGCGCAACCGTTCAAAATTCTAAACAGCTCACTAATTGGATAAACACTGTACACTCAGGAACTGAGCACGTATTTACTGATTTTCGACCAGTTCCTTTGAGGTTTTATTATTATGACAGTTCAAAACCTGACACTGTTTTGCCACTTCTAACACCTGAGGGAAAATTAAATAAAAAAATTAAACCAGAGAGCAAATATAAATATTTCAATAAAAAACATTTGGTTAAAAACCCTGTTGCATCAATCACAATGGCACTTAAAGAAAAAAATATGCTGCCTGCAATTTATTTTACTTTTTCGCGTAAAAAATGCGACGAAAATGCTCAAAAATGCGTCACTCTAGAGCTTTTAACCAAGGATGAAACAATAAAAATTAATCATCTTGTCGATGAATACATAAAGGAAAATCCGTATTTAGAAAATAACCCCCAGATTGACCTTATTAAAAAAGGCGTAGCATCACACCATGCGGGACTTTTGCCGGGGTGGAAACTTTTGGTTGAAAGGCTTTTTCAACAGGGGCTTATAAAAATGGTCTTTGCAACTGAAACACTTGCTGCGGGTATCAATATGCCTGCTCGCACTACGGTTATAAGTTCAATTTCAAAACGTACCGATGAAGGGCATAGAATGCTAAGTGCAAATGAGTTTTTGCAAATGTCAGGCAGGGCAGGTCGCAGGGGCATGGATGAAATAGGCTATGTCGTAATTGTGGGCACACCTTTTCAAACACCGGAGGAAGTTGCAACCCTTGCAACGTCAGATGCTAATCCATTAGAGAGTAAATTTTCCCCCTGTTATTCAATGGTTTTGAATTTATTACAACGCTTTAGTCTTGATGAAGCAAAAGAGCTGATATTAAAAACTTTCGGTTACTATTCTTCATCAGATAGAATTTCTCCGCTTTTAGCTCAAATGGAAGAGTATGAGAATATAATAAATGCCGCAAAAAGTTACAAATGCCATTTGGGTTTAAAAAACGAAGATTTTATTGAATACAACAAGCTTAAAAATATGTATGTTGAAACACGTACAATATTTAAAACATTGAAGCGTCAAGCTCATAAATCAGGCAAAAAAGATGCGCCCGAGGTTGCTGAATTTGGCAGAAAATCAAAAGAATTATTCAGGAAAATTGAATATTTTGGCTGTGATACTTGCAAATTGTATAAAAAACATAAAAAAGAGCTTGAATTACTTACAAGGTATGAAAAAAAAGCACGTCAATTAAAAAAAGAAATTGAGTTTCAAAAAGACATATACTGGCAAAAATTCCTTGCACATAAGGAAATTCTTGAGCAAACAGGCAATATTATTGATAATTTTCCAACCGATAGAGGCAAAGTTACAATGGTTCTAAGAACCGAAAATGAGCTTTACCTGTCTGAAATAATATTAAGTGGTCTTTTGGATGATTTAAGTCCCGCTGAACTTTCTTCTGTTATTTGCGCACTTGCAAGTGAAGAAATGCGCACAAAAGACGATTGCCCTACAAATCCCCCTTGTCAAAAAGTGCGCAAGGTGTTAGGTAAAATTAAAGACATAAGAAGAAAAATATACATTTTAGAACGTGATTACAAAATTGAAAACCCGATGAATTTACACTCTCATTTTTGCTCACTTATTGAATTTTGGGTAAATTCTGATAATCCCGAAACATCTTCAATTGACGCTTGGGATAATATGTTTAAAGATAGCGAATTTTCTCAGGGTGATGTTGTTCGCGCATTTAAGCGCACAATTGACATTTTAAGACAAATAACAATAATCGAGGGCTTAAAACCAGAGTTAATTGAAAACGCTAAAAAAGCAATCCGTTCAATTAATCGTGAACCTGTAAATGTTGACTAGTTAACTATTCAACCGTTACAGATTTTGCAAGGTTTCTTGGCTGATCAACGTCTTTTCCTAAATATTCTGCAATGTAATAAGCTAAAAGCTGCAGCACAACTATATTGAGTGCAGGTGAAAGCGTGTCTGAAATATCAGGAATAAGTAAAACATCATCAAACAAGTCTTTATGTTTTTTATCAATATAATTTGAAACACCAATTAACCTTGCCTGACGGGCTTTTGCTTCTTCGCAATTTGACATAACTTTGTCATACACAATTCCCTTGTTTAAAATTGCAAGAACAGGCATTGTTTCATCAAGCATTGCAATTGGTCCATGTTTTAACTCTCCTGCGCTGTAACCTGTCGCATTAATGTAGCTTATTTCTTTTAGTTTTAGTGCACCTTCAAGCGCTGTAGGGAAATTAATTCCTCTGGCAATGAATATAAAATCTTTAAAACTTGAGTATTTTTTTGCAACAGCTTTAACATTATCTGTATTATTTGTAAGTGTTTCTATTTTATTTGGCAACTCAAGCATTTCTTGCTTTAAAGAAATTATTTCTTTGTCATTTACTGTATTTTCATTAATTATTTGTGTCATATAAATTGTGAGCAAATAAAGCGATAAAAGCTGCGCCATATAAGATTTTGTTGCTGCAACAGATACTTCAATCCCTGCATTCACAGGTAGCAGGCTGTCAGCCAGGCGCGCCATTGTGCTATCAGGACGGTTTGTGATAATTAAAACGTGCGAGCCTTTTTCTTTTACCTGTTTTATAGCAGTTATTGTGTCCGCTGTTTCACCTGATTGCGAAATGCCAATTACAAGAGTATTCTTATCAGCTATTGTATCTCTGTAAATATATTCGCTTGAGGCTTCAACGTCAGTTGGAATTTTTGCAAATTTTTCAAGAATATACTTGCCAACCAGACCTGCGTGCAGCGATGTTCCGCAGGCAATTATTTGTATTCTGTTTATATTTTTTAAATCTTGCGCGCTTAATTTTACGTCTTCAAGCACAACATTTGATTTGGAATCTTTTAATTTGCCACTTAGGACATTTCTTGCAACATCACTTTGTTCATGAATTTCTTTTAACATGTAATGCTTAAATCCCATTTTTGAAAGCGCTACAGGTTCAAATGGCAGCATTTCAATTTTATTTTCAAGAATATTTCCTTCTAAATCAGTTATTTTAATTGAATTTTTTTTGACTTCAGCTACTTGATTGTCATTTAGATAAATAGCTTTTTTTGTGTATTCAATAATAGCTGGAATATCACTTGCAATGTAGTTTTCGCCTTCACCTACCCCAATAATTAACGGGGCATTTTTTCTTGCAACAACAATTCTATCTTGCAGGGTTTTATGCATTGCGCAAAATGCATAAGCGCCTTGAATTTTTTTAACTGCATTTGTCATTGCTATAAGCAAGTCTTTACATTTTGAAAATTCATGCGCTATTAAGTGTGCTGCAACTTCAGAATCTGTTTGTGATTTAAATTCGCAACCGCATTTTTCAAGTTCTGCTTTTAATTCTTTGTAATTTTCTATAATGCCATTGTGAACCACAACAAGGCTGCCGCAGTTACAAGTGTGTGGGTGTGCGTTTAATTCAGTAGGCAGGCCATGTGTTGCCCAGCGAATATGTCCAATACCAAGGGTTGACTTGTTGCATATATTTTGCTGGTTGTTTAATACTTCGCGCAGATTGTTTAATTTGCCTGGAGCCTTAAAAATCTCTATTTTATTTTTTGTCATAAGGGCAACACCTGAGGAGTCATAACCCCTGTATTCAAGGTATGAAAGACCTTTTAATAAAACTTCGCTTGCTTTTTTATCCCCAATATATCCTACTATTCCGCACATAATTAATTCCTTTGGTCATGTAATTCAGCTATTTTATTACACAAAAATTTATCAATCAAATTAAGATTTCATAAAGAGATTTTTAAGTTCTTGCGGTTTAAAAATTCCACATTCGGTTATAATGCCCGTTATAAGCTCGTTTGGAGTTAC
This sequence comes from Candidatus Gastranaerophilales bacterium, assembly GCA_944324905.1. Lineage (GTDB taxonomy): Bacteria > Cyanobacteriota > Vampirovibrionia > Gastranaerophilales > Gastranaerophilaceae > Galligastranaerophilus. Next base: position 28,308 of record CALUYB010000007.1, read on the forward strand.
ATCAAAACTCGGGTTTATAACTTTTACTCCATCGGCGCAGATTTTTTTGCCGTTAATTGTCGTAACTTCTTCTTCGCCCCTTAATTCTATTGGTATTTCATCCCCTGTTTTAATTGACATATCAATAGTAGATTTTGGAGCTGCAATGTAAAATGGCACATTATGGTATTTTGCCACAATTGCAACTGTATATGTGCCGATTTTATTTGCTGTATCACCGTTTGCGGCAATTCTGTCCGCGCCGACTACAACAACATCAATCATGCCTTTTTTCATAAAATACGAACACATGCCATCTGTAATTAGCGTTACAGGAATTCCGTCCTCTACAAGCTCAAAGGTTGTAATTCTTGCACCCTGCTGCCTTGGGCGTGTTTCATCCGCAAAAACTTGAATTGTATTATCATTTGCATAAGCACTTCTTACAACACCCAATGCAGTACCATAGCCTACGGTTGCAAGGGCGCCTGCGTTACAATGTGTTAAAATTGTTGCCCCTTTTGGTACAATTTGCGCACCAAAATCGCCGATTTTTTTATTTATTTCAATATCTTCGTTTTCAAGTCTTATAGCATTTTCAATAAGGGCATGGGTAATTTCTTCTTTTGTGCCGCCTTTTTCAACTATTTTAAGTTGCTCGTTAAGCGCCCAGCTTAAATTTACCGCCGTAGGACGAGAGGAGTTAAGATAATCTATACCTTTTTTTAATTCTTCAATAAAATTTTTTTCATCTTTTTTAAGCAACTCTATTGCGCAAAGTGCCACGCCATGTGCCCCTGAAATACCTATCGCAGGCGCTCCTCTTACAATCATTGTCTTAATTGCATCATACATTTGTTTTGTTGTTTTTATGTCAATTTTTTTATACTCATAGGGGATTAAAGTCTGATCAACCATCCTTGAAACGCCTTCAAGTTCGCCTGTTTTAACCCATTCTACCGTTTTAATTTTAGAGTGAAATTCGCTCATTTTTTTGTCCTTTTATTCTATGTGTATGTCTATTTCCTCAATGTCATCAGGCTTTTTATCAAATTGTGAAAGCAAAAATATTGTCCCCATGCCTGTTGTAGCGTTTGTAAGTGCTATAAGTATTCCTATTGTTACGACTATGACTATAAACAACCAGAAAGCGTCAAAAGTCACTACATACGGGAGTGCATAAGAGTAATAAGACGGTTTTATGGCATGTATTATAAGTACAAGCGGTGTAAAAACAATAAAAAATGCAATTGTGGAGCAAAAACCGGCTAAAGCCCCAAGAGCTGCACCTTGTTGACTATCAAGGAAACCTATTTCATTTTTGTGTTTCATAAAAAATATTATTGCAGGTGCACACAAAAGCCCAAGTGCAAAGAATACAAGACCAATTAGCGGACTTATTATACCTATAAGACCTAATGCTGCACCAAAAATAAGTGCGTAAATTGCAGATTTTTTTGCTATTAATATATTCATGCGCTCTCCCTATTTTTAATTTCTAAATTTCTGGCATGACAAATGCCAATTGCTATAGAGTCTACTGTATCGTCAAGTTTTGTATTGGGGTTTAACTCAACATATCTTTCAACCATAGATTTTACTTCATCTTTGCTTGCTCTACCATGGCCTGTTAGCGTCTGTTTTACGACAATTGGAGTATATTCTCCTGCCTCAATCCCGCAAACTTCCAGTGCTGCAAGTATTACACCTCTAGCTTGAGCTACAGGAATAACTGTTTTTTGGTTCTTAAAAAAGAAAAGCTGCTCTATAGCTGCACTTTGCGGGTTAAAAGTTTTGCAAATTTGTTTAATGTCATGATAAATTTCAGCCAGCCTTTTTTGATGAGGAAGGTTTTTGTCTGTTTGAATCGAACCGCAAGAGATTAGCTCATAACAGTCATCTTGAGCCTCTATAATACTATAACCGGTAATTCCTATTCCGGGGTCTATTCCTAAAATCCTCATAAAACAATTATATTATGAAATCGGCTAATTGGTAGAAAGTTAATAAAAATAAATAAAATAAAATGCGATTTGAATTTCAAATCGCATAAGTCAAGAAAGGAATGGTTAGACTATTAACGATTCTCATTATTACACAAAAAAAATTACTATGCAAATTTCTTAATATATTGTAACGTTTACTCTACATTTTGTTGAATAATAAAGATTAAATAAAGAAGATATACCAAACTGGACAAAAATATTTTTTAGGTGTACAATACTAAAGCTTTATTAAAGAAAGGTATTACATGCTAAAAACTTTATTTGAATTTTTACGACGTAGATTTTGCAAACTTCAGGAGGCTCGCATTTACGTTCGTATTGATTAAATAAATAAATTAAATATGAATTTCAAAGAGCCACCTGTTAAGGCGGCTCTTTTAGTTTAAAATTGTAAATTTTATTTAATAATCAGGCAAAAAATAAATGTCATCATCATTTAATAATTAGGTATAAATATGAAAAAAAGCATGCAAAAAATTGAAATTAATAAAAGGGTTCAAAAGCTTATGAACCTTATCTGGGGGCTATAAGGTTAGGGTAAGTTATGTCGAATTTAAGCATTACAACAAAAATATTTCAGCAATTAAGCGATAGCAGCAACTCGGTTTTACCAATAGCTACAAAAGATACTTTAAGCAATTGTGCAATTACTTATATTTACGATAAAAAAGCCTCTAAGGAAGATGGAAAAGAAAGAGCTATTGAGGAATTTGGGACAGAGGTAATCTGGATTGGCGGTATTCCTCTGCTAAAAAAATTGTTTGATAAGACAATTTATAAGCTTTTCAAAGCCGACCCTAATTTTGATGTAAGAAATCTCAAAAAAAATGCAAACGGTAAGCTGGAAAGACTTGAGTTTCTTGCAAAAAATGCAAAAGACGCAGCACAAAAAGAAACTCTTGAAAATATATTAAAAAGCAAAAAAATGCAAAATATGTACAAGGGTTTGTTTATTTCAAAATTTATAACAGCTACAGCTGCGACATTAGCCGCGCTGTCAGGATTAATAATTTACAAACAAAAAACAACTCAAAAAGAACTTGAGCAAAAATTTAAACAAAAAGCTTTAATTGAAAATAGCGCAAGAAAATCAGGTCAATTTGATAAATTTTTTGAAAAAAAGAATGATGTGTCTTTTGGTAATGCCCTTACGACTAAAATGGCTGATTTTATGTTTAATCCTGTAAAAAATATGTCAATATTAGACGCGGGTATTACAACTACAAGACTTGCTCAGGCAAGAAAAGGCGAAAGACTTGAAATAGGCTTTAAAGAAGGTTTTCAAATAGCTTTTATTTATTTGCTTGCAAAACCAATTCAAAAGGGGCTTGAGGCAATAAGTAACGGCGTATTTAAAAAACCTATAAAAGTAGAGTACCAGCTTTTAAGCAATGAAAATTTCTCAGAGCTTATGAAAGCTCCTGATCTAAAGAAATCTATTAAAACATTGTTGTCTAAAAAAGATAATGAACTTTTAGATTATATTTTCAACAATGACAACGCTTTAACTAAAATGTTAAAGATTTCAGGTGAAATACCAACTATTAAAAAATCTGACGGCATAATCGACTCTCTTGCTCACATTGAACTTGATGAAGTTAGAAAAAGCACAAAAAATATTTCTCAACTCCTTGAGGCTACTGGTACCAAAGTAGATAAGGATCAATTTTTAAAACAAGTTAAAAACTTTAAAGCAGCCTCTGTTGTGCTTAATATATTGATAGGTGCCGGTGCTATTGGCGTTTTACAGCCCATGTTGAATATTGTTTTAAGAAAGAAAAACAACAATGGTGAAACAATTAACCCTGCAATTAAAAACATGGAACAGGAGATGGCACAAAAATTTGCATTTAAAGGCTAAACTTCAATGAATAATTTTCTGCCTACAATATTTGGTTTTCCATTGTAGTAGCCTGCAAAGTAACCGCCTGAAACAGGGGTGTTTTTGCCATAACTTTCGGAAGAATTAAAACTTGAGCCTAAAAAAGGATTTTCACCTTGCGCAAAAGGATTATAGCTTTTTTTAGTGCTGACAGGCGCGCTTTGCGTTGTCTGCATTGATTTAGTAATCATTGAAACAAGATTTGTAAGCATTTTATTCCTTTCGCGTAAATTATATATTATTAATAATAATTTTTTTAAAAAAGTCTATATTAATAATAGCGAATAAGTGACAAAAAAATAAAACATCTTGGTAAAAAATCATACATTTGTATGGTATTTTGTATAAGGTGAAAATCGTTTTAAAAAAAATCTGTTAAAATTAACAATTTCATGCTAAAATTTTAAGTGCGTATACAAAAATCTAATTTTTTGTAGAATTACATATATATTAAGAGGTACAGAACAATTAATTATATAATCTATGCAATACTTCTTGTGGTAGTTATTGCACTTGTTGTTTCAATAATCACAAATGTAAAACAAAAAACAAAGCTTGAAGTATTTAGCGAAAACGAAAAGAAATTACAAAAAGAATTTGAAGAAAAAGAAAGCTTCTTGAAAAAAGAAGCAATGATTGCTGCAAAAGAGCAGCTGCATTTTGAACGTCAAAAATTTGACGATGAAGTTCGCGAAAGACGCTCTGAAATCAACCGTCTTGAAAATTCTTTAATGAAAAAAGAAGAACAGCTTGAAGACAGAGTTCAAAAAAATGTTGATAAAGAGCATGAATTAAACAAAAAATATGACGAACTTTTGGATAAAGAGGATTATCTGGCTGAAATTGTTGCAAAGCAACTTTCTGAGCTTGAGCGCGTTGCGCAAATGTCGCGTGAAGAAGCTAAAAATATGCTTTTAGAACAGTTAAAAACAGAACTTGCACAAGAGCAAATTCAACTAATACGTGAAAATGAACAAAAAATAAAAGAATCAGCAGAAGAAAAATCAAGAGAAATACTTTCTCAGGTTATGCAAAGATGTGCTATTGAGCAAGTAATTGAATCTACAGTATCTGTTGTCTCGCTCCCATCTGATGAGATGAAGGGTAGAATAATAGGTCGTGAAGGTAGAAATATAAGAACTCTTGAAACTTTAACGGGTGTAGATTTAATAATCGATGATACGCCTGAGGCTGTTGTGCTTTCTTCATTTGACCCTGTAAGGCGTGAAATTGCGCGTTTGACAATCGAGAAATTAGTTGCAGATGGCAGAATTCACCCTGTTCGAATCGAAGAAGTTTATGAAAAATCTACAAAAGAAATTGAAAACAAAATGAAACAAGAAGGTGAGCGCGCAGCGCATGACCTTGGAATTATGAACCTTAACAAAGAGCTTACCAAGACTCTTGGACGCTTATATTATAGAACAAGCTATGGTCAAAATGTGCTTAAACACTCTATTGAAGTGGCACAAATTGCAGGAATGTTGGCATCTGAATTGGGTGCTGATGTAAATCAGGCAAAGCGTGCAGGCTTGTTGCATGATATTGGTAAAGCTGTTGATCAAGAGCAGGAAGGCACACACATTTCGCTGGGTGTCGAGCTTGCAAGAAGATACGGCGAAAAAGAAGAAATTATTCATGCAATAGAAGCACACCATGACGATGTTCCGGCGCACACTTTGGTAGCTGCATTAGTTAAAATAGCAGATACGGTAAGTGCAGGCAGACCCGGTGCAAGACGTGACACGCTTGAAATCTATATTAAACGCCTCAAAAAGCTTGAAGAAATTGCAAGCAGCTATGAAGGCATTAGGCAGTCCTTTGCAGTTCAGGCAGGCCGCGAAGTTAGGGTTGTAGTTCAGCCCAATGTATTTGATGACGCGGCAAGTGCTAAATTGGCTCGTGACATAGCTAAACGCATTGAGGATGAACTTGAATATCCCGGACAAATCAGGGTTACTGTTGTCAGGGAAGCTAGAGTTACTGAAATTGCAAAGTAGGAAATGTCTAAAGAGTTTAAATTACTTTTTCTAGGTGACGTTGTAGGGCGTCCCGGTAGAACAATTGTAAAAAATTATCTTGAAGATGTTAAAGCAACCGACAAGTACGATTTTATCGTACTGAATGCCGAAAATGCCTCTCATGGCTTTGGTTTAACACAAAAAAACCATGATGAATTTTTGCAAATGGGTATTAATTGTTTAACTTCCGGTAATCACATTTGGGATAAAAAAGACGTATTTTCTTATATTGACGAGTCGCAAGTCCTTATTAGGCCATACAATTACCCTGAAGCAAAAGGCGTGGGGTATAGGATTTTTGATGATATTGTTGTAATTAATTTATTGGGCAGAACTTTTATGCCTCCTATTAATTGCCCTTTTGAAGCGCTTGATGAGATTGTATCAAGACTTAAAAATGAGTGTGATTTTGAAAATAAAATATCCTTTATAGACTTCCATGCTGAGGCAACAGCTGAGAAAATTTGCTTTGCAAAATACGCTCAAAGCCTTGGTATAAAAGCTGTTGTTGGCACTCATACACATGTGCAAAGTGCAGATGAAAAAATCATAAACGGCACTTGCGCCTACCTTACAGATGTTGGTTTTTGTGGCTCGTCCGAAGGTGTTATCGGCATGGACTATGAAAGTTCGCTTAAACGCCTTAAAACGTCTATCCCATCACGCTTTGATGTTGATGAGTCTGATTTTTATCAGATTAATGCTTGTGAGATATTTTTTGATCGAAAAACAGGCATTGCTAAAAAAATTAAAAGAATTAATTTTATTAGTGAGGTAATGAAATGACAGGAAGGTAAAAGTGAAAATCGACTTGCACATTCACACCACCTACTCTGATGGCGCGTTTTCTCCGGAGCAGGTGGTCGATACGGCGCTTGATTGTGATCTTGATGTAATTGCACTAACAGATCATGACAATATTTTGTCGCATAAAATTGCATCCGATTACGTCAAAAAACAGGGCTACAAGCTTGAAATTATCCCAGGGGTTGAAATTAATACAATTTACAAGGGTTATGAAGTCCATATTTTAGGTTATTTTATGGATGTAAATAATTCGGATTTTCAAGAGCTTTTAAAAACCCAGCAGCAAGCGCGTATCAATCAAACAACTCAAATAGTTGAGCTTTTAAATAAGAAAGCAGGTATTAGAGTTAAATATGAAGATATTAAATCGCTTGTTGCACAAGGGGGCAGTATAGGGCGTCCACATATTGCCCGCGCAATAGTCAGTGCAGGTGGGGTAGCGAATGTCATGGAGGCGTATTCAAAATACATTAATGACTCGTCGCCAGTTTATGTAACAAGAAAAACAGTAAGCCCGCATGATGCAGTTGAAATAATTAATGAAGCCTGTGGAATACCTGTTTTTGCACACCCAATTGATGTTGACATATCCGAGAAATTAACAAAAGAGCTTGTCAGCTATGGCTTGAGAGGAATTGAGGCGTATCATCGCAAACACTCCCCCGCTGTTGTCGAGTATTTTTCATCATTAGCGGAAAAATACGGTCTAATAATAACCGGCGGTTCAGATTTCCATGCTCCATCCGTTAACCATGGTGCAATATTAATGGGCAAAAACTTTGTTCCTGAGTGGGTTTACGATGAACTTATAAAGGAAAAGAAAAGAATTGAAATGTTATATTAAAGACCTCGAAAAAGAGGTCTTTTTTTTAAATTGTTACATTTTTGATATTTTTGCACAGTACGCTAAAATGTTTATGTAATAATAAAATTTCAGGGATATTATGACAAAGAAAGAAACGATACAATCGATAATAAAATTTTTAGAGCTGGCATTAAGTGAAAATGCTTTTATGTTTTTTTATGATATAAAAAAATCTTTTAGTGGTGATGATGAATTGTTTTTTGATTTTTTATATCATTATTTAACTATACAAAAAGACGGCACAGCCCCGCTTGAAGATAGACTTTATGCGGATTTTTGCACATATTTTTCTCATATGCTTGAAATCCAAAGTGAAGAAAAAGTGCTTGAGCAAATCGCTCGTTATGCAAAATATTACTTAATGTTGAGACTTGAATACATTGAAGATATCGATTTTGCGCGCTCTATATCTGTAATTAACGCTTATGAAGCTTGGGATGCTTACCCGTTTTTGCTTGAGGTTATGGATGATTACGAAAATAATCGAATAGACATGAACGGGCTTTTAGATATGTTGCATATGGTTGAGGATTTAGCATTTAAAAGACTGCAAACAGGTGAGCAAAATTGCCTGTCGGGTCTTGGTTTGGAAATAAATAAAATGTTATATGGGACAAATGAGAGTAGGCATGCAGGTTAATGGCAGCATTTATCGATAAAGCAAAAGTAAAAGTAATTTCAGGTCGCGGCGGCAATGGTTGTGTTGCATGGCGCAGGGAAAAATTTGTAGATAAAGGTGGCCCCGCAGGTGGCGATGGTGGCCGCGGTGGTGATGTTTATTTTGTTGCAGATGAAAATATGTCAACATTGCTTGATTTTACTTATAAATCTGTTTTTCGCGCGCAAGATGGCGAAAATGGCAGAAGTAAAAATTGTCATGGTCAGGGTGGGCAAGATGTTTATTTAAAAGTTCCGGTCGGTGTTATTGTCAGGGACTTAAAAACAGGTAAAATTATCGCAGATTTAAATGAACATCAAAAAACTGTTCTTGTTGCAAAGGGCGGTAGAGGCGGCAGGGGTAATGCTAGATTTGCAACCGCGCAAAAAAGAAGTCCGCAGTTTTGCGAACCCGGGGAAGCACCTGTTGAGCGTGAACTTGAGCTTGAATTAAAATTAATAGCCGATGTTGGGCTGCTCGGCATGCCAAATGCCGGTAAATCCAGCTTTATAAGCCTTGTAAGTTCGGCGCGTCCAAAAATAGCAGATTATCCTTTTACAACATTAACTCCAAACTTGGGTGTAGTTAAAAAGCCTGATGGAGATGGTTTTGTTATTGCAGACATCCCTGGGCTTATCGAGGGTGCTTCAGAAGGTATTGGTCTTGGGTATGAATTTTTGCGCCATATCCAGCGTTGCAGGTTTTTTATTCATATTGTTGATATGAGCTTGGATGACCCTGTTTCAAACTATTTAAAAATTAATAATGAGTTGGAAAAATACGACAACGAGCTTTTAAAAAGGCATCAAGTCTTGGTTTTAAATAAAAAAGATATTGTTGATGAAAAAAGAATTGATGAGTTAAAAAATGAATTTAGAAAACATGACAAAGATATTTTTGTTATTTCAGCTGTTACTTCTGACGGTGTAAAAGATTTGTTAAACCACCTCTTCAAGCTTGTTGATGAACTTGAGCGTCATGACATTCAAGTTGAAGTTGAGCATGACAGCGAGTATGATAATAATGATGATTCTGAATTTTTTATAACAAAACTTAATAAAAATACATATAATATTACAGGCGGAAAACTAAAAAGACTGGTAAATGTAACAGATATTAAGAATGTCCAACAGGTCAGGAGATTGTCTAATATTATGGATTCTATGGGTGTTTGGACGCAATTGAGAAACATGGGAATACAAAATGATGATATTGTAATTGTAGAAGGAGTTGAAATGTATTATACGGATAATTATTTTTAAAAATAATTTATTTGTATGATTTTTTTACAAATTTGACGACAAGACAACATGAATATATGATAATAAATATTAGGTATGCAAAATAAATAAATAATGTTAAAATAACAGCGGATAGTATTGAGAAGATAAATGTTTTTTGAGGACGAAAAAGAAAATTTGGACAACATAGAAAATCTTGATGATTTAGATCTTGATTTGGATGAAGCTATTGATGATGAGTCAATTAGTTGGGACGAGCTGTTAAAAGATAGTTCTACCAACTTAGACATTGTATCGGTTTCTCCTGAAAAAGAAGCCAAAGCAAAAGCTGCTTCTAAAGTAAAACCGCAAGAAGTAAAAAAACATCAGCAGAAGCCACAAAAAAGCGAACCGAATTTAGCTGAAATCGCTGATACAAGTGAACAAGATATAGAGTTTATTGACGATGTGCAAGAAGCTCCTAAAAAAGATGCATTTGATGTCTTTGGCGGAGATGAAAAGAAAGAGGATCTTACAAGTGCTGATAATATAATGGATGATGAGAACCAAAGTATATTAAAAGAACTTGATAATATGGACTCATCGGCTGATCTTGATATTGAAAACGATAATTTACCAATAGGTTTAAAGCATGAAGATAAACAAACAAGTATTCCTGTTATTGCAGGGATTCTGCTTGCTGCAGTTCTTGTGTTGGGTTCAATTGTTTTTATTTTCTTGGGACCAAAAACTTCTAAGGTTGTGAATAATATTGAAAACAACCCATTGGTTCAAAGTATTCAAGAGGCTGCAAAACAGCAGGATGAACAAGCAGTTCCTGAGGAAGAACAAATACCTGTTGTTGATGATAACGCAGCTAAAAATATTAAGGCTGACAAAAAAGTAGTGGTTTCGGTAGAAAGTGCAGGTAGAACAAATCCTTTCTTACCTACATTTGATGATTTTAATAATAATTATTATGCAGGAATCCCCCCGCAATCTTTGTTGCCTCCGGATAAATACGGAAACGAGCCTGATGCTCAGGATCTTCTAAGAATTGCAGTTTCGGGTATTTTGTTTGATAACGTTAAACCTTCTGCAATAATAACAATCAACGGTATCGATTATTTTGTACAAAAAGGCGATATGGTTGATGACTATGTTGTGCTGGATATAAACCGTCAGTTTGTAGTTGTGAAAAAAGGTACAAATATTTATAAAGCTGGTGTGGGTGAACGCTTTGCACAAAATCCACAAATTAGCGGTGCTGCTGTGTACGGTTCCGGTGGTGCAAGACAGTATAAGAGCAACAGTGATTACACATCAGCCTCTGATGTCGAAATTCACGCAGTAGAGGAAAATTAAGTTTAAAAATATAATCTAGGAGTTTAAATTATAATGTTTACGCAAAAAGCAAAAAGTATTGTTCAAAAATTTACGGTGCTATTGATGTTATTTTCATTTGTCCAGTCATCTTGGGCAGGACTTGAGATGAAGTTTGCAAATAGCAATGTCAATGAAAATAAAATTGCGTATTCTAATTTTGATACGCCGGCAAACTATTACAATGATTACGAAGAGTCAAATATTTTAAACATAAATAATTATGTTAAAGATGACAATGCAGTCGGCGCAATTAATTTGAACGAGAATACCAAGATTACTAATTCTAAAGCAAAAATTAATCTTTCACTAAGGGATTCGGATGTTAAACAAGTGTTGAGAATGTTTGCTCAAAAGGCCGACATGAATGTGATTTTCCATAATTCTGTAGATGGAAAAGTGACGCTTGATTTGGTAAATGTTACACTGAATGATGCATTTTTATTGGTGTTGCGTTCTGCTGAGCTAACATATATTTTAGATGGAAAAAATATTATTGTTGCGTCGAACACACAAGGCACAAAGCTTAGTTTTTCAAAACAAAATTTAAATATTATTCCTGTGAAATATGAAAGAGCGCAAAATATTGCAGACTTTTTGAATAACAATATTTTTGGCTCAAATATTACAGGTCTTTCAAATGATAAAATAGTGACTTCAAATCCTGCTACCAATGAAATTTTAGTATTTGGTACGCAAAACGATTATGAAGTTGCAAAGAAAATCGTTCAAAAGTTAGATAGAAAGCCCATGATTAACACATTTAAAGTTAATCATACTACTCCAAAAGAAATGGCAATGCTAATTTGCAGTACATTTATTGAAACAAATAAAAAGGTTTCTACCGAAGAAGAAGACGATGTGGCAGATGACGACGACGATGACGATAGTGGCGAAGAAGATGAAATTAAAAAAGTTAAATTAGGAAGTGGTATTGTTGCTTGTCGTGCTACGGAATCTGTTGCGAAAGGTGATGATGCTAACTTGGGTGGCGGACCAAAGGGTGATGATGGCAGCGGTATGCAAATGTTCTCATCAGCTCCACTTGCTGTAGTTTACTTTACTGAACTTGGCACAATTAACATTAACGGCGGTTCTTATGAACAAGTTAAAATGATAAAAGAATTTATTGAACAAAATGATAGAAAACAGCCCATGGCTTATGTTGAAATGTCTGTTGTTGAGTTGAACGAGTCTGGCTCAAAAGAATTCGCTAACGAATGGAGTTTATGGACACCGTTCATCAGTTTGAGCTTCGATACTTCTCAAGGTTTGGCGACAGACGCTAATCACCCAATATTCTTTATGGGTAGAAGCTATGAAACATCCTCAACTACAGGTGATGATGGTAATGTTACAAGATACACCGTAGATAAATATAGAGGTGATTCCACACTTGTTTACAGGTTAAAATATTTAGTCCAAAATGGCAAAGGCCGAGTGCTTACAAATCCAAAGATTATGGTAACTAACGGTCAAAAATCCGTAATCGATATGACCTCAGACTATGTAAAAACTGTTAAATCTGAAATGCTGACAACAATTGATAACGCCGGTATCTCTAGAACTTACGAAGTTGGTGATGATGAAGGTTTAAAAATTGAATTAATGCCATTCATCAGTCCTGATGGCTATGTATCAATGAACATTAAACCTGAGTTTGCAACTATTAAAGAAAGAATTTATGCCCCAGGTCAGGGTGGAGTTGACGAATTGCAAGCTACATTATTACAAAGACGTGATTTATCGTTGAACAATATTAGAATTAAAGACGGTGAAACACTTGTGTTGGCAGGCTTGATTAAAGAAACTGAAACTCAACAAATTACTAAAATTCCGGTACTTGGTGATCTGCCTTTAGTGGGTGTGTTCTTTAGAACTTCATCAAATCAAAAAGCAAAAGAGGAACTTGTTATTATGATTACTCCTCACATTGTTTACTCGTCTGATGATATAGCAAACATTAAACCAATTGATCTGTAATCTTTAATAATTATGACTAATGACTTATTAGATAAACTTATTAAAAAAATAAATTTCGAGCATGCTAATAATTTTGAATTAGCAGTTGCAAAGGAATATTCATTTGTTCCAATCAATGTTCAAGGAGATACGTTTTTCGTAGCGGTATCTCCTGACGCTGATAAGGAAAAAATTATTGAATATGTCAAACCAATTGTTGATAAAAAGGTTGAATTTATATTTTTATCTAAGCAAAATTTTGACACTCTTTTTGAAGGTTTTCTAAAAAAGTTTTCTTCTACTTTTGGTTCAGTTTTGTCCAACGAGATGGTCGACAATCCTTTTGGTGATGTTTCTTTTGAGGGCAGCGCTTCTTCAGCTAAAAGTGATAACGACGATCAAGAAGACGAAGATGATGATTTTTTAAATCTCGATGATGAAGATTTAGATGATTTTGATTTGAGCGATGATGAAGAAGACGATGATGATGGCGATGAGCTAAACCTTGATGATGAAGAAGATGATGAACTTGTTCTTGATGATGAAGATGATGAGTCTGATTTTGACAGTGATGAGCAGAAGAATGATACTGCTGGTGAAGTATTAGAGATTGGTCAAAATCTTGAATTGGAAAATGATGAAACTATCGACATTGGAGATCAAGGTGATCTAGACTTAAACGGAAATGATTACGGTGTTGAAAAAACCACAGAATCCAGTGAGATTTCAGATGATTCCACTGATTCACCTTCTATTAAGTCTGATGCAAGTTCTAAACCTCCTCATGCTACACATGAGGAAAAGAAACATCCCGGTGATATTAATTCTGTTTCTTCTCCAACTACAAAAAAAATCGGTGAAATTCTTATTGAAGAAGGCTTAATTAATGATAAGCAGTTAACTATGGCACTTGCTGAAGCAAAAGTATTAGGTATTCCATTGGGCTCTGTGCTTGTTAAAATGGGATTTATCACAATTAAGCAATTAAAGGAAGCACTCGGCGCGCAAATGGGTGTTAAGCTTGCAACTGCTGAACAGCTAAAGGCGCTTCCTACAGCAATTTCAATACTTCCTGAGGATTTTGTTCGTGAAAATAAAGTAATACCTCTTAGTATGACAGATAAATCGCTTGTGGTTGGTATGGTTGATCCCGGCAATTCAAAAACTATAAACGAAATTGTCTATCAAACAGGTTTAAAGCCAACTGTTATAATGGTTACTCATTATGAGTACGAGGCATTTTTGCAGACTTACTATGAAAATGAGCGTGAAGCTGCAAATAAAATCTTAAAAGAAATTGAAAATGAAAAGGTTGAATCTGATCAGAGCGATTCATTATGGGATCAAGTTGAAAATGAAATCAGAGATACCTCTGGTACAGTTGCAAAGTTTGCCAATAAAATTGTTACTCTTGCGATTGATCAAAAGGCGTCAGATATTCATATTGAGCCTCGTTTAGTCGGTTACGTTGTGCGCTTTCGTGTCGATGGTACCTTAAGAGAAGTTTTGAAAATCCCTGCAAAGGTTGATTCTGCTGTAGTTTCTCGTTTTAAGGTATTGGCGCGTATGAATATTGCCGAACACAGACGCGCACAAGATGGTAACTTTTCAATTAAGTATAAAAAAATGCAACACGACTTTCGTGTTAACACCCTTCCTGTAGGAAACAAAGAAAAGATGGTAATCAGGGTATTAGCACCTGCAATTACCGATATTGACAACAACAAGGATATAAAAATTGATGGCATATCTGAGGAAGAACGTAAGAAAATTGAATACTTAATATCATTACCCAACGGTATTGTTTTAACTTCTGGTCCTACAGGTTCTGGTAAAACAACAACCCTGTATTCACTTATTCGCACGCTAAATTCTGAAGATGTGAATATTACGACAATTGAAGATCCTATAGAAATTAAATTGGATGGTGTTAACCAATCTGCCGTTAACCCTAAAGCAGGTATTACGTTTGCTAACTGCTTAAGGGCTATATTGAGACAAGACCCTGATATTATACTTGTAGGCGAGATTCGTGACTTTGAAACACTCGAAGTTGCAATTTCGGCTTCTCTTACAGGTCACCTTGTGCTTAGTACAATTCACACAAACTCAGCAGCTGCAACTATTACAAGATTAATTGAAATGGGTGCAAAAGATTATTTAATTTCTTCAACTGTTACGGGCGTTATTGCACAAAGATTGGTTAAAAAACTTTGTCCTGAGTGCAAGGAAGCGTATAAACCAACACTAGAAGAAGCTCAAAAGATTTTGACTGATCCTGAAGACATAAAAAGATTAACAGAATCAACAATTTATAGAGCATGTGGATGCCCGTATTGCAATGATACCGGGTATTCTGGTCGTACCGGTGTTTTTGAGATTATGTTAATTAATAAAGAAATGAAGAAAATGATTGCTCAGCGTGCACATGATGTAGAGCTTGAAGATTATGCTGTTAAACATGGTATGAAAACACTAAAAATGTCGTGCGTTGAACATATTATAAACGGAGTTACTACAATAGACGAATTTATTAGAATTCTTGGTCTTGCAAGAGAACAATAGAGGTGTAAATGCCAACTTTTTCATATACTGCGCTAAAAAATAATAAAGATATAGTAAAGGGCAAAATTGATGCGCTCGACGCTCGTTCTGCCCGTGAAGCAATTAAAAAAATGGGGCTTTTGCCGACAAAAATTACTGATGATTCGGTAAAAGGAAGCGGGACAAGTGAAGCTGACAAGAAAAAAGTGCGTGTAAAAGCTATACGCTCTTTTTCGCTGAAAGACAAAATGGAATTTACCCAAACACTTCAAATTCTTACATCTACAGGTATTCCTATAATTGAAACACTTGTCTTTATGGAAAATAATGCTCAGTCGCCTTCAATTAGGGCTGTTGCTCAAGAGCTAAGAAAGAATATTATCGTAGGTGGACTAACACTTGCGGAAACTCTGGAAAAACATAGAAAAACTTTTGGCAGGGTTTTTGTGGGGCTTGTAAAAGCAGGTGAAGATTCAGGTGAATTAGATAAAACACTTACTCGTATGTATGAGCTTTTAAGAAAGCAAGATGACATCAAAGGTAAAGTTATCGGTGCTTTAATTTACCCGATATTTGTAATACTTCTTGCCTGTGTTGTTGTGACCGTAATGCTTGTTTTTGTATTTCCTGCATTTAAGGAAATGTTTGACAATTTGGGTAGAGATTTGCCTCTAATGACGCAAATCTGTATGTCTGCAGGTTTGTTCATCAGAAAATTTTGGTTTATTCCAATTATTGCAATAACTTTTATTGTCCTTGCTGTTAAACATATTTTGTCAAACGACATTACAAAGCGTCCAATCGATGCATATTTTTTAAGGGTGCCACTGCTCAGTGAATTGTTAAAGTATGCAAACTACTCTAACTTTTTGGCTGTATTGCAGGTTGCATATGAGGCAGGTATCCCTATTGTTGACTGTTTATATCTTGCAAATATGACTCTTGATAATTTAGTGTTGAAAGACGCTATTTTTCAGGCAACTTCAAAAGTTCAACAAGGCACCCACTTGTCAGTTGCCTTACGTGCTTCAAATCATATACCAAGCATGATGACATTTATGATTGCAACAGGTGAGCAATCAGGTCGTTTGGGTGAATTGTTGCATCATTGCACAACATTTATTGATCAAAGACTGGATAGCATTATCGATAAGTTTACAAAACTTGTTGAACCTGCAATGTTAATATTTATTGGTGCAATAGTACTATTTTTGGCGCTATCACTATATATGCCGCTATTCGCCGCTTACGGCTAGAGCACCTGCGAAATAAATTTTCTACGCGGCTTGTGCCGCGTTAAAATTTATGAGCAGGCATAAGGTGTGTAAGCGCGAACGGGAAGGCGAGAGCCTTGCCGACAGCGCGCAACCGTACCCAATGGCGAAATAAATTTTTTGACAAGGCTTCTAGCGCGTTAAAATTTTGCATTTCCTTGCAAAATTCTTTTGTGTTATTATTTAAATGTAAATAAAGATTTTAAGGAGTTTTTAAAATGAGCAGAAGACCAATTATTGCAGGTAACTGGAAAATGCACAACAATCGCGAAGAAAGCAAAAAGCTTGTTTGTGCTATTAGAGAAGCAATTCAAGGTATTGACAAAGATGCGCTTCCTGAAGTTGTTGTTGCACCTGTATTTACATCTTTAGATGTTGTAAGTGAAAGCATTTGCAATTGCGGCTGCGGAAGAATTCAACTGGCGGCTCAAAATTGTTATTATGAACCAAAAGGTGCTTTTACCGGTGAAGTTTCAATTGATATGATAAAAGATTTCAATGCAAAATTTATTATCATTGGTCACTCTGAACGTCGTCAAATCTTCTCTGAAACAGATGAAATGATTAATAAAAAAGCAAAAGCGATAATTGAAGCCGGTTTGACACCTATTATTTGCTGTGGTGAAACTTTAGAACAGCGCGAATTGGGTGTTACAGATTCTCATATCGCTTCTCAAATTGTAAAAGCACTCGATGGCGTGAAGCCTGAAGATGTAGCTAATGTTGTAATTGCTTATGAGCCAATCTGGGCAATTGGTACTGGTAAAACTTGCGATAGTGCTGAAGCAAACAGAGTAATTAAGGGCATTAGAGCTACTTTAACTCAAATTGCAGGTAAAGATAACGCGCAAAAAGTTAGAATTCTTTACGGTGGTTCTGTAAAACCCGAAACTATTAAGGAGCAAATGGCTCAATCTGACATCGATGGCGCACTTGTTGGCGGCGCAAGCTTAAAAGCCGATAGCTTTGTAGAAATCATCAAAGGCGCTATGTAGATTTTGTCTATATTAAAACGACCTCTATTTTAGGGGTCGTTTTTTTATTTTGAAATCACAAAAACAGCTTCTTCTGTAAAAAAGTTTGTAATTGTCCTTATTAAAATCCCGCTTCTTGCTTTTTTTCTTGTTAAGTAAACCGATTCTTCTATTTTTATGTTTCTTTTTTTACAAAATTCAAAAAAGTCATTTACGGTTAAAAGGTGAATATTTGGCGTATCGTACCATTCATAAGGTAAGGCTCTGCTTTTTGGCATTTTGCCTTTAAAAAATAGATAAAATCTGACTTTCCAGTACGCAAAGTTTGGAAAACTAACTATAGAGCGTTTTGCAACACGTAGCATTTCTTCAATAACATATTCTGTATTATTGGTTGATTGTAAGGTCTGGTTTAAAATGGCATAATCAAAGCTTTTGTCAGGGAATTGTTTTAAACCTTCGTCCAAGTCGCCTTGTATTACGCTCAACCCTTTTTCAAGCGATTCAATAACACATTTTTCATCTATTTCTACACCAACACCATTTACGTGCTTTTTGTCGACTAACATTTTAAAAAGCGCACCTGAGCCGCAACCTAAGTCTAAAATTTTTGATTTTTCTTTTACCAAATTTACAATTACATCGTAATTTAACATTTTAAACCTTTAAAAAACTTTCTATAATTTTTGTTTGCTTTTCCCATTCAATTAAAAATGCGTCATGCCCGCAGTTGCTTTTTAGTTCAACAAAAGAAACTTCTTTGTTGTTTTTGATTAAAGCGTCAACCATAATTTTTGCCTGTTCTGTAGAAAATAGCCAATCTGAAGAAAATGAAATAATTAAAAATCTTGATTTTGTTTTCTCCATGGCTCTCTCCAGTGTTCTATATTTTCTTGCAGGGTCGTAATAGTCCACAGCTTTTGTAATGTAAAGGTAACTGTTTGCGTCAAATCTATCTACAAAAATACGCCCCTGATGTTCAAGGTAGCTTTCTACTTGAAAATCTACACCGAAATCAAAAGATGGTTTATCTTTAAAATCTCTGCCAAATTTATTGTGCATTGCTTCTTCACAAAGGTATGTAATGTGCCCTACCATCCTTGCAATGCTCAATCCGCGCTCAGGATGTTCGCCATGGTAATAATTTCCGTTATTAAAATTTTTATCTGAAATTATTGCGTTTCTGCCAACCGCATTAAATGCAATGCCTTGCGCAGTCAGCCTTGGGGTGCAAGCAATAATTATTGTTGATTTAACTATATCAGGGTATTCAATAGACCATTCAAGTGCTTGCATACCACCCATCGAGCCGCCAACTACAATTAATTTTTTTACACCTAAATGCTCAATTAATTCCCTTTGTACTTTAATCATGTCATTTACCGTAATGACAGGAAAATCAAGTGCATATTCCATGCCTGTTTCGGGATTAATGGAAGATGGGCCTGTTGTGCCTTTGCAACCACCCAAAACATTTGAACAAATGACAAAAAATCTTTTTGTGTCAAAAGCTTTGTTGTCGCCAATCATTGTATCCCACCAGCCAGGTTTTTTGTCATCTGGGGAATTGTAATGAGCCGCATGGGCATCTGCAGTTAGAGCATGCAGGATTAAAATGGCATTGTCACCTTGCTCGTTTAATTTGCCATATGTTTCATAGGCAACTTGAATTTCTTTTAACTCTCTGCCACATTCAAGTTTTAGGGGTTTTTCTATTTTAAAATATTTTGTTTCAACAATAATTTTCTCATCCATAACACAAGCATTGTAACATAATCAAATTAAAGTTTATCTTATTGTAAACTTTAGTATAAATTTTGTAAAAAAGGCAAAAGTTTTTCTAAAGTGTGCCGATATTAGAAATATACGAAAACACATATGGGAAATTTATATGGAAAACTTTAAAAACCATAAAGGTGAAGGGCAAGAAAGCGGCGTTTCTATCTACTCTCGTTCGATTAATTTACTGGATGATGACCCGCTGGAGGAAATTTTTGCGCTTAATTTAGGTGATTTTTTAACAGAACATTTAATAAACCCTGAACTTGCGCATAAAATTGGTGACAAGGTAAGGGATAAAAATGAAAGTTTAAAGGAACAGTTAAGAGAACTTGTATCTATTTATTCTATTGATAACACTTTATCGCTTTTGGGTTTTAAAAACAATGAGGACTATGTCATCTACAATTCAATAGCAAAAACAATTAAACTTATGCTTTCTCTTGAAGAATGCAATATTTACCTTTCAAATAAAGGTGAAGAATTGAAACTCAGGGGGAATAGTGAAGATAAAATTGATAGAAAAATTGAAGATTATATTCTAAATTGTCATAAAGAAGAAAAAGATATCGTCTTTGAAAAAGATGGCATGCAAATAAGCGTGTTCCCAATGAAAAACAATTTTGAATGTATTGGTTCAATTGAGATTATAAGAAACGCGCAAAAGCCGCTTGAGGAGCAATTTGCGCAGCTTATTAAAATTACCGCAGGGCTTTTTGTTACATCTTTGGGACTGCAAAAATTAATCGATGAAGTTAATCGATTAATAGCTCAAAAAATTGTCTCAACATCGGAATTACAAAACTTGCGCGCTCAGCTGACTGCAATAATTGGCGACTTGGGTGATCAGCAACAGGCTTTTGTTGAAAAACTTGCCTATGCTGTTGATTGCAAAGGTAAATATAAAAATAATCATTCTAAACGCACAGCAGAGCTATCAAGAGAAATTTGTCATTATCTTGAATTAAATGAAAAAACAACAGATTTAATATATTATGCGGGACTTTTGCAAAATATAGGAAAAATTACTCTGAGTGATGATTTATTCTGCAAAAAAGAAAAGCTTACAAAAGAAGAATGGAAAAAACTTGAAGAACACCCAAATGCCGGTGTAAGCCTGCTTATGAATATAAACTTTATGTCAGAAGTTGTTCCCTATATTCATTATCAACGTGAACGTTGGAATGGTCAAGGCGCGCCTGAAGGGCTAAATGGCAACTCTATTCCTTTTGGGTCAAGAATTATTGCAGTTGCTGATGCATATTGCGCGCTACTTGAAAACAGGCCGCAAAGACAAGCTATGAGTCAAGATGAAGCTCTTAAAATTCTAAAAAGTGAAAGTGGAATTAAGTGGGATCCGGCTGTTGTGGATGCACTTGTGAAATTAAAATCTTAGCATAAGTTAAGAAATAGTTAGACTAACTCCCTTTTTAAAGAAGGGAGTTTTATTTTTTTCTTTTTTTATCTCTGTGTGCCGGATATCCGTATGCAAAATAAATTATAATTCCCAAAATAATCCATACAGGAAAAAGCATAGAGGATGTTTTTAGTGTTTTAAGAGAATAAACAATTAATCCCGCGCAAAATACTATTCCTAAAATTGGGAAAAGTGGTACAAATGGAACCTTAAAGGGTCTTTTTCTGTCTGGGTCAGTTTTTCTTAGAATTAAGACAATGATACAAATTACAATAAAGGATGTAAATGTACCAAAGTTGCAAAGTTCTGCTGATATATTTAAATCCATAAATAATGAGCCGATAATGACTACAAGTCCGCAAATCCAAGTTAGGAGGTTTGGTATCCTTGTTTTTCTGTTTACAATTCGAAGTGTGCGCGGTAAAAACTTGTCGCGGCTCATTGCGTAAAGGATTCTTACTGTACCTAGTTGGTAAACCAATAATACCGATGTTAAACCTGCGATTGCGCCGGCTGAAATAAAGCCTGCAAACCAGTCTTTGCCGACAAAATGCATAGCGTGCGCTATTGGAGCTTGAATGTCAATTAATTTATATGGCACCATACCTGTTAAAACAAGTGCGACACCTATGTATAGTGCTGTGCATATTGCAAGTGTGCCTAAAATACCAATTGGAATGTCTTTTTGAGGATTCTTTGTTTCTTCTGCAGTTGTTGAAATTGCATCAAAACCAATGTATGCAAAGAAAATTAAAAATGCTCCCATAAATACACCCGATATGCCATTTGGCATAAACGGTGTCCAGTTTTCAGGTTGCACATATTTTGCGCCCACAAGGATAAAGGTTGAAATTATAAAAAGGTTTATTGCAACCATAACGCCTGCAAAGCGGGTGGATTCCTTAACCCCTTTAATAAGTATTAGGGTTAAAAATACTACAATAAATATTGCAGGAAGGTTTATTGCAAAAGGTATTTTGTCAAATAAAAATGGCACTTTATCGTGTATATCAAAGCCAAATCTGTCGCACATTATACTGATTGAGCGATAGTCGTTTCTAAGCCAAATAGGAAAATGCGTTATAAAATCAGGCAAAACATGTTTAAAGCCTTTTAAAAATTGCGCAAAATAACCACTCCACGCGCTTGCTATTGTTATATTGCCAATGGCATATTCCAACATTAAAATCCAACCTACAACCCAAGCCATAAACTCGCCCATTGTAACATAGGTGTATGTGTATGCTGAGCCTGCTATTGGAATCATAGCTGCTATTTCAGAGTAGCAAAGAGCTGAAAAAATACTTGCAATCGCAGCTAATACCATTGAAAGTATTATGGCAGGGCCAGCGCCTGCGCCTTCAGGGCCTCCTACAATTGCGCTACCTACAATTGTAAAAATTCCAGTACCGACAACTGCGCCAATGCCTAAGATGATCAAATCAAAAGCACTAAGTGTTTTTTTAAGCTCTGATTTTTTAGCAGTTTCAATTACATCGTCAACCGATTTTTTTTCAAAAAGATTATTTACAAAATTTTTTATTTTGCTATTTTCCATTATTTTCTAATTTTCTTTGTTTTTTATAGCCGTAGCTAAAATATATTAATACTCCAAGTGCAAGCCATAAGGGGAAAAGTACTCTTGATGTAGTTAAAAACTGCATAGAATATATCATAAGACCGCCGCAGCAGACTACGCCCAAAATTGGGAATAGCGGTGAAAATGGTACTTTAAATGGTCTTTTTCTATTGGGGTCTGTTTTTCTTAAAATCAACACTGCTATACACACGATTATAAACGATGTAAATGTGCCAAAATTACATAGCTCTGCTGCAGTTGAAATGTTTAAAAATAATGTGCCAAGCATGCAAATTAGAGCTGTTAAAACTGTTATTATGTGTGGAGTTTTATATTTTTTATGAACTGATTTTAAAATTGAGGGTAAATAGTTGTCCCTGCTCATTGCAAATAAAATCCTTGTACTGGCTAACATTAAAACCAAAAGTACCGAAGTTAAACCTGTGAGCGCACCAAGTGAAATTAAACCTGCAACCCAATCTTGCCCTGCAAGGCGCATAGCATGTGCTATTGGCGCGTGGGTATCAATTTGATTAATCGGAACCATGCCTGTAAGAACAAGACCTACAAGAACATAAACTATTGTGCAAACTGCCAATGAACCAATTATACCTATAGGAAGGTTTTTTTGCGGGTTTTTTGTTTCTTCTGCTGCCGTTGCTATGGCATCAAAACCAATGTATGCAAAGAATATTATAAAAGCACCCATAAAAATACCTTCAAAACCATTTGGTGCAAAAGGCACCCAGTTTTCAGGTTTTACATAAAAAGCACCTGTAAATACAAAAAGTGCTATTACGGCTAATTTAATAATGACCATAATTCCAGCCATATTTGTAGATTCTTTTATGCCTTTTATTAAAATTGCCGCCATAAAGAAAGTTATTATTATTGCCGGCAAATTAAAGCAAATTGGAATTCCCGCAATACTTGGAATTACACTTGCTGCATCAAGTCCTTGTTTACTTAATAAATTAACTGCGCTGCCATAGTCATTTATAAGCCAAACCGGTGGGTTTGTAATAAATGTGGGCAAAAAAGGAAATCCTTTTAAAAACTGTATTAAATAGCCTGTCCAAGCGTTAACTACTGCAATGTATCCGACAAGATATTCAAGCATTAATACCCAGCCTACAATCCAGGCTAAAAATTCACCCATCGTAGCGTAAGTGTACAGGTAAGCTGAGCCTGCAGCAGGTATCATAGAGGCAAATTCACTGTAGCACATTGCAGAAAATACGCAGGCTAATGATGCTAAAATCATTGAAATTACAAGAGCCGGCCCTGCACCTGCGCTTTCGGGTGATCCTGCAGCTGCAATACCAACGACAGTAAAAATGCCTGAGCCTATAATTGCGCCAACACCCAAAATTATAAGATCAAATGCTCCAAGGGTTTTTTCAAGTCCGCCCTTGTTTGCGCTTTCAATCATCTCATCGGGGTTTTTTGTTTTAAATAAATTTTTTACAAATTTGCTAATTGCTCCGACTTCAAATTTTTCTTCGCACGCATTGTGCAAGTTGTTGTTAATCTCTTTCATCCTTTAAGAATTTTCCAATCTACTTTTTAAGTAAAGGAAAACCTAGGCTCTCCCTTTGTTTTACATATAATTGAGCAACGGCTGCCGCCATTGTTCTTACTCTGTTAATATAATTAACTCTTTCGTCTTTTGAAATAACACCCCTTGCGTCAAGCAAGTTAAATGTGTGGGAACATTTTAAAACCCAGTCATACGCAGGCAAAACAATTCCTGCTTCAAGAGATGAAAAAGCTTCTGCTTCACACAAATCAAACATTTGAAATAATCTCTCGGGTGTTGAATATTCAAAATTGTATTTAGACTGCTCTATCTCGTTTTGCAAATAAATGTCACCGTATTTAAGCTCGTTATTCCACATAACATCGTATACGGAATTAACATTTTGCAAATACATTGCAATACGCTCTAAGCCATAAGTTATTTCAAGCGCAACAGGCTTCACTTCTAGTCCGCCAACTTGTTGAAAGTATGTAAATTGTGTAATTTCCATACCGTCAAGCCAAACTTCCCAACCGACACCTGCAGCACCTAAGGTAGGGCTTTCCCAGTTGTCTTCGACAAATCTTACATCGTGTTTAGATAAATCAATCCCTATTGCCTCAAGTGACTTTAAATAAATGTCTTGAGCGTTATCAGGAGATGGTTTTAAAATTACCTGATATTGGAAGTAGTGACCCAAGCGGTTTGGATTTTCGCCATATCTGGCGTCAGTCGGGCGTCTGCAAGGTTCTATCATTGCAACACTATATGGTTCAGGGCCTAATGACCTTAAAAAAGTTGCAGGGTTCATAGTAGATGCGCCTTTTTCAATGTCATAAGGTTGCTGAATAATACAGCCGCAATCTGACCAATATTTTGATAAATTTAATACGAGTTCTTGAAAATTTATTGTCATAGCTCAATTCTATTACAAGTGTATAATTTACGCAAATAAAGATTTTGTAAATGATAGCCCCTATGTATTAAATAGAGGCTATTTACGGTTATGTTACGAATTTTTATTATCGTAGTCAATTCTGCCGATTAATTTATTTAATCTTTTAGCTATTTCTTTAAACTGTTCGATACTCAAGCTTTGAGCGCCATCGGATGAAGCATGATCAGGATCGTGGTGTACTTCAATCATAAGACCATGAGCACCCGCAATTAATGCAGCTTTACCCATAGGCTCGATTAAGTAACGTTTACCTGTACCATGGGATGGGTCAACTATAATTGGCAAATGTGAGTATTTTCTAATAATAGGCACTGCTGCTATATCAAGAGTATTTCTTGTAAAGTCATTATCAATACCTTTTATGCCTCTTTCGCAAAGAATAACATTAGGATTGCCGTTATAAACAACGTATTCTGCTGCAAGCAAAAATTCTCTTATTGTTGCAGCCGGCCCTCTTTTAATCATTACAGGCTTGTCTATTCTGCCCAATGCTTTTAGCATTTTAAAGTTTTGCATATTTCTTGCGCCGACTTGTAAAACATCAGCGTATTTGCAAACAAGTGGTATATCCATAGTATCCATAATTTCAGTTACTACAAGCAAACCTGTTTCTTTTCTTGCTTGTGCCAAATACTCAAGCCCTTTTTCTTCCAGACCCTGAAAATCGTAAGGTGAAGTTCTTGGTTTAAAAGCGCCGCCTCTTAAAAACTGGCAACCCATTTCTCTTGCAGCCTGTGCTACTTTCAAAAGTCCGTTGTAGTCTTTTTCAACACTACAAGGCCCTGCCATAAGAACAGGTCTTTCAAGACCACCTATTTTTACGCCGTTTTTAAATTCAATAACAGTGTCTTCTTCTTTTGTGCTTCTTGAAACCAGTTTATAAGGTTCTTGAATAACTTTAACTTCTCTAACGCCTTCAAAAGTGTTTATACTTGTTGAGTTAACTTTTGTTTTGTCACCCAAAACAGCTACAACTGTGAGGTGCTCGCCTCTATTAATGTTAACTCTCAAGCCTTTTGACTGGATGTAGTCAACAACTTGTCCGATTTGTTCTTCAGTTGCTTTCGGCTCCATTACAACAATCATATATATACTCCAACTTAGTACTGTAACAAAGTAATATTAAAGCACAAAAATAACATTTTAGTGAAATTTTTGTGCTTTTTAAAGTTTATAAAACTTATTATTTTTTAATCATCGTCTTTGTCGTCATCGTCATCGTCGTCTTTTTCAGCCTTTGTGTTTACTTCTTTTGCTTTTGTGTCGTCATCTTTGGATTCAACAGGTTTTTGCTCAACAGGTGTTGATGACTTTTGTTCGTTATTTACTGAAGGATTTTGCGCTTTTTCTTTGATTTTCTTAACAATTGCACCTGCAACAGGAACCATAAGAACGGTAATTAAAAATCTTACTGTGAAAGAGAATATTGTTAGTGATTTTGCTTTTTCAAAACGTTTAGCGTAATCTTTTATTTTCGTTCTAAATTCTTTTGATTTTAAAACATCATCAGCAAATTCTTGAATGTTGCGTCCGTTTAATTCTTTTTCAATATCCGGCACTTTTTCAATTACGTTATCAAGAACCTGTTTACCCTTTTTAAGGCAAAGTGCACCTTTCACTCTGTCTAAAATAACATCGCTTCCTTTGTCTATAAGTGCCGCCATAGTTGATGAAACAACTGTTATTGTAATATTGTTTACCATAAGTGGCATTTTTCTTTCTTCTTCGATTTTTTTAGATTTTCTTGTGTTGTTTACATAGAAGAAAGTAATTGCAAATGAAGCTAAATCAGCCATTCTTGCTGAAATCTTTTTAAAGTGGCTAAGTCCGAAAACTATATTTTTAGAAGCTTCGGTATTGGCAGTTTTTCCTATAAGCCATGCAATGCCTGATGTTATTTTATCTTCTGCTTTATTTGTATATTTTTTATACACTTGATAAGCTTTTGCATTGGTTATAAGCTTAAATAGTTTGTTTTCTTTTTTATTTCCAAGTTCTTTGGCGGTTTTTAACAGAACATTTTCAAATGCTGAATCTATTGACTGTGTAATAGCTTTTTGTACATTGTCTGAGTATTTAGCAATAGAAGATGCGCCTTTAAAGTTTGTATTTCTGTTTTGAACTGCGGGAGTTATTTGCATTGATTTTCACCTCCCAAAAATTGCTTGTAAGTTTGTCTGTCTTTTTCAAGATTTATTGTGATTTTTGGTTGTTGTGCTTCCATTTGAGCTTTTTTTGCAGCTGCTCTTTTTGCTTTTCGTTTACCAAAAAGAAAATTTAAAAGATGAGGCATAAAAGCAATTGTAATAGCAGCTTTTGTAGGTGTTATAGCTAAATCCGGAACTTTTTTATAGAATGTTGAAAAAGCGTCTGCTAAATCACCCGGTCTTAATTTTTTGCCACTTTTTAGAGTTGTTATAATTTCATCCCCAAATTCATTTGAATCAATAAGTTTTCTATATACAGGGTCGTGAATATATTTTGCAAGATTTTTTGTTACTTTTTTAACGCCTTTTGAAACAGGTGTAAGAATTAAATTTGAAAGGAAAAACCCTGTGACTGCTGCTACAATGTTTTTAGTTGCAGCCATTTGTTTATCTTCTTCTTCTGCCCCCGGCATTGCAAGAACACAGATTGGTTTTAACATACCTGCTAAAAATATTGTGATGATGTTTTCAAATTTAGCTTCATTATTTTTTACAAGCCTTAGAGCTTTATTAAAAAATTCACTGTCAATAATTTTATATGCGAAATTCCCTGGTTTTTTTATTCCTTTGTATTCTTTGACACCTTCATTAATAACTTTGTTTAGTGATTTTTGTATTATTTTAGCGGTATCATCGCATAAATTTGCAGACCCGCTAAAGTTTACACTTTTAGCGGGTCTGTTGTTATATTCACAATTTTGCTTGCTTACACTTGGGCTATGTTCATATTGGCCTGCGCCTTTCCTTGTCTTGCCCCTTGAACTTGTATATCGCAGAGAAGAATTATAATTTAGATCAGTTGTTAAATGCTTTGTTTTCATGGTACTAGTATAAAGTAAAAAAATATTTTTCTTTGCTAGTATTAAAATAATGATTTACAAAATTTAATAATTTGCGAAAACGCTTGCGCAGCAATGATTTAATTTTTTAGAAATATAATTTTCAAGTTTATCAACTATAATTTTTTCTAAATTTATATCATAAAGCGAGTTAATTTCTTTTATAAAAAAGCATGGACTTGTTATATTAATTTCAATTATTTTTCCGTCAATAACGTCCAATCCTGCCATAACTACACCATCATTAAGTAATTTTTCAGAAATAACTTTTTCAATTTCTTTTTCTTTTGGAGTGAGCGAGGTTAATTTTAAATTCGCATCGCAGTGTTCATTAAACTTAAAATCGTCATTTGTTGCAACTTTTTGTACACTGTAGTCAAAAATTTCTCCGCAAATAAATATAATTCTTTTATCCCCGTTTTTAATTTCAGGTAAAAATTCTTGAACCATAACGGTAGTTTTACCATTTTCTGTTGCAGTGTTTATTATTGTGTTTGTGTTTTTATCTCCATTGTATAAGTAAAACACCCCGCTTGAAAAACAACGATTAAGAGGTTTTATAACTATTTCATTATATTCTTTTAAAAATTCTCTTATAAGTTTGGGATCTGAGGTTACTATATTTTTTGGTGCGATTGATGGAAAATCATTAATATATAGTTTTTCGTTTTTATTTCTTATTGCATCAGGAGAATTTAAAACAAGGGTTTTTTTAGTATTAACCATACTTAAAATATAAGTTGCGTTAATGTAATTAATATCAACAGGTGGGTCGGGTCTAAAAAATATTGTGTCAAATTCATCTAATGGTAAATTTTTAAGTTCTTTTTCTTTTAAAAGTTCATAGCCGTCAAAAAAGGTATTTGTACAAAAGCAAAACGGTTTTGAGTTTTGAATGTTTAGCATATTTTTAGTGGCGACAAAAACACTGTGAGAGCGCTTTAAAAATTCAACGTTCAGCCAAAAATTTGTTACAAGTTTATTAAATTCAAAGTATTTAAATTCTAATTCATCAATAATAAAAAGTATTCGCATAACAATATAAATTATATAATAAACAAAACGTACGATTTTAAAAATTTTTTTTATATAGTATAATTGCAGGCATGAACAAATGTCCTTTTAACAACAATTTTTGCAACAGTGAATGTGCGTTATTTATTTCAAAAGATGAATTAAACGAACTTGTTGTAAACAGATTAAAAGCAATAGGAGTTTTTAATGACACCAGTGGGGGTATATGTTCGCTTAAATCAATGGCATTAGCACAATCTCGCTATATATTTGAAAATACTACTGTATATAACAAAAATTAAGAAAGATGTAACTAACAATGCATAAAGAAATTTTAATTGAAGATTTGAAAAAGAAAATAGCCCAATCGCCCAATTGTGATGATAACTATAGGGCACTTGCAAATATTTATGTTGCTGATGAAGATTACGAAAACGCGCTAAAGGTATATGAGGATTTGCTTAAAAATTTTCCTGATGACATGCAAGCTCTCATAAATACAGGTAGTATTTATTTTTATAAAAAAAATTACGAAAAGGCTATCGAAAATTATTTAAGGGCAAATAAATCAGACTCATCGTCATTTGCAGTGAATTACAATTTAGGAAACGTTTACGCTGAAATAGGTAGTTTTCAAAATGCCCTTAAATATTACAATAAGGCACTTGAAATAAAGCCCAATACGCCTGATGTCTACAGTGCAATCGGTTTTTTGTATCAAGATAACGAAGATTACCAAGAAGCAAGGAGATATTATCAAAAAGCCATTGATATCGAACCAAATTGTCCTGAATATCATATAAACCTTGCAAATGTTTACCAAAAGATTGACGAGTTTTCATCTGCTTGTGAACACTATAAAATAGCTTATGAGTTTGATAAATCTGATAAAAAAGCTTGTTTGTGCCTTGCAAATGCTTATGCTTCACTTGAAAACTTTAGTGAATCCGAAAAATATTTTGAATACACAACAAAAATTGATCCTAATTATTATCCTACATGGGTATGCTGGGCAATTGCAAAGGCTGATGAGGGCGACTTAGACAAAGCTATAATGCTATTTAAGCATGCTATAGAACTTGATGTTTCAAAACCAAATGCTTATCTATTACTTGCAAATATACTAATAACTCAAAAACGTTATCAAGAGGCAGTTGGCTTGTACGAAAAAGCTTTAAAATTAACAGAAAAAGGCACTAAAATATATGTACTTATGGCAAACGCTTATATGATGCTTGATAAGCCTTCTTTAGCCGCAAAATATTACAGACTTGCCATGAAAGAAGATCCTGAAAACTTAGAAATTAAACTTATTTACACTGATGTTGCAAATAATTTTATATTGAAAAAGGTAGGTTAAATGAACTCAAAAGGTGTTGGCTATGCTTTTATAGAAAGAATAATTGCGGCATTGTCTTATCTGACTTTTGGCATAGCAGGAGTTATTTGGATTGTAGTTTGCTATATAGCTAAAAATACCATGTCGCCTTTTTGCTCTTATAATGTCTATCAGTCGATATTTTTTGCGTTCTTCTTGTATATCTTAACCCTTGTTTGCGAAATTGCAGCAGGGCTTTTGAGTGCTGTTCCTTTTTTAGGGGAAATTGTTAATAAATTTGCAATATTTTTTACCCAGACACCAATATTTTTTACCTACAGTTTGTGGGGATTAATTATTTTTGTTCTAACCTGTTATCTGGCAATTTTTGCGTTTTTTGGCAGATATCCTTATTTACCGTTTATTTCTGATGTTATAAATTCAGGTTTTAGGAGGTAAAAATTAAAAAGTTATTTTTAGCGGCATTTGTTTTTTTAAATTCCATCGCAACTTTTGCTATGGACTCCCCTTATTCATCAAGCGAGTTTCAGGAAGTTTTAAAACATGATAATTATGAACCAAATTATTTTACTCTTATTTTTGGTTTAATAATTGTTATTTGTTTGATTTATTTTACAGGTTATTTTTATCAAAAACTTGTTGGGGTAAATTCAAAGTTAAATAAAAACGCAAATGGTGATGATGATTTTAATAAAGTAAAAATTATCTCAACGACACCACTGGGGCAAGGAAAAAATATTTTTGTTGTTGAAATAAAAAATAAACACTTGGTTTTAGGTGCTACGGAAAATCAAATAAATCTTCTTAAGGAATTTGATAAAAGTTATTTTACAGAGGGAAAAAGTGAGTAAGGTTGTAAAAATCGGAAAGTATAATGTTGGTGATTTGAGCCACTGTTTTATAATTGCAGAGATTGGGATTAACCATAATGGGGATATTAATCTGGCAAAAAAACTTATTAAAATGGCGCATGACTTAGGTGCTGACGCGGTAAAATTTCAAAAAAGAACAGTTGATGTTGTCTATACGCAGCATGAACTTGAAATGGAGCGCCCTAACCCTTTTGGCAATACAAACGGTGATTTAAAAAGAGGGCTTGAGTTTGGGTATGGCGAGTACAGAGAAATTGATGAGTACTGTAAAAAACTTTCTATGATGTGGTTTGCGTCATGCTGGGATGAAGAATCAGTAGATTTTATTGAACAATTTAACCCTCCTTGTCATAAAATTGCGTCAGCTTGCCTGACTAACGACAAATTAATTTCATATATCAAAAGCAGGGGTAGGCCAATTTTACTTGCAACAGGCATGAGCACACAAGAACAAATTGACCATGCTGTTGATATTTTAGGGCAAGATAACCTTGTTCTTATGCACTGTACCTCTACTTATCCAAGCAGCGAGGCAGAGCTTAATTTAAATGTTATACCAAATTATATAGAAAAATATGAATGCCCTATAGGCTATAGTGGCCATGAAAAAGGTGTTTTCCCTTCGGTGCTAGCAGCATCAATGGGTGCGTGTGCCATTGAAAGACATATAACAACAGATAGAACACTCTGGGGGTCTGATCATCCGGCAAGCCTTGAACCTGACGGGTTAAGAAGGTTAGTGCGTGATATAAGACTATTAAACACTATAAAAGGTGATGGTAAAAAAGTTGTTTATGAGTCTGAATTACCTATAATTAAAAAGTTAAGAAGGGTGTAAAAATGCTAAAACTTTCTAAAGATATAAAACTTGTTGCGTCTGATTTTGATGGAGTTTTTACAGATGGCTCAGTATACATTGATGAAGATTTAAAGCAAGTTAAAAAGATAAATTTTTCAGATATTATGGGCGTTTCAAGGCTCATAAAGGCTGGTTATAAATTTGCAATTATTTCAGGTGAAACCTCAAATATTTTAAACTATTTTAAAAATAAATTTAACATTGATGAAATCCATGGCGGTATTCGTCAAAAGGGTATTGTGCTCAGTGAAATAATGAAAAAATATTCACTAAGTCCTGATGAAGTTCTCTACATTGGTGATGATGTAAACGATATTGCAGCTTTTGAGTGTGTGACTTACAAAATTGCGCCAAAAAACGCAAATCCTATTTTAAAATTAAGAGATGACATACAAATTACTCAAAATTCAGGCGGTTATGGCGCATTTCGTGAAGTTGTTGATGAGCTTTTAAATTCATAGTAAAATTATTGTAATGTTTAAGTTTTTTCAAAAAATTGCAAAGCAGGTAAACAAATTTAACTCTTTTGTAAACGATTATAAAAGCGTTGGCAAGGAGGTTTCTCTACCATCACATGCTTATGTTAACTGGGGAGTTCAGTTAATTGAATCAGGTAAAGAAGATGAAGCGCTTGAAAAATTTTTACAAAGTGCTGATATGGTAAACTCCACTCCTGACGCTTTTGTTAATTTAGGTATAATTTGCGCTAAAAAAGCTGATTACGAGCAAGCTTGTAAATTTTTTAGAAAAGCAATAAAAACAGATGAAACTTGCGCTAAGGCATGGACACTTTTAGCCAGTGCATACAGTGAAATGGGTAATTATAAAGAGGCAAAAAGAGCTTTTAAAATTTCGCTAAAGTATGACAAAAGGAATTTTCAAACATATCTAAATCAAGGTATATTTTTTGCAAAAATTGGCGAAAATCAAGACGCACTTATGAGTTTGAGAAATGCATATGCTTGCAATCCTCAAGAACCCCAAAGTGTCTTTTTATCAGGTATTATATACTCTCAAATGAAAAATTACGAAGATGCGATTAAGATGTTTAAGCTTGCAATTACTTCATCTCCTTTTCACTCAGAAGCACTTTATCATCTTGCTTATTGTTATTATCAACAAAAAAATTATGAGCTTGCGATTAATTATGCTAAAAAATCTAAAAGCGCAAGTCCTACAAAAATAGAAAACTTTATCATTATTGCTGAAAGTTATATGGCGCAGAAAAATAAAGAAGAATGTTTTAAAACCTTTGAAGAAGCTAAAAAAACAGGACTTGTATCTTATCAGCTTTTGTATTCAAAAGGCGTTGCTTATCAGTCTTTTGAAATGTGGGAAGAAGCAATTGAGCCTCTAAAATCTGCTATTGAGCTTGATAATACTAATTTTCTTGCATATTATGGACTTTCTCTGTCGTATTTAAAACTTGAAAAAGACGAGCAAGCCGTAGATATTCTTGAAAAAGTTCTTGAGTTGAACCCTGAACATACAATATCTATGTATAATTATGGGCAATTGTTATTTAAGCAAAAGAAATATGACGAAGCAATAACTTGGTATAAAAAAGCCCTTGCGACCGATGCGAAACTTGTAAATATTTACTTTAATATTGCAAGTGCTTATCAAATGAATGGCGATGTTCAAAAGGCAATTAAATACTGGGAAAAAACTGTTGAATATGATCCAAATAACGCAAGCGCACTGTTAAATCTTGCAAACACTTATTCAAGCATGGGTGATGGCGCTCTTGCTCTAAGAAAAGCAAGAAGCGCTTATATGCTTGATAAAACCAATGCCGATGTCATTATGGCATATGCAATTATTCTTATGAAAGAGAATGACATCTACAGCGCAAAAGAAAAGTTTGAGGAAATCCTTGAAATTAAGCCTGATTTAATCGTTGCAAAATTTGCTCTTATTGAGTGTATGATTAAAACAAATAAGCCAAAAGAGGCTATGGCAGAGCTTGAAAAGTATCGAGAGGAATATGCTGATAAAAAAGAATTTATGATGCTAAATCTTTTGGCATACGTAAAAATTGAAGAAATGGAACAAAATAACTATTTAGTTGAACAAATTATAGATATTTGTGATAAAATATTGACTACCACAGGCGAGGACGTCTGGGTAGAAAATGTAAAAAATGAGTATTTAAAGAAGCAAGACAACGCTAACTGTAAAGGATGAAAATGGGAATCGTAGTTCAAAAGTTCGGCGGTACATCGGTAGCAGACGCCGAAAAAATCAAAAATGTAGCCGATGCGGTAATTAGGGAAAAATTAAACGGAAACAAAGTCATTGTTGTAGTTTCAGCTATGGGACACACAACAGACAATTTAATTAAGTTGTCAAAAGAAATTACAACAACTCCGCCTGATCGTGAAATGGATATGTTATTGTCAACAGGTGAGCAAGTTTCTATGTCATTGCTTGCTATGGCGATTAATGAAAAAGGTCATAAGGCTGTAAGTTTAAACGCTATGCAGGTTGGTATTATGACTGAGCCTAACCACTGTAGGGCAAGAATTGTAGATATTAAGCATGACAGAGTTAAAAGACACCTTGATAACGATGAAATAGTTATAATTGCAGGATTTCAAGGAATAACAGACGATGGTGAAATTACAACGCTGGGCAGAGGCGGTTCTGATACATCGGCTGTAGCGCTTGCTGCTGCATTTAAGGCAGACAGATGTGATATTTATTCTGATGTAGAAGGTGTTTATACAACTGACCCAAGAGTTGTACCTACTGCTCAAAAGCTTGAAGTTATATCATACGAAGAAATGCTTGAGTTGGCGCGCGTTGGGGCAAATGTACTACATCCGCGCTCTGTTGAAACAGCAAAACTTTGTGATGTACCAATGAGAGTTCGCAGCTCTTTTAAACTTGATGACTTAGGAACACTAATAATAGGAGTAGATAAAATGGAATTACATAAACCAGTTACAGGCCTTGCTTGCGATAGCTCTCAAGTAAGAATAGTTATTTGCGATGTGCCTGATAAACCGGGTAACGCTGGAAAATTGTTTACCTTGCTTGCAGATTGCGGTTTAAGTGTTGATATGATTATTCAATCTTATGCAAGAAGCACAGGCAACACAAACGATATAGCATTCACAATTGATAAAAACGACGTAGCTAAATTTGATGAAGTTATACCTGAAATTAAAAAAGTTTTAAACCCAAGCAATATTCACTTAGATGAAGATATAGCAAAAGTTTCAATTGTAGGTGCAGGCATGATAGATCGCCCTGGTATTGCCGCAACTATGTTTGAAACGCTTGCAAAATTGGGAATAAATATTAAAATGATTTCTACATCTGAAATCAAAATAAGCTGTCTTGTTGAAAAATGCCACGCAAAAGAAGCTGTTGTCGCTCTTTGCAATGTGTTTGAACTTGACGGTGCTGCAGTTGCAGATGTAAAAGGTGATTTGCCTGTTTAGATGTTTAAACTAATTTGCGGACTAGGAAATTCGGATATTGAAAACATTAAAGCCCTTGTGAAGCTATATGCTAAAGCAGGGGCTTGGATGTTTGATGTTTCTCCGTTTGCTCTAGCGGCGCTAAATGAAGCTATAGAAGAAATTGGCCTTAACAAAGCGAATTTTAAATACTGTGTTTCAATTCCAGTTGAGGGTGATGTTCATGGCAAAAAGGCAAAAATTTTGCCTGATAAATGTAAAAAATGTGACAAATGCGCAAAAAAATGTCCGCAAAGCGCAATTAGCGGTTTTATTGTAGATGAAAGTAAGTGTATAGGTTGTGGAATTTGTAAAAAAGTTTGCTCCCATGGTGCAATTAAACTTTTTGATAAAACAGACTACTTTGATGAATTTAAAAGGCTTTTAAAAACAAATTTAAAGCTTGATTGCGTAGAATTGCACGCCTCAGTTGCAAACAAAAATCTTGTCATTAAAAAATTAAAAAAAATATGCAAAAAATTCAAGGGCGAAATAAGCCTCTGTATTTCAAGAAAGCATTTTTCAACTCTTGATGTTGTTGAAATTATTAATCAAGCAAAAGAAATTGCAAAAGATAATGTTGCTTTTTATGTTCAGGCAGATGGGAATTCAATGAACGGCGCAAATGCGCAATTGACCTCTACTATTGAATGTGCAGCTTTTGCTTGTGCATTAAAAGAGGCGGGGATTGATGAGAAAATTTTAATTTTAAGTGGCGGTGTCAATGAATACACTAAAAAATTATGCAACGAATTGTCATTAAATCCTCTTGCAATTGCTTTTGGAACATA
Organism: Candidatus Gastranaerophilales bacterium; assembly: GCA_944324905.1. GTDB lineage: Bacteria > Cyanobacteriota > Vampirovibrionia > Gastranaerophilales > Gastranaerophilaceae > Galligastranaerophilus. The sequence continues at coordinate 64,523 of CALUYB010000007.1, forward strand.
CGCAAGAAAAGCTGTTTTAAACCTTGAGCAAAATGAGGCTCTTGAAGTTGCAAAAAGGTTGGTAGAAAATGCCAATTGTTAATAAAGTAAAGAATTTTTTAAAAGAATATAATGTAGGCACTAAGGTAATTTGCGGGCTTTCAGGCGGTTGCGATAGTGTTGTTATGACTCACATTCTGTCTAAATTAGGGCTTGAAGTTGTTGCAATACATCTGAATCACAACTGGCGTGGTGAAGAATCTTTGAGGGATGAAAATTTTTCAAGGGAATTTGCCAAAAGTTTAGGAATTGAGTTTTACTGTGAAAAACTTTCTTTTGACGTTAAAAAAACAGAAACTGACGCAAGAGTGGCAAGGTATTTGTTTTTTAAAAGTTGTGCCGAAAAATTCAATTCTAAATACGTTTTTCTTGCGCACAATAAAAACGATAACGCTGAAACCCTTTTGTACAGGGTAATTAAGGGAACAGGATTAAAAGGACTTTGCTCTATTCCAAAACACAGGGATATTTTTTATAGACCCATGCTTGATGCGACGCGTCAAGAAATTGAAACTTACGCGAAAGAAAACAATTTAAAATATGTTAACGATAGCTCTAATGACAGCATTGAGTATAAAAGAAATTTTATAAGAAAAGAAATTTTACCACTTGTAGAAAAAATTAATCCTGATGCAATTTGCGCTCTAAATAATCTATCACAAGTCGCAAATATGCAGTATGAGATTATTTTGGACAATTTAAAAAAAGCAAAAGAAGATATTTTTTTCAATGATAAAATAATTCTTGAAAAATATTTGCTGCTCAGCGAGTCTTTAAAATATGAAATTATTAACGATTTTATAGGGGTTGATTTAAAATATCGCGATTTTAAAAGAATAAAATCTTACGTTGATTTTATTGAAAAAAATAACTCAAGCACTTCAAAAAAGTCTGTTTGCAAGAATTTATTTTTAGAGATTTCAAACGGTTTTATTTTCAAATCTCATTTGCAAGATAGAAATATGCTTGAAATTCAAATATCGCAAGAAGGCGAGTACGCTTTTGGGGGCAAAACGGTTGTTATTGAAAAGCTAAACTCCATGCCGGATTTTAAAGAAATGGGAAACATTCATTACGCTGGTCTTGATTTTAAAAAACCTATAACCCTTAGGACAAGGCGCGAAGGAGATATTTTTAAGCCTTATGGGATGAGCGGCAAAATGAAATTAAAGGATTATTTAATTAATAAAAAAATTCCGCGACAAAATCGCGAAAATTTGCTATTATTGGCACAAGGAAAAGAGATTTTATGTATCTTAGGTGTACAAATTTCTCAAGATGTAAAAGTGAATGATGGTAAAAATTGTTATCTAATAAAAATTACGGAGTAAAAATGTCAGATAAAGAATTAAAAGTTTTGATTGATGAAAAAACCCTTGTGGCAAGGATTAAGGAAGTTGCATGTGATATAAACAAATACTATGGCACAAAAGACGAACTTACAATTGTTTGTGTTTTAAAGGGTGCGGTTATGTTCTTTTGCGAACTTGCAAAACATCTAAAAATGCCTGTCAGAATGGAGTTTGTCAGCTTGTCAAGTTATGGAGATGCTCAAAAGTCATCAGGTAAAGTTTCTGCTCTAAATTTGTCCTTACCTCCGCTTGAGGGCAAAAATGTCTTAGTGGTTGAAGATATAATGGATACAGGTCTTACGCTTAACTTTCTGCTTGATTTTATGCGCTCAAAATGCAAGGCAAAAGATGTTAAACTTGCAGTTATGTTCGATAAAAAATGTGCCCGAAAATATCCATTAGAACCTGATTTTTATGCTTTTGATGTTGATGATAAATTTATTGTAGGCTTTGGACTTGATTACCTTGAACTACACAGAAATTTACCATATATTGGCTATTATGAGTAAAAGAAAAGTCTTGAAACAACAATAGCACAAAAAATTCCAACAATATCAGCCAATATGCCTGTTAAAATAGCATGGCGAAATTTTTTAATACCAACTGCGCCAAAGTAAACTGCTATAACATAAAATGTTGTTTCAGAACTGCCTGTTATGACTGCGCTTAACTTTGCAGCGTAAGAGTCTGCCCCATGGGTGTTCACAATTTCGCTAAAAAGCCCTAAGGTCGCGCTTCCTGATAACGAGCGAGTAATCATAAGGGAAAGTGTGTCAGCAGGTATTTTTAAGGTTTCTAATGGAGTTTTTAAAATATTGTATAAAAAATCGAGCGCGCCTGATGCCCTAAACATAGCTATTGCTACCATTATGGCAACAAGGTATGGCAGGATTTTAACCGCAACCCAAAAGCCCTCTTTTGCCCCGTCGCAAAAATCTTCATACAGGGGGGCTTTTTTATACATTCCATAAAGTAAAATAATGGTTATTATTGCAGGTAAAATCCAAACAGAGATTGTGTTTAAAATTTCTTTCATTTAAAACACCCTCTCTAAAATCTTTGAAATTATGATTGCGCTAATAAATGAAATTGATGTAACTATTAAAACCGGCAAAATTATTTCAGTCGGGTTTTTTGCACCTGCTGCAACAAGTATTGCAAGGACTGACGCCGGAACAAGCTGAAAACCTGCGGTATTCATTGCAAGTAGCGTGCACATTGAGTTTGTTGCAACTTTTTTATCTTTTTTATTTTCTTTTTGCAAGTCCTCCATTGCTTTTATGCCAAAGGGTGTTGCGGCATTTGTTAAGCCAAGAGCGTTTGCGCTAAAGTTAAGTGCAATGTTTGAAAAAGCCTCAGAGTCTTTTTTTACGTCTTTAAAAATTAATTTCATTATGGGCGAAATTAAGCGAGAAAAAATGTTTATTAAACCTGAATTTTTTGCAATTTTAACCATACCAAGCCAAAACGCCATTATGCCAATTAGCGAAAAAGCAATTGTAACAGCACTTTGGGATGATTTTAACATGGCATCAACCACATCAGTCATTTTGCCGTTAATTGCTGCAAAAATAAAAGATGTGATTATTAAAAAAAGCCAGATGTAATTCATTTTAACCGCGTAATTGATTTATAAAATAAGATTCCCCTGCAGGACTTAGAGTGTACTTAAGTGTACCGTCTTCTTCGATAATGTCAATAAATCCGCGAGTCCTTGCTTCATCAACTATTGAAAGGTCAATAAGCGTGCCTGTTGATGGGTAGAACTTAGAATTTAGCATTTTTATGCTAAAGCTTGGTATGTTTAAAACGCGTTTATAATAATATGCACTTATTATAAATTCTGAAAAAACGTCACTACTTTTGTTTGTTGCTAAAAAATCACCCAAACTCATAGTTGTGTTTTGACCTGTAGGAGTTGTAAAATTTTCTTGCAAAGGTGGCATTTGTTGTGGAGCAACTTGTTCTAAAGTACTTGTATTTTCAATGTTTTGATTAAATGTTTGCGCTTCAATGACTACATTTTGTTCTTCAACTTTTGGTTGTTCTTGAACTATATTTGTTGTTTGAACATGCTCAACATACTCTTGCTGTGCTTCTTGAACTTTGGGCGTTGGCATGTCGTATTGTACTTGTTGTGGTTGAACACTTTGGTAAACAGGTTCAGCTTTTTTGAAAACCAAAGGAGCGCTTTCTACTTTACGATTTAGGAAACTTTCTAAATATCTATCCAACTCATAAGCAATTAAATTGCCACTTTTAGCTACAAGCTCAAATTGAGCAGTGTTATATTTTATTTTTAAACGGTATGTACTCATTTAACTAACCTTGTTTCTTAAGTATTTCTTCACGCCATTTTGCAAGCTGTTGCTCAACAAATTCTGCATCATCTGATGATAATTCTATTTCAATTTCACCTTTTTTCATTTTAAAAACGTATTCTGCCATAATATAATTCCTCTTTTTATTTACATTATCTTATATATCTTGTTATTTAACAAATTTTTTAACAAAAATTTATATCTTTTCTTGAAATCAAAAGAAAAATAATTAAAACTATTAGTGTAATTCGGTCGTTTGAATGAATACTCTTTGATGTTACTCTATTATACTAAATATGGGAGTATCAGGTTCAAAATCGGGGATATATTTTGTACAATTCTATACATCCAATAAATATTACATATAGAAACCCAAGGCAGTCTTCCTCACTGTCAAATCCTGATGGGCAAAATTACGAACAAACCCCCGTATCATACGAAAATGGCAGTAACGGCAATAATAACAGAGAATTCCCCAATGGCACTAAAGTTGCTATTGATTATACAAAAAATACTGTAAATATATCTCAAATTGTAACCGATTTTAAAAGTACGGTTATTGCAATAGGCGCACCTGAAGATATTTCCAGTGAGGTTAACTCCTATCTTTCCCTTGTTGAAAAAGAATCCCAAAAAGCTAACCCTTCAAGAGAGATTATTTTTTCAAATTTAATAAATGCGTCAAAAATTTCAGACGCTTATATTCATCAAGAGCTTTCAAAGAAAAATGGCAATGCGCCAAAGAATGTCGTTGAAGGCTGGATTGACGCTTTATTTAAACAAAGAGTAGAACTCAAAGCTGATTCTACCCATATTAACCCTGATTTTCAACTTGATATTCCCGATAAAAAAAGAACTGCTCAAGCTTCCCAAGAGCAGCCAAAAAACAATGAGAATGAGTTTAAAAAGGCTCAACCTTTTGCAAGAGAAATACCTGCTGAAGATTTAATTGAGCCTCAGAGTAATGAAGATTTTTCTTCATTTGTTCAAGAAGAAATTCAAACTCATAGCGATACTTTTTATAATGAACAAGAAGCGTTGCAAAATCCTGAAAATATAAAACCAATACATCAACTAAAAAATAATGACGTTATTGAGTTTAGAACAATTGAGCCTGCGCAAATAAATACATATGAACCTGAAACCGTTGAGCCTGTTGAGATTACACCTGTACAAGAAGCAGAGCCGAAAGTAAATATTGCACAAGAAACTAAGTCTAAAAGACCTTCTTATGTTACAAGCGAGCATGACAGGGTTTTATCTAAATCCCTAAAAGATGCGAAGGCTTATTTAACCCTTGATGATGATCCTGCGCTTGCACTTGAAACCATTAACAATGCTCTGGGTGAGGTTAATTCTGATACAAATAAAAACTTGCGTGCTGCACTGCATTTTGAGCGTGGAAAAATATTTGATGATTATGATTATGTTAATTACGCACTTCGTGATTATTATGAAGCCACAAAATGCGATGATGACAATTTAAAATCTCAAGCGCATTTGAGGATGGCAAGAATTTATGACGATTATGTTGACTTTGAACCTGCGGTCGATCACTATCAAGACGCCCTTGCATACAGTGGTGAGGCAAGTAATTTGCGCGCTCAAACAAAAATTTTGGGCGAAATGGCATCTATGTTTAGCGGGAGGTATGATTTGGAAAGCACTCAAATGCTCTCAAATTTAGCGATAGAGGCTGCAAAAGAAGTAAATGACCCAATTTTGCTTTCAAAAACCTACTCTAGTGCTGCAAGAAATTATGAGTATTTGGGCGAAGATTTTAGAGCTCTTGACAACTTTAAAAACGCAGTTAAGGCAATTGAAGGTTTTGATGATGATTATGAAACCTATAATTTACGTGCGCAAAATTATGAAGATGCAGCTGATGTTATGGACAGACTAGGAAATGTTACTAAATCAGAGAGTCTTTTATCAAAAGCTCGTCTGTATCGTCAAAGAGCGCAGCTTGGGCAGCTGTCCGAGGCAGTATAAGATTAATTTTTGAATTTTTAACCTTTTTATCGGATTTCATAATTTCAATTATCTTATCAGGGTTTAATTTTTTTAATTTGGGTGCAAGCTCAAATTTATCAATTAAATTTATACCATAATTGTAATAGTTTTCATTAATTATTCCTCTTAAAAGCGATGTTTTAAGAGCCATTTTAATACCTGCAGCAACTGCCTGACCATGCAATGTTTTATAATTTGATATTTTTTCAATTGCATGGGCGTATGTGTGCCCGAGGTTTAATATCGCCCTCAAGCCGCTTTCTTTTTCGTCCTGTTCAACCACTGCAGCCTTGAGTGATACGCAAGCATATATAATTTGCTCAATTTTATTTTGAATTTCATTTGGATTTATATTTTCAAAAAGCTCAAAAAGATTAAAAAATTCTTTTGCCCCACAGCTTTTTTCAATGAATGCATATTTTATGACTTCACCCATTCCGCACTGAAAATCATTGTGTGACAAGGTTTTTAAGACATCAGGGTCAATCAAAACTTTTTTAGGCTGATAAAATGCTCCAATTAAATTTTTACCATGTTTGTTGTTAAAGCCCGTTTTGCCACCAACGGATGAATCTACTTGAGAAAGCAGAGTTGTTGGTATTTGTATAAAATCAACACCCCTTAAGACGCTTGAGGCGCAAAAGCCTGCCATATCGCCCACTACTCCGCCGCCAAAGGCTACAATGTAGTCCTTGCGCTCAATTTTGTTATCAAGCAATTTATCTAGAATATATTGAATAGTTTTTATATTTTTGTGTTTTTCGCCATCTTTTATGATTATTGTGTAATCATCTACAAATTTTGATATAAAATCGCCATAAATTTTTGCAACTTTATCATTGGTAATTAAAAAATATTTTCTATCTTCAAGATATTCTTCAATATTATTCAAAATCCCTTGTTTTATAATTATCGGGTAACTTAAATCTACTTGCTTTTTTAAATTAACGCACAAGTTTTTCATATATTTCTCCTGCAATTTCTTTTGCGTTTTTGTTGTCGGTTGTTATTTTTTCGCCTGATTTTTCATATTTTTCAAGCCTTTTTGATAAAATTTCTTCTATTGTGTTTTTTGGATTTTGCGTATTTAAAAGAGGTCTGTGCCTTTGGTTTTTTATTCTATTGTATATTGTTTCGCTTTTTGCGCTTAGATAAAAAACTTGCCCTAAGTCTTTTAAAATTTTAATATTTTCGTCTTTTAAAATAATGCCGCCACCTGTGGAAAGCACAAAATTACTTTGATTTTCAAGATTTTTTAACTCTTGTGTTTCAAGTTCGCGAAAGTATTTTTCGCCTTTTTGAGAGAAAATATCCGTAATTTTTCCATATTTGTTTTCAATAACTTCATCAAGGTCAACAAAATTATAGTTCAAAACTGTCGCCAACTCTTTGCCGACAGTTGTTTTGCCAGAGCCCATCATGCCTGTCAAAATTACATTTTTAAATTCTTTTTGCATTGTTTTGAAAGTTCTTTTTAATTTCTTCGTAATTGTCGCTGCCAAATTTTTCAAAAAACGCATCTAAAATAACTATCGCACACATGTTTTTTGCAACAACTCCGCAAGCGTCTATAGCACAAGTGTCTGCGCGCTCAAAATGCGCGCTCACCTGTTCTTTGGTATTCAGATTGATTGATTTTAAAGCTTTTTTCATGGTTGGAATAGGCTTCATCGAGGCTGTTATGATTATATCTTCGCCATTTGTCATACCGCCTTCTAAACCGCCTGCGTTATTTGTATGCCTTAATATCCTTTCATTTTCACCTAAAAATATTTCATCGTGGACATTTGAGCCAAAGTTATCTGAACATTTTGTGCCAAGACCTATTTCAACACTTTTTATTGCAGGGACACTCATAACAGCCTGAGCCAGTTTGCCATCAAGCCTTCTGTCCCAATGAACATGGCTTCCAAGCCCGATTGGCAGGTTTTTTATCGTAATTTTTACCCTTCCGCCAAGACTTTCCCCAAGTTCTTGTGCTTCTTTAACTTTTGCTTCAAACTTTTTAGGGTCATTTTCGCCGCCAAGGGAAATAACTTGCGAGTCAAATTCAATATCAAAATTTTTAAGAATATTTTGACAAATTGCACCCACTGCAACGCGTGTTGTTGTTTCTCTTGCGCTTGAGCGCTCAAGAATATTTCTAATGTCTTTTTGATTGTATTTTATAGCGCCTGCAAAATCAGCATGCCCGGGGCGCACATTTTCTATGGTTTTTGACTTTAAAAGCTCTTTTTCTTCTTTGCTGAGTAAATTTATGTCTAATTTTTCAACACTCATTGGGATGAGCCAGTTTTTGTAGTCGCGATTATTAATTTCTATGCAAATTGGCGCGCCTGTTGTTTTTGAAAATCTTACACCTGAATTAAAGTGAATTAAGTCTGTTTCAATTTTCATTCTTCCGCCACGCCCAATGCCGCCTTGACGAGCCTTTAGCTCAGAATTTATAAAATCAAAATCCAACTCAAAATTAGCACCTATGCCTTCAATTATGGCATTTAAGCACTCGCCATGTGATTCACCAGATGTTAAAAAACGAATTGGCATATTTTCTCCTTACACGTATGTCCAAGGCACTTGTTCGTGCGCTATTATTGTTTCTACGCCTGTTTTTGCAATCAGCCCTTGTATTAAAGGCAACACAGGCAATTCTGATTCAAAATGACCGATGTCAGCGACTGCAAAACCATCAACCTCAAGTGCTGCGTGGAATTTAATGTCACCTGTAATGTATAAATCAACATCGTAATCATTTAGTGTTTCGATGTTGCTTCCGCCGCCTCCTGCGCAAATTGCAACATTTCTAACCGTTTGAACGTTTGAAGGATTTATTAATTTTATTCTTTCGGAATTTAGTGATTGCTTTATTCCAAGAACAAATTCATCCAGCGCAATTTCATCTTTTAAATGTGAAATTTTTATATAATCGTTTACTGTTACAAGATTTTTTAAACCTAAAACTCCGCAAAGTGCGTCTGTTGTTGAGCCGTATGTTTTATCTAAGTTTGTATGTGCGCTGTAGACGCAAATATTGTGCTTGATTGCTTGAATGATTAAATTATTGTCAATTTTGCTAAGTTTGTGAAAAATTGGGGGGTGATGTGTAATAATAAGGTCACAATCGTTAGTTATAGCTTGTTCAAGCACTTCTTTTGTAAAAGAAAGAGCTATAAGAACACGATTTGTGTAATCATGGTGCAGGTTAATCTGCCAGCCTGTATTGTCCCAGCTTTCCGCAAGTTCAGGGGAGGCGTACCTTTCGATTTTTAAAATAATTTCATCTGTTTTAATCATATAATTTCTCCAAAATTGCGCGCGCTACATTTTTTTTGGTTGTTTTTTTGACCTTTTGTATATTTTGAGATTTATCTATTATCCAGACTTCGTTTTCGTCGCTTCCAAGAGCTGTTTTTGCTTCGTTTGCAACTATTATTTCACATCCTTTTGTCTTTAATTTTTCTTTTGCATTTTCTAAAACATTTTCACTTGAAAGACAAAAGCCAATCGCTGTTTGGTTTTGTGTTTTTTCTTTGCACATTGTTTTTAATATATCAGGGTTTTGAATAAGTTCAAGCGTAAATTCTTCCCCTGTTTGTTTTTTAGACATTTTATGCTCTGAATAATTTTTAACCCTAAAATCGCTAACTGCAGCAGCCATAATTAAAATATCTGCGTTATTTTTTATAAAAGCTTGCCTTGTTTGGCTGAGCATTTTTTCTGTGTCCGGCGCAATTACGACTTTATAGGGTTTTGTTGTTTCAAAAGTTGAAATAAGCGTTACATCAGCTCCCAATTCATAGGCACAATCTGCAAGAGCTAAGCCCATTTTGCCCGATGAGGAGTTTGAGATGTAGCGCACAGGGTCAATAGGTTCTTTTGTGCCGCCTGCAGTTATGACTATTTTTTTGCCCTCGAGTGGTTTTTTTCCGCTTACAGAATTAAAAATTTTATCCAGTGAGCATAGTCTGCCCTTGTCACTTGTGCCGCAAGCTAGAAAACCGCATTCAGGTTCTAATATTTTACAACCTGAACTTTTAAGTTTTTTAAGATTTTCTTGTACAAAAGGATTTTCCCACATGCCTGTATTCATTGCAGGGGCTATAATCACAGGTTTTTTATGTCCTAAATAAGCGCAAAATACAGAGGTTAAAAGGTTGTCGCATATGCCATTTGCAACTTTACACAAAGTATTTGCACTCAGTGGCGCAAGAATAAAAACATCAGCCCAGTCGCACAAACTAATGTGTTGAGTTGAATTTCTGGGGTTAAACTGTTCGTGGTAAACTTCGTTGCAGCTGAGGGTTTCAAGGGTTAACGGAGTAACAAAATTTTTAGCGTCAGGCGTCATTACAACTTTTACGTCGTAATTTGATTTTTTAAACATTCTAATTAGTTCGCAAATTTTGTACGCTGCAATAGAGGATGTTATGCCAATAAGGATGTTTTTCATATCATCCTTTCCTTTTCATAAATTTCTTGCAATTGTTTAAAAGCCTGATCGACTTTGTCATTAATTACTATATATTTGTAGTTTTTTGATTCTTCAAGCTCGCTTTTTACAATATTTAAGCGCTTTAAAATCATATCTTCAGACTCTGTTTTTCTGCCTCTTAGGCGTTTTTCCAGTTCTTCCATATTTGGCGGCATAATAAAAATTGAAACACACTCAGGGTGCTCGCGCATAACTTTTTTCGCTCCTTGAGCTTCTATTTCAAGAATTACGCTAACACCATTTTTAAGCGAGTTTAAAACAAAATCTTTTTTTGTGCCATAGTAATTATCAGAGTATTTTGCCCACTCTAAAAATTCATTATTTTTAATTTCATTTTCAAATTCTTCTTTTGAAACAAAAAAATAATTTACACCATCTTTTTCTCCTTCTCGGGGCTTTCTTGTAGTTGCCGAAACAGAGTAAATGATGTCGCCTTTATTTTTTTCAAAGAATTTATTTAACACAGTTCCCTTGCCAACACCCGAGGGACCTGTTATTACATATAATTTTGCCTTTTTATCTTTCATAGAGGCTATTATACAACAATTTTTTGTATAAAAAAAGCGGTTTTTAAGCCGCTTTTTTCTTATGCATTAGCAAGAGTTTTTTGTTCTTCCTCAGGGTTGTCTAATTTGTCCCTTTTAATCATTTTATCTATTTCTTGATCAATTTTATTGAATGCTTCATACATGTTTTCGATTTCTGTTGCGTCAAGATTGGAGTCGCCGTTTGTGTCAAGTGCATCAAAAGCTTCTTTTAACTGAGCTTCGTTTTGTGAGTAAACTTCGCGTTTTTTAGCAGTCAAACCTTGATTGTACCAATCTAGGAAATTGTCATAAGTTACTGTTTCTTGTTCGTCAAGGCTTTTGAATTGACCATTTGCAGTACTTTTAAGTTTTTCTTCATATTTTTGTTGCTGTTCTTCTTTAGATTCTTTGCTGCTTGAAGTTTCAGATGTGGTTGTTTCTTGAGTTTCTTCAGTTTCGCTTGTTCCGAATATGCTTGCTACACCGCTTAAAAGCTTTTCAAGACCTGATGCATTTTCAAGCATATCAATAAAAGAGAATATATTGTATTCTTGTTCTTGACTTGTGCTTTCGTTTTGGTAAGTTAAGAATTCAAGTTCTTGTCCGCCCAATGTGAAAACAGGTCTGCTTGAATTTGTTGCGTTGTCGCTAGCGTTGTTTTGCTTTGTTGAAGATTCAAAAGTGTCAGTTGGCAATTTTAAAGATGCGCCAGTAAATATTGTTGCGTTTTCGCTGCCTAGATTGTTTAGTTCAACAAGCTTGTCAATTACTTTTTGGATATCAGCAACGCTTTTTGCCCCACATTGTTGAGTTGCTATACCCCAGAGAGAATCGCCATTTTGTATTGTGTAACTCATTGTGACTACCTCACGTTTTTTGTATCTACATATTATATAAAACGTATATCAAAACGTGAAATTTCAAAATAAAGCAATTTTGTTACAAAAGTTAATATTTTTTGAATATTAAAAAAGCCGCCTTGATTAGGCGGCTGGTAAATACATACTTTAGACTATTCTAAATATTGTTGAAATGATTCTATGTTGCTTCTAAAATTATCTGATGTATAGTCGATACCAAGTGAATCTGAGCTTATTTTGCCATCTACCGAGCCGTCTGCGTTATCTACTGCAGCATAAAATCCTTGTAATTCATTTTTTTCAAGTATTCCATCGCCATCTATATCAATATTGTTGAATGTAGCGTCTGCATAGTTGCTTGCTGCACCGTATTCTTCATCGCTTAGACCTTCAGCGTCGCCCAATTGAGAAGCTCTGTATTCTTCCATGCTTATGCCTTCTTCGCCGTCTGTTTCCCAGGCATCCATATCGCCTTGAGCAAGTTTTGCAGTTTGTTCAGCATACGCAGGAATAAAAGTGTCTGCATCGCTTATATCGTAGTCGCCTTCCATAAAATCAAAGGTGTTACCGATTTTTGCTTCTTGTTTTAAATAATCAAGCTCAGCTTGCATATAATCTAATTGGAGTTTGTTGCCTTCTTGAGTGAGTTTTTCGGTATCTTTGTTGCTTGTTGAGCCTTGTAATGATTTTTCAAGTTCATCCATTTGGCTTTCAAGATTTGCAATTTTGCTGGAATAATTATTAATATTTTCGCCGTGTTTGTTTAACCAAGTTTGCATTTGGCTGTGAATACTGTTTGTTGACATGTTTTTTTCCTCTCTTTTGTTTAACGTGTTAAATTAATAAACAAAAATTAGTGAAAAAAATTGACTTTTGTAAAGAAATATTAAAAAAGTGGGCTTGAGCCCACTTTAAAATTTTATACTTCAATGTATTCTTTTAATCTTTTTGAACGGTTTGGATGTCTTAGTTTTCTTAGTGCTTTTGCTTCAATTTGTCTGATACGTTCGCGAGTAACACCAAAGAGTTGACCAACTTCTTCCAGTGTTCTTTGTCTGCCGTCATCCATACCAAAACGCAATCTTAAAACATCACGTTCACGTGCTGATAAGCTACCTAAAACTTCTGCTAAATCTTCTCTTAAAAGTTCATGAGCAACCGTTTTAACAGGTGCATCAGCATCCTTATCTTCTATAAAATCGCCAAGACGGGAGTCTTCTTCTTTACCAATTGGTGTTTCAAGAGATAGCGGCTCTTGAGCAACTTTTATGATTTCTCTTAGTTTATTAATCGAAATTCCCATTTCAACCGACAGTTCTTCTTCGGTTGGTTTTCTTGCAAGTTCTTGCGCAAGTTTTCTTGTAACTTTTTTGAGCTTATTAATGGTTTCAACCATATGAACGGGGATCCTTATTGTTCTGGCTTGATCAGCAATAGCGCGAGTTATAGCCTGTCTTATCCACCAAGTAGCATAAGTTGAGAACTTGTAACCTCTTTCATGGTCGAATTTTTCAGCAGCACGAATAAGACCCAAGTTGCCTTCTTGAATTAAGTCTAAAAATAGCATGCCGCGACCTACGTACTTTTTAGCAATAGAAACAACTAAACGCAAGTTTGCTTGAACAAGTTTTCTTTTTGCAACAACGCCCGGGGCGCCGCCTGCTACGATTTTCCTTGCTAAATCAATTTCTTCATCAGCTGTTAAGAGTTTAATTCTGCCGATTTCTCTTAAATACATTCTAACGGGGTCATCTACTGAAATTCCGCGTGGAGGTGTAATATCGCCTTCTTGAGAGTCGTCTTCGTCGTCTTTATCAAAAAAGCCGCCTGATAATCCTGCATCCATTTGGCTTACGCCATGATTGCTTATAATATTGCTGATATTGTCTGTTTCAAGGCCTGTAGAGTCAAAGTAGCTGTCTTCGCCCATTAGGTCTGTGTTTTTATCAACAACGCTTATAACTGAATCATCGGAATTTCTTTTTCTGCTCATTAAAATGTCTCCATTCTGTTTGCTTCAAATTGTTTATAAAGTAATTTAAGCTTTTCTTCTTCACTCAAACTTTTATCTTTAATTTTTTGCCTGAGTTCGTTTTTTTCAAGCCTTTTGTTTATGTTGTTAAGCCTTTCAAAAATTTCATTAACGGCTTGTATATAGTTTTCATAGTCAAGATTTTCATATTCTGTTGAAGAAAAAATTTCATCTGATAATTTTTTTTGAATGTCTTTATTGTTGTAAAACTCGCAAAAAAGTTTTTTTGCTAGTTCATCAATATTATTTACTTGACTAAGTGCTTTGTCAATAGTTGTGATTATGGCTGAATTTGCCTCATCGTGTGCCTTATAGGTACTTATTGCATGGGCGTAAAAGTTCCTTTTTTCAGGTGTATTTGCAACAAAGGCAAGTTTTATAAGGTTATTTTCCATCAGTGTGTATCTTGTTTTTAAATCTTTTGAGGCATGGCGTGAAATTAACACCTGTGGCTCATTTTCATATTGTTCAAAAGAATTGTTTTTATATTTTGATTTTTGTACAAGAGATTTTAATATTTCTTCATCAATGTTTAATTTAAAAGAGGTGTTTTTAATGTAATCGGATAAAATTACAGGATTTTGAATTTCTGACAAAATATCAGCTATTTGTTGTACAGTTTCACTTTTTTGCTGGGGAGTGATGTCTGTTGTTATTTCATTTAGCGTTTTATCTAGCCTGTAATCAAGAAATAGCGGGGCGTTTTTAATGTGATTTTTGTATTCTTGCGCTCCAAATTCCCTTATAAATTCATCAGGATCTTTGCCGCCAACTTGCGAAACTACGCGAATTTCGCAAACCGAGTCAGTATTTTGAGAATAGCTTGAGTCGTATTGTTTAATATCGCCAAGGCTTGAGAAAATGTTTTTAATAACCTCGGCCCCTGCTTTTGTTGCTTTTTGACCTGCAGCATCTGAGTCAAAAGCAAGATAAATTTTTCTCGATGGACTGTAGCGCGCAATTAGTTTAATGTGCTGTGGTGTCAGTGCTGTTCCGCAAGAGGCAACAGCGTTTTGCACGCCTGCAACGTGAGCTGAAATCACATCAAAATAGCCTTCCATAATAATTACGGAATCTTCTTGTTTAATGTAGTCTTTAGCACGATTTAAACCAAAAAGCACATTACTTTTGTTGTAAATGGAAGAATCAGGCGAGTTTAAATATTTAGGGTTTTGCCCATCCATAATTGCACGCGCCCCAAAGGCTATTGTGTTTGAGTTTACATCCATTATAGGGATAATTATGCGGTTTTTAAACCTGTCTAAAAATTCACCGTTTTTCTCGTACAAAAGCCCCGCCTTATACATTTCATCATTTGTATAGCCTTTTTCGCGTAAATATTCTTTTAATTCAAAGTTTGAATTTGGTGCTAAACCTAAGAAAAACTTACCTATTGCAACTTCACCAACACCTCTTTTTTCAAGGTATTCAAGTGCGCGTTCATTTTGTTGAAGTTTTTTATGGTAAAACTTCATGGCTTCATCCATCGCGCCTAAGAGCCTATCTTTTTCTTGTTTGTATTTTTGTGTGTCTTTTGAACTTTTTGGCAGCTCAATTCCTAAGTTTTCAGCTTGTTCTTCTATAACTTCTTTAAAATTTTGGTTGTTTATTTTCATCAAAAAAGCAAGTACATCGCCGCCTTCGCCACAACCAAAGCATTTAAAAATTTGTCTTGAGGGCGTGACCACAAAAGATGGGGTCTTTTCGTTGTGAAAAGGGCATAAGCCGCTATAGTTGTGACCTGCTTTTTTAAGTACAACGTACTTTGAAATTACATCCACAATATCAAGAGAATTTTTTATCTGTTCAACTGCTTGGCCGTAAGTTATTTCCGACATATTTTCCTATGGGTTACAATGGCAAACTGGTCGCTCATACCTGCTACATAGTCTATTGCGCCTTGTTCACCGTAAAGATTTTTGTAATACTCAAACAATTCTGTAACTATTCTTTTGATTTTATTTTCTTCCAGCTTCGTTTTATCATTAAAATAAACATTTTTAAACATCCATGACCTTAAATTGTTTAAAAAGTTTACACAAAGTTCGGACATTCTTATTTCATCTTTATCGACACTATTTAAATACATGTCTTTTATGACTTTGTTTACTCTTTCAAATTTTGTTGTTCCAAAATATTCCTGAAACTCTTGTGGGATGTCGTTTTCTGTTATTATTTCTTCTCTTATTGCATCTTCAATATCATGATTTAAATAAGCGATTCTATCAGCAATTTTTACAATTTGCCCTTCAAGCGTAAAGGGTTTTCCTATTCCTGTATGGTTTAAAATGCCATCCAGTGTTTCTTTTGTCAGGTTTAAACCCTCAAGAACTTCAACCACCCTTACACCATGGACATTGTGCTTAAAACCGTTTTTTGTTGCTTCCATAAGTGCTTCTTCGCCACTGTGACCAAAGGGTGCATGTCCTAAGTCATGCCCAAGTGCTATTGCTTCTGTTAAATCTTCGTTTAAATTTAAAATTCTTGCAAGTGTTCTTGAAATTTGTGAAACTTCAAGAGTGTGAGTTAAACGTGTCCTCAGGTGGTCGTTTTTGGGTGTATAAAAAACCTGAGTTTTTCTTTTTAATCTTCTAAATGCTTTAGAATTTATAATACGTTCTTTATCGGTTTGAAATTCCGTTCTAAAGGGGTCTTGCTGTGTTTCTTTTTTATTTCTGCCTTTAGAATTTATGGATTTTTGAGCAAACTGTGAAAGTGTTTCCTCTTTTTTGTATAAAAGTTCTTTAATGTTGTTCAAATCGTTAACTGAAGGCATATAGAAATTTTAACACAAACTTTATAACATACATATTGAAATTTAAAATTTCTAAATTATACTAGTTGTAAGGTTATTATGTTGGGTCGATTGATGAGCAGCAAAAAGTTATTTGGGGAAATCATCTTTGAAATTCAAGATGAGATTAAAAAATCTCAAGATAACTTTGCCTCCTTATTTTTGAACCTTAAAGCACAATATTCTAAAGAAGAACTGTCTGAAATTTATTCAAAACTTTTGGGGGAAATTAAAGCCCCTAATTTTTTAAAAGTTTTAATTAAAGAGATTGATAAATTAAGACATCCTAAAAATCTTGATGATTTAATTGATTTTATTTTAGATTGTGATTCAAAAGATTTTCAAGATACAAGCGAATACTTGAATTTAAAAGTATTTTGCATAAAAGCTATTTCAAACTATAAAGACATTAAGGCAGTAACACCCCTTTTGTATTGCTTGAATAATAAAAATGAAAATTACAAATTTCGTCTGGCTGCAGCAGAGGCGCTAGGTAAAATTGGTGACAAAAATGCTGTAGAATCCCTAATCGATGTTGTATCGGATGAAAATGAAAAATCAGTGTATGTGCGTGAGTCGGCTGCTCTGGCCCTTGGTATGATTGGCGATGCTCGCGCACTGGATGCCTTTGTGGGTATTTTAGAGGCTAAGAAAACTTTTCTTGATAAATTCACCTTTTTAAAGGAAAGAATCATTGAGGCTTTAAATAAAATAGATTTTTCAAATAATAAAAGAGCAATTGCGGCTCTTAAGGAGGCGCTAAACGATGAGTCGGCGCAAGTAAGAATTAATGCAATAGAATCTTTGATGAACTCGAAAGTAGCGCAAGCACCTGATTTAATTTGGAAAATGCTCTATGATAACGAACAGGAAGTTCGAAAAAATGCGGTTATTGCGCTTTATAACCTTGAGGGGCGCGACGTGCTTATAAAAATTATTTCAGATGAAACACTAAGCCCTGACTGCGCTCAAGAAGCACAAGATGTGCTATTAGAGATTGACGAGGAAGAAGATGAGTAAAAAGGGTGTAGTTCTTCTCTCGGGCGGTTTAGATAGTCTTGTAAGTATTGCCGCTGCCGGTGACTTTTGTAATGTAGAATTAGCTCTTACTTTTGATTATTCCCAGCGCGCAGTTGAGGAGGAAATAGAAGCCTCATCTAAAATTGCGGATTTTTACGGCATAGAACATAGGGTTGTAAAGTTACCGTTTTTATCTGAAATCACAAATAATGCGCTTGTTGATGATAGTGTAAATTTAGAATTTAAAACACTTGATGAAAACAGTGCAAAAGCAGTCTGGGTGCCAAATAGAAATGGTTTATTTTTAAATATAGCAGCAAGCTTTGCGGATTCAAAAAAATACGACTATGTAATTATTGGTGCAAACAAAGAAGAAGCGGGGACTTTTCCTGATAACAGTGAAGAATTTTTAACAAGGGCTGATGAATTTTTTAAATTTTCTACTATGGCGCAACCAAAGATATTTGCGCCGCTAAAGAATTTAGAAAAATACGAGATAATAAACTTGGCAATAGAAAAATCTGCACCGCTTGAGTTTTTAAAAAGCTGTTATAATTCTAAAGAAATTTCAGGTAAAAAACACTGTGGCAAGTGCGAATCTTGCAAAAGGCTGCACAATGCTATTTTAAAAAGTGTTAACAAAGACTTGCTAAAACTCTTTTTTTAAAACACAATAAAATTGTGGGTATGAAGAATTTATTTATAAATAAAGAAATAAAATACACAGGCAGAGAACTTTCACCTCATTGGATATATAAAAATTTTAACATTTGTGGTGACTGTATAGTGGCGTTTGTTGGCGAGGTAGATGTCAGACTTGATGAGATGGTTGATATTGAAGATGTAATTAATGTTGAGCCTATTTCATCAAAAAAAATGCTTAACTTTATAATTGAGTGCTTTGATTGTTCTTTATCAGAAATGGTCTGGCGCCAAAGGCTTTTTATTGCGATAATTAAAGAAATCCTTGAAAAATATGGGAAAAAAGTTGAGCGCGATGGTGATGATTTATTTTTTGATGGTAAAAAACTTTCTGTATCTATTGCCACAAAATCAATAACTTCAACACTTGTACACACTGCACTAAATGTCGTATCTCAAGGTGCGCCTATTGAAGTATCATCCTTAACTGATATGGGGATTGACAATATTAAAAAATTAGCTCAAGATATTATGAGCGCATTTTGCGCTGAAGTCGAAAGTATTTATTTAGCTAAATGCAAGGTAAGAGGTGTAATTGAATAATGAGCATGAATTCTCCTGATTATCTTACATATAAAAAAAGTAAAATTCGCCCAAGTGAGGAGCAAAAAAGACGCACCTCAAATTATCGTGTTGCTCTGTGGATTTTTATCATTACCTTTTCTGTAATGTTTGCAATTGTAGTTCAAGTTGTTAGAAAATACGCAACAAGAATCGATATTGAATATGGCAGAAACGCTGACTCTGTTTCTGAACAGGCAGATAACGCAATACTATCGCAAGGTTTTGGCTCAGATGCAAAAAAATTAATTGATAAAAGGTTAAAGCTCATTCAGCTTGAAGAAAATGCGCCTAACGAGGCAAAAATTATTTCTGAAGAAAAAGAAAAAAATGAAGTTATAGATTTTGAACAGTTTGCACAAATAAAAGAATCGGGCGAAGCTGAGGATAGTATTGATTTAAGCGATAATATCGATACAAAAAAGCCTCAGGATATGGGTGAAGAAAATGTAAGTAAAAATAACCCGAATGTTGGGGTTTATTCAAAAGTGTTAATTGGCAAGTATGCGACTTTTGAAGATGCGAGAGGAGCGCAGGAGTCTGTGCGGCAAGCAAATCATGGAACAACGCCTTTTATAAGAAAAGTCGGAGATATTTACGCGCTGCAGGTGGGTTCTTTTCAGGACCTAACAACAGCAAAGCAGGTAGCGTCAAAATTTAGGGCCGAAAACTTTGACGTTTGGATTTATCAGCAGTAGTTTTGCCTGCTTAATA
The DNA here is from genome assembly GCA_944324905.1 of Candidatus Gastranaerophilales bacterium. Lineage (GTDB taxonomy): Bacteria > Cyanobacteriota > Vampirovibrionia > Gastranaerophilales > Gastranaerophilaceae > Galligastranaerophilus. The sequence continues at coordinate 83,950 of CALUYB010000007.1, forward strand.
TTTCTATACTTGATTTTTAATATTTTTATTTTATTATTAAACTAAGATATTATCACTTGAAAGGATGCAAAAATGTCAATCGTATGCGAAATATGCGGAAAAAAATCTATTAAAGCAGCAAAAATTTCCTTCTCTCATAAACAACACGTACACAGACAACTTCCAAACTTGCACACTATAAAAGCTAACATTAACGGTGTTGTTAAAAGAGTTCGTGCTTGTTCATCATGCATTAGAGCAGGAAAAGTTAAAAAAGCAATATAGATTACTTTCTTAAAGTTTAAAAAAACGACTCTTTTGAGTCGTTTTTTTTGTGCGCAATTTTTCTCTAAAAAATGTTTTTATAAATACATACAAGGAGAGAGTATTATGCAAGATTACAGTTCATATAGCTTTAAAGGCTTTTGGTTTCAGCCCGAGTACCCTTCTAAAGACGAGATAAAACCTTTTGGAAATAATAGCTTTTTAAAAAAATACTGGGATGACGATTCTTTTTCACAAGATTCTTCTTCAGGGTCAAGTGCGTTTGAAAGTTATTTTAATTTTGATTTTGATGGCTATTCTCAAAATATCCAAGGTGGAGATTATCCAAGCAGCAGTTTTGATAGCTATTTTAATATGGATTTTAATAACTCAAACAACAATGGAAATAACTTTAATTCTTATGAACAGGTTTTGAATAATTTTTACTCACAAATTGGATACACAAACAATAACCGATCTGAAAATAAATCCAGCATAGTTTTGGATAACAATTATAATTCTTATTTTAACTCAATATTTAATTAGAAATTTTATAAGAAAAATGCAAAAAATTTCCCATTAAGTTTTCATTCCAAACTTCAACACCTTCTGGAACATCAAGAACTGATGGGGAAAAATTCCAAATATATTTAATGTTTGAATCAACAAGAAAATTTGCAATTTGTTGGGCAGCACTTCTGGGAACTGTTAAAAGTACCATCTGAACACCCATTTCTTTTGCTAATTCAGGCAGTTTTGAAATGTGGTAAACCTCTTTTTTATTTATCGTAACACCAACTTTAAGAGGATCGTTATCAAATAATGCCATTACATTTAAACCATAGTTTAAAAAATTATCGTATTTTGCAAGTGCAAGCCCTAAATTTCCCGCTCCTACTATAAAAGCGTTTTTTGGGTGTTCAAAGCCCAGAGTTTTTTCTATTGCCTTTTTTAAATCCGAAACATGGTAGCCAACACGAGATTTTCCACTGTTTTCTAGAAGCGATATATCTTTTCTTACCTGTGAATCATCTATTTTTAATAAATTAGCAATTTGAGATGATGTTATTGTGTCTGTTTTTGAAGCAATAAAATCATTTAAAATGCAGTGGTAAAGGGTAAGTCGATTTATTGTTTTATCCGAAATTTTTTCTTTCATAATTTTAAAAATACCAGATAGCGCAACTTGCGCTATCTGGTATGAACTTTTAATCTACACTTCGCCGTTGTAAGCTTTGATGTACATTTCTCTAATTTCTTTCATTAGAGGATATGCAGGGTTTGCACCTGTACATTGATCATCAAATGCTAATTCTACAAGGTTGTCTAATTTAGCGTAGAATTCTTCTTCTGATACGCCCATATCTCTTATTGAAAGAGGTATTTCAAGTTCTTTTTTCAGATTTGTAATAGCGTCGATTAACAAATTAACTTTTTCATCTTCACTATTTCCGCCTAATCCTAAGTTATCAGCAACTTGAGCATATTTTGTTTTAGCATTAGGGAACTTGTATTGAGGGAATGCTGCTTGTTTTCTTGGGCAATCGTTAGAGTTGAAACGAATTACCTGATTTAAGAGCATTGCGTTTGCAATACCGTGAGGAATGTTAAACGCTGCACCAAGTTTGTGAGCCATTGAGTGGCAAACACCCAAGAATGCGTTAGCAAATGCCATACCTGCAAGAGCTGAAGCGTAGTGAATTTTTTCTCTTGCAATAGGATCATCCTTACCAAATTTATAAGAACGTGGTAAGTATCTGAAGATTAACTTAGCAGCTTCAAGGGCGGGTGAGTTTGTGAAGTTTGTAGCCATTGAGCTTGCGTAAGCTTCCAGTGCGTGGCTTAGTGCGTCAATACCTGATGCAGCGCAAAGACCTTTTGGCATAGAATCTACAAAGTTAGGGTCGATAATTGCCATCTCAGGAGTTAGAGCATAGTCTGCAAGAGGATATTTGATGTGTGTTTTGTCATCTGTAATAACTGCGAAAGGTGTAACTTCAGAACCTGTACCTGATGTTGTAGGAATTGCAACCATTGTAGCTTTTTTACCAAGAGCAGGAAGGTCGCAAATTCTTTTTCTGATATCCATAAATCTCATTGCAACATCTTCAAATACTGTTTCAGGTTGTTCATACATTAACCAAATAACCTTAGCAGCATCGATTGGTGAACCACCACCAAGAGCGATGATTACATCCGGTTTATATACATTAACCATTTGCATTGCTTCATTAATTGTAGATAATGTAGGATCGGGTTTAACGTCAAAGAAGATTTGGAAATCTACACCAATTTCTTCTAATACTTTTGTAACGTTGTAAACAGTGCCTGAGTCAAATAAGTATCTGTCTGTTACGATAAATGCTCTTTGTCTGCCTTTTAATTCACGAAGTGCCAAATCTGTTGCACCACGTTTAAAGTAAACTTTTGGCGGAACTTTGAACCATAGCATGTTTTCTCTCCTTTCGGCTACTGTTTTGTAGTTTAACAAGTGTTTAATACCAACGTTTTCACTTACTGCGTTACCGCCCCAAGAACCGCAACCGATAGTTAATGTTGGGTCTAATTTAAAGTTGTAAATGTCACCAATTGCACCTTGAGATGCAGGTGAGTTGATTAAAATTCTACCTGTGTGCAATGTTTTTGCAAATTTTTCAATTCTTTCGGGTTTTCTTTCATCTGTATAAAGAACTGAAGTGTGACCTGCACCACCAGCGTCAACCAAAGTGAATGCAATATTTACCGCATCATCAAAATCACAAGCTCTGTACATTGCAAGAACAGGTGATAATTTTTCATGTGCAAAAGGTTCATCCATTGAATAATCACTTACTTCGCCGATAAGAACTTTTGTGTCTTCAGGAACTTCAAAACCAGCCATTTGAGCGATTTTATAAGCAGGCTGACCAACGATACCGGCATTTAATCTGCCTTCAGGGAACATTGTGTTTCTTAGTGCCTGTTTTTGATCTTCATTACAGAAGAATGCACCTCTGTACATAAATTCATTCTTAATTTCTTCATAAACACTGTCTATTGCAATAACTGCTTGTTCTGATGCGCAAACAACACCATTATCAAATGTTTTTGACAAAAGAATCGAAGAAACTGCCATTTTAATGTTGGCTGTTTCATCAATAATAGCAGGGGTATTACCAGGACCAACGCCAAGAGCCGGTTTGCCTGATGAATAAGCTGCTTTAACCATTCCGGGACCGCCTGTAGCTAAAATCATATCGATTTTTGGGTGATGCATTAATTGGTTAGACAATTCAACTGATGGTTCATCAATCCAGCCGATAATATCTTTTGGAGCACCTGCTGCAACTGCTGCGTCAAGAACTATTTGAGCAGCTTTAATTGTAGCTTTTTTAGCTCTGGGGTGGGGTGAAAATACAATTGCGTTTCTTGTTTTTAAGGCAATTAATGATTTAAAAATTGCTGTTGAAGTTGGGTTTGTAGTAGGAACAATACCTGCTAAAACACCAATAGGTTCAGCAACTTTTTTAATTCCGTTTGGCTTATCTTCTTCAATAATGCCGCAAGTTTTGCAGTTTTTGTATTTATGATAAATATATTCTGAAGCAAAGTGATTTTTAATAACTTTATCTTCAACGATACCCATGCCTGATTCTTCATGAGCCATTTTTGCAAGAGGAATTCTTGCTTTGTTTGCAGCAAGCGCTGCAGCTCTAAAGATTTTATCAACCTGTTTTTGAGTGTAAGTAGCAAAAATTCTTTGTGCAACTTTTGCTTTTTCAATAACTTGATCTAAATCTTCAGCGCTTGTAACGGGTCGGCGTTCTTCGCCTTGAACCTTTTCAAGTTCCATGTTTTCTTGTGTCATGTCTTTCTCCTTATTACATAGCTCTTTTTTTGTTTTATTTTTGCCAAAATTAAAAAACATTTTTTCTCCGAGTTATTTGTGATTTATTTCACAATATGATTTTAAAACAAAAAATACTAAATTGCAAGTGTATTTTTTACACATCTTACAACTTTATATAATTTTAATATCAAGTTAACAACTTTTTACTTTGAGTTTTTGATTTTTTTGATAAAATAAGTTTGGTGAAGTATGATAAATCAAATTACTTTAAGCGATATATTTATGGTTCTGGGCTTTTCGCTCTCGCTTTATGCATGCGTTTCTAATGATGTTATTCAAACTCTGGGTACTTTTTTAAGCACTACAAGAGAAAAACCGGCATGGTTAATTTGGTTATTTGCATGTACTGTTTTGGTTTTAACTTTTGTTTGGGGCTGGTATATTGATGATGGCGATATGGCTTTTGGCAGGTTGGATAGAATTCCTTTTGCCGAGCATTTTTACTGGTGGCATGTTCTACCGCCCATTATTCTAATATTTTTAACCAAAAAAGGCATTCCTGTCGCAACAGCCTTTTTAATATTGAGCATTTTTTCTTCAGGAACTGTTATAAGCTTAATGCTTGCAAAGTCATTTTTAGGCTATGTGATGGCATTTACAATTTCAATAATCTTATACTTCATAATTTCAAGACCTCTTGAAAAAAAATTCTTGTATACCAAAGGGAAACCAATATCAAAATGGTGGTATGTAACCAAATGGAGCGCAACAGCATATCTCTGGTCAATGTGGCTTATGCAGGATGCAGCAAATCTTTATGTATATTTACCAAGAAAACTTGATTTTGCCCAGATGATTACTACTCTTGCTATTTTTGTAACATTTTTAGGTTGGATAGTTTATAAGCGAGGCGGTGAAATTCAAAATATTGTGAAATTAAAAACGAATACTCAAGATATCCGTTCTGCAACAATAATCGATATTACTTATGCTTCCATTCTTCTTTATTTCCAAAATGTAAACAATATTCCAATGTCTACTACCTGGGTGTTTTTAGGACTTTTAGCAGGTCGTGAAATTGCCATGTATAACAGATTAAGATTTGAAACCCAGAAAAAAGTATATAAACACGTTGCTAAAGACTTTACAAAAGCACTTATCGGTCTAATTGTTTCAATGATTGTTGTGTGTTTAATAAATCATTTTAATGTAATTATAAAAGTAGTTCACACTTACCTGCATCTTGACTAGTCTTTGACTGTTTTTTTAATGTTACGGTGCAAAAATTGTTTATAAAATCGTTTAAATCCATAACTTTTGGGATTTTATTATTTTTATTTATCAATTTATTTATAAACATTGAAAATTGCAAGCTCCAAAGGCAGGTAGGACATGATGTTAGAACAAAATCGGCATTTGTGTTGATTATATTTTTAGCCTTTTTCATCGAAATTGTATAAGCTATTTTTGGATGTCTTATGAAAAAATCGCCTCCAAAACCACAGCAATCTTCGGCGTTTTCCGCTCTTTTATAATTAATGTTTTTAATCTTTTTTAAAATATTCTCAATTTCTTCTAACTCAATGCCTGAGCTTTTTAAATGGCAAGGTAAATGATATGTAATTTTATAATTTTTCTTTGCGATAAATTCAATTTGTTTATAAAAATCTGTATAAAATACAAGTTTTTCTTCGTTTTTGGGATTTTTAAAAGGATAATTTTTAACAGCATTGAAACAAGTTGCGCAATCAAATACCACCATTTGCGCGTTTTCAATTATGTTTTCATTGTATTCAACAATTTTTTTATAAATATCTTCCCTGCCTTTTGTTAAATAAGGCAATGCGCAACATTCAAAATTTCCGTTTTTTAGCTTTATTCCTTGCAGTTTAAATTCTTTTTTTAATTTTTTTGCAATGCAACCTTCAAAGTACAAAATATTTGATTTTTTTTCATAAATTGGTGTTTTTTTAAAAAAGGCAAAAAAGCTTAAGGCTGAGAGTTTTAAATTGAAAACAAATATTGAATTTAAAAATTTTCCCAACAAGTTTAATTTTTTTTCTTTATTGAAAACACCTGTTGTATCAACTCCTGATGGGCAATTTAGCTTGCATTTATCACAATTTAAACATAAATCGAAATTTTTTAGAATTTTGGAGTTTAATTTTAAATCGCCTTTTTTGAGTCCCCAAATTTGCATGAGCTTGCCACGTGCCGTTGTTTTTTCGTCTTTAATTTCTTTAAAAACAGGGCAAACTTCTTGACACAAGCCGCAACGGGAACATTTTAAAATATTTTGTTTTACTTCGTCATTATGCATACTTGTAGTATAATTCAATTATGAAACAAGCTCAATCTATTCTTGAATTTACCATAATAGTTGCTTTTGTACTTGTTTTTGTGAGTATATTTTTAAATAGTTTTAGAATAAAAGGCATAGAACAAAAAGCAACATTTGGTGTTATGGATAAGGGCTCAAATACAGTGGTGGTGCCACCAATGACACCCTAGGGGATAAAAATGAAAAGTGCAAAATTAATTAATTCTAAAGTTGAAATTATTGATGTAGAAAAACCTTTGCTTGAGGGCAAGGGTGCAATAATAAAAGTTTTTGGTTGCGGGCTTTGCGGTTCTGATATTGTAAAAATTAAGCATGCCACAAAAGATAATGAGCAGCAAATTAAATTAGGACATGAAGTTGTAGGACAAATTGTTGAAATAAACTCGAATGCTTCGTTTAAAGTTGGCGACATTGTTGCGCTTGGGCATCATTACCCATGTTTTAATTGTGATTTTTGTCGCATTGGCGCATATTCAATGTGTGAAACTTTTAAAAAATCAAATATTTCCCCTTGCGGATTTTCTGAATATATAAAAGTTGATGAAAATCATCTTAAATACACTGTTTACAAGGTTCCTGATAATATTGAACATGAAGAAATTTCTTTTTTAGAGCCGCTGGCATGCATTGTAAGAGCAATAAGGCGCGCAGGGTATGAGCTAAACAAGGATAACTCAAAATCAAATGCGCTTGTTTTAGGCTTAGGCTCAATCGGTTTTTTAACTGTTCAGGCTCTTAAAGCTTTTGGAGTTAACGCTTATGGATACGATATAAATAATGAGCGCATGGAATTTGCTTCAAGGTTTGATATTTCATATAAAAAAGATAAATATGACGTTATTTTTATGACCTCAGGTTCGTCTAAGGCAATTCCAACTGCTCTTGAACATGTTCGAGATGGCGGGAAAATAGTTGTATTTTCATCTATTGAAAACGAAGAAGGCTATAAAAATAATGATATTTATTATAGGGAATTAAGCATTATTGCCAGCTATTCGCCATCTCCAGAAGATTACAAAATTTCTTATGAGTTTTTGTGTAATAAAAAAGTCAATGTTAAAGGTATAAGTACTGTTTACACTCTTGACAATTTAGCGCATGCGATTGAAGATAATATTTGCGGAAAGATTTTTAAGGCGTATATAAAAATATGAAAATGAAAGCTGTAATGTACTATGCCCCAAAAGACATTCGCTACGAAGAAGTGAATGTTAAAATGCCTCAGGAAGGTGAAGTTTTGGTTAAGGTTGAGGCGGCTTTAACATGCGGAACTGATGTCAAGACCCTAAGACGCGGACACCCTGTTTTAATTAAAAAAACACCATCAGGCTTTGGGCATGAATTTGCAGGTACAATAGTGCAACTGGGCGAAGGTGTTGAAAACTTTAAAATTGGCGATAGAGTTGTTGGTGCAAATTCCGCTCCTTGCGGCGAGTGTTTTTTCTGCCGTCGTGGAGAAGAAAATCTTTGCGAGAATTTAAATTTGCTTAACGGTGCTTACGCTCAATATATAACAATTCCAAAAAGAATTGTTGAGAAAAATCTGTTGATAATTCCTGATGATGTTAGCTTTAGGCGTGCTGTATTTTGTGAACCGCTTGCAAATGTTGTACATGGAATAGAAAGAACACCTATTAAAAAAGGTGATACTGTAGGAATTGTAGGCATTGGCCCGATTGGTCTTATGTTTGCCCGCCTTGCAAAGTTAAAAGGTGCAAAAGTTATAGCTATGGGTAGAAATCCGCTAAAATTACAAATGGCACGCGAGTTTGCTCAAGCTGATGAAGTTATTGATTTAAAAAAACATCCCGATCCGAAAGATTTAATTATGACAATGACAGAAGAAGGCAGGGGTCTGGATGTTGCGATTGAGTGTGTCGGATTACCTGAAATTTGGGAAAGAATGTTTGCACTTGTGCGACGTGGAGGTGTGGTGCATCTTTTTGGCGGGTGTTCTGCAGGCACGAGTGTAAATATTGATACACGCAGATTGCATTATGATGAAGTAAATATTATTAGTGTTTTTCATCATACGCCAAAATATTTTAGACGTGCATTGGAACTTATTTCAAGCGGCGAGGTTGATGTAGAGAAATTAATTACAAAAACCATGCAAATGAAATATGCAAAACGTGCGCTTGAAATGCACCAAAACGGCGAGGCAATAAAGGTTTTGTTAGAAAATTAGTTACATAAATGTATCAAATTTGCTTTTTGTTATTGGATTAGTTTTTTCTAATGCCTCGTTTACTGCAATAGCATAAGCGTATTGAATGTCTTTTACTTGCAAGTCCTTGAAAAAAAGTGGTATTTTTATTCTTCCTTGATATTTTTTGCCGTCTATTTCCTTTTCAACTTTAATACCAAGTATAGTGCCTTCAAGCCCATCCAGTGCAAACACTTTTACTATGTCATCTTCGCCGTTATGCTGCAATTTTGTTAAAGCCTGCTTTAAAGTTGATGCATCTTTTTTGTTTAGTTTGTCTTCCGGCTTACCATAGAAATCATCGATAACTTTTACATTTGATTTAAAATTAATACTTGAAACATTATTGATTTTCATATTCCCTCCTTGTTTTGCAATTATAGCATAAGCGTATTTGGAAATAAATATGTTGTTGACTTGTGAGCTTGAATTGGTATTATATACTTTGTAAGTTTACTTGGTTTTGTTAAGTGAAGCAAACAAGATTAAATAGATTTGCCGCGTTAGCCCTTGTTGAGTGAAGCGAAACAAGAACATAAGAAAATTCACCAACTGAGCTGATGAGGACTTTGAAAATTAAATAGATTGATTTGCCGCGTTAGCTCCGAGTGGAGCGAAAGCGAAACGGAGTTAAAAAAGTAGAGCTTGCTCTACCAACTCCATTGAAAATTAAATAGATTTGCCGCGTTAGCTCCGAGTGGAGCGAAAGCGAAACGGAGTTAAAAAAGTAGAGCTTGCTCTACCAACTCCATTGAAAATTAAATAGATTTGCCGCGTTAGCTCAGTTGGTAGAGCAAGGGACTGAAAATCCCTGTGTCCTTGGTTCGATTCCGAGACGCGGCAAATTTTTGTTTTATTTGGTCGGACAAATCCTGTCCACGAGGGACTTGCACAGTCCTTACGTCCCGTGCAGTCGATTCCTAAGACGCGGCAAATTTTTTGTAATTAAACGACTGTAGTTTTTTGTCCAGATTGATTTGTACGGATAGATTGATATTTTTGGAAAGTCCGCTTTGTGTGGGCTTTTTCAGGTCGGAAAATTATGTGTAATTAAACGACCAGTTTGAGAAGTGCGGATGGTTTGAGAATTTTGGAGAGCCCGCTCTGTGATGGCGTTTTCAGGTCGGAAAATTAAGTTTTCCAAAAATATCAAACTGCCGAAACGGACTTTTTTCGGACTGTAGTGATTATTGATTTTTTCTTAAAAAGCTAGCGTTTAGACCGTTTTTAAGGTGTAGCGATAGTTTGATTATTTTGGTATAGTCCAGTTGTGCAAATAATTATGAATACTAAAATAATAAAGTTATTAATGTTGCGTTAACAAGTAAGTTATTGAAAAATGGGTGCAAGTTTATTTTTAATTAAATCCTCATTGATATCTTCCCAGTAATTAATGTATATCAAGTGAACATTATTTTGAATACTTAGTTCTTTCTTTAATTTATCCCTTTTTATTGTGTTCTCAAATGCTTTTTGCCCTCCAAAAAAATCAATGGGTTCAAAATGCTGCTTCCCTTGATATTCAATCGCAATATTTAATCCTGTTATAAAAATATCATAAGACATTTGCCCTCCAATATTTGATTTTAAATAAAAAGGTCTATGTTGATATATAACATTGTATTTGTTTTTAAACAATTTCTTGCATATTTTGTATACTAATTCTTCAGTTACCCATCTATTTGAAGGTCTAGTATAAGAGTACTTTTCTATTCCATTAATTGACATTAAACAAATATCTTTGAATTTTTCAATAGCGTATGCAAAAACATCATCTTTATTATCAAAATACTTTTCAACATAAAAATACTTTAAATAATTTTCTAATATATATTTTCTTTTATAACCTTTTCCTTGCCATGATTGCAATGCAGATTCTATATGATATGGATATTTAATAGTTATTATATCATTTTTAGCTTTATTATTTACCCTATAAATCATGTTCATATTTCCATATGTAAAACCATGTTTTATCCAATCATTGCATTTTTTTACAATATATTGATGAGGTTTAGTATTTGTACAAAAAAGGCCAACCCCCAGTTGATTGTTTTCTGTAAGAATTTCAATTGCAACAATATAGTAATGAAATTTTCTACAATCATTGCATCTCTCTATAAGATTTAACGATGGTAGTAATTTATTTATTCTTAAAATATTTGTTGGAATTTTTTTATGTGATGCATCTTTACAATACCAATTTTGTCTATAAATTCCAACATATTTGAAATAATTAAAATAAATGTAATCAATATTTGTTATTTTTTTAATTTTATCAATAAATTTAGTTTTAATAAATTTAAATGAAATAGAGTTGTCTGTTAGTTCTTCAATATCTAGACAATAATATTTATTATTTGGATTTGGTATTTCAAAATATTCGTTCACCTTGTCTTTATAAAGTTCATAAGCATTATCGCAGACTGGCATTTCGCTTTCTTTTATTTTTATATATAAAACTAGGGTATCTTCTATAACCAAAATTTTCTCAAAATCATTAATACAATGTTCAACAATAGAAAAACCATTTAATTCTTTTTCAAATTCACTAACAATAAATTTAATTGTTTTTAATGGAATATACATATTAAATAACCCTTATTTTATTATAATATAATAAAATAAGGGGATATGCACTTTTAGTTATCAATAACTTTTTTCAAGTTTCTTGTCCTGTTTCGGACAATTTTTTAAATAGACTTGAAATATTGTGAGAAATAGTTTATACTCACAATGACATAGGTGAATTAATAATTCATTGCATATATTCTCAAACATTCTTGGTTCGTTTCCGGACTGAGGCACTTGTTAAAATCAAACTAACTGTGAAAACTAGTCAAACTGCATGAAAAATTACATTTTTAATAGGGAGTGTAATTAAACGACCAGTTTGATTTGTACGGATACTTTGATTATTTTGGAGAGCCCGCTCTGCGAGGGCTTTTTCAGGTCGGAAAATTATGTTTTCCAAAAAAATCAAACTACCAAATTGGACTTTTTTCGGACTGTACGGATAGATTGAGATTTGTATATTATCAGTGAGATACGCACCAAATTTGAACTGTACGGATAATTTGATTATTTCGGAATAGTCCAGTTCCGCAAAATTTTACAAAAAGCAATTTTTTTTGTAAAAATTCAGGACAAGGAGGAAAAAATTTTCCAACCTTGTCTTAATAATTATTAAATTAACTTTTATATGCCTTAATATGCGCTCCGGCAAATGCACCATCCATTTCTTCTAGATTTTCTTTGGATATTAAAGTTTTATCAAAATCCAATCCGTCAATAATTGCTTTTGTATAAATATGCACAGGTTCAATAGAAATATCTTTAAAACCTATATTTTTAAGTATTAGTTTGTAGTCTTCAATAGGCATTGCCCCTGAAATACAGCCTGCCCATAATTGTGCTTGTTTTTTTATTTCCTGAGAAACTGGTCTTAAAGATACAACATCGGCTATTGCAAGACGTCCGCCATCTTTTAAAACTCTATATGCTTCGGACAATGCTTTTGTTTTATCTTCAGTAAGGTTAATGACACAATTAGAAATAATTGCATCAACAGTTTTATCTTCAAGTGGAATATTCTCTATAAAACCTTTTATAAATTCAACATTTTCAACACCCATTTTTTCTTTGTTTTTATTTGCAAGTTCAAGCATTTCATCGGTCATATCCAGTCCATAAATTTTTCCTGTTTTTCCGACAAATTTTGACGACATAAGAACATCAATTCCGCCACCGGAACCTAAATCAAGAACTGTTTCCCCTTCTTTTAATTCTGCAAATACAAGCGGATTAGCACATCCCAAAGAAGCTTTTATTGCATCTTCAGGTATATTTTCAAGATAATCGCCGTCATAATTTCTTTGCGCCCTGCTGATTTCCTGACATGAGCAGCAAGTTTTCTTTTTGGCAATTTCGCCATAAAAATTTTGTACTTCTTTTTTTACATCAAAATCCATAATTTATCTCCTGTTGACTTAATAACTACTATATGCCATAATTGGAATATATCATACAACTTAGTATATTCCGTTTTTGGAATAAAGTCAAGACCAATGAGGTATTTTGTGGCAGAAAATTTATATGAAAGAAAAGCACTTATATTTAAAGCTCTTGCAAACCCTGTCCGTTTAGAAGTTTTGGATATGTTAATTGACGGTGAAAAGTGTGTTTGCGAAATTCAAGAGAAACTGAAAAAATACCAACAGGCTCATATTTCTAAAAGTTTGATAAAACTTAAAGAGGCTGGTTTTATAAAAGACAGAAAAGAGGGTCTAAATGTCTATTATTCTCTTAAAATTTGCTGTCTTGGAGATTTTTTTAAATGTTTGAACAACATTTTGGATTCTGATACCTCTAATTGATTTATATATAGAAATACAATTGATACGAAACCGACACAAAGCTCGGAAATGGTGTTCCAATCCTTTGTCTTCAGAGTTATCGTGTGTGTACGATGACGGAAGAATATATAAATATTAATAAAATAGCAGAGATAAAAGGTTTAACGAGTAATCGCTCATTAAGACTTGCGATTCAAAAGGGTAAATACATCGCTCGTGAAGTAAAAGTTTTCGGCGGCACTTCGTATGAAATTCTTTATTCAAGTTTAGAACCTGAAGTACAGGAAAAACTCCAAGACGAACTAATCAAAGAAGCAACGCAATCAAAATGCACAGCATTAGTTCCGCTTGATACAAAACCAATGTATCCGACCTTTATTGCTGAAAGTGCAAAATTAACGGCACTTGCAAGAGTGGATGTTGTTAAGGCATTACAGAACATTAGAGCCAAATACAACACTAAAAAAGAGGCGGATTCGGTATTTTTAGATTTGTATAATTCGGGAATGCTTTTACCTAAAGTTTATCAATTTCTTGGCAGTATTTCCATAGGCACACTTCACCGTTGGCTCTGGGCTTACGAGGACTGTGAGGATTACAGGGATTTATTGCCGGGATATAAATATTCAAAGCAAAACGAATACAACACAATCCTCACGCAGGAGATGAAAAATATATTTATTAAATTCCTCATGCACCCCAATAAATTTAGTGTCGGCAAGGCTATTAAACTTACACGACATATTTTAGAGAAACGTGGATTTGAAGATATTCCCTGTGTTTTGACATTCAGACGATTCGCTGAACACTATAAAAAGAATAATTATGCACAATGGATTTTATTTAGGGAGGGCGAAAAAGCATACCACGATAAAGTGGAAACGTATATTGAGAGGGATATTTCAGTCCTTAATGTTGGAGATGTGTTAATCGCAGACGGACATGTTCTCAACTTCCAAGTAATAAATCCGTTTACAGGAAAACCGACCAGAGCAACTTTGGTCGGTTTTTTAGACTGGAAATCAACCGCATTAGTCGGTTATGAAATTATGATGACGGAAAACACCCAGTGCATAGCTTCCGCTCTTAGAAATACAATCATTAATTTAGGTGTTATTCCAAAAGTTGTGTATCAAGATAACGGAAAGGCTTTTAAATCTAAATACTTTCAGAATGTAGATTTTGACGAGGAGGGCTTTAACGGAGTGTATGCCAATTTAGGTATCCGCTCCGTTTTTGCTAAACCATACAATGCACGTGCAAAAGTCATAGAGCGATTTTTTCTTGAATTTCAGGAGGAATTTGAAAAAATGATGACAAGTTATATAGGCACAAGTATTGAGGATAAACCTGCGTGGTTAAAACGTGGTGAAAAACTCCACAGAGATATGCACAAAAAACTTACTAAAAACTACATTCCGACAGTTCAGGAGGCTATTAAATTTATTGATTGCTGGATTGAGTTTTACAATTCAAAACCTTGTCCTAATAACCGTTCAAAAACTATTCAAGAGATGTTAAATGATATTTCAAAAGAAAAGATTGATAAGAATATCTTAAATGATTTAATGATGAAAACGGAAGCTCGGACAATAAATAAGCATGGAATAACCTTCCTTGGAATGCATTACAGGAATGATTATTTATTGGATTTAAGAGAAAAAGTGTTTATAAAATACAGTTTGTTTGACCTTTCAAAAGTCCTTGTGTATTCAATAAAAGGTGAATTTTTATGTATCGCAAGACAAGTTGAAAAAGTTCACCCAATGGCAAATCATTTGGGCACAGTAAAAGATATGGAGCAATTTAAGCAACAAATTCAAAAGCAGCAAAGACAATTTAAAAAAGCTAAGAAAGACTTTCTTAAATACTTCCCTAAAGAACAGGCTGAAGTTATTGAGATTGAACAAGAACCTATTTTAGAAATTGAAAAACAAGAGCAAGAGATAATTGAAAAACCAAAACGGGAACGAAAATTAAGCCCTCGTGAACTTCAGATGAACAGACTTATTTTTAATACAGATTATGAAAAATATGAATGGTTAATGGCAAATGGAACAACTAATCCCGAAGATAGAAGCTGGCTTACAAACTACATTCGAAGTGATGAATACTACAATTTATATGGAGATTAAATTATGAAAAAAACTTTTATTAGGACAAAAAATGTCAAACAATTTGTATCGTTGATGGACGAATTACAAAAAGTGCCACCTAATATACCTAAAATGGCATTAGTTTATGGCGAACATGGGCTAGGAAAATCGCAGACGATTCAGTGGTGGGCTGATAAAAATGATTCAGTGTATGTAAGAGCAACACAAGGAATGACAAGCAGATGGCTTTTATCTGAAATCGCAGAAGAGCTTGGAGAAGAGGCTTTTTACCATTCCCAAGAAACATTTGCATTAATTGAGAATAATTTAAGGCAGAATAACAAGGTAATTATTGTTGATGAGGTTGATTATTTAATCGATAAAAGTATTATTGAAACCTTAAGAGATTTACACGATAAAACGGGTTGTCCTGTGGTTCTTGTTGGGATGGGAGCAGTAGATAAGAAACTTGCACGTTATCCTCATTTAATGGATCGGATTTACAAAAAGCTGAAATTTGAAAAATTTAATTCAGATGATATTAAAGAAATTCTCACAGAATTAACAGATTTAAAGTTTAAGGATGATGCCATTGAATACCTTGCGACTCGTACAAACCAATTCAGACAATTAGTTAAACTTATCAATAGAATTGAAAAATTAATGAAAACCAATCAAATTGAAGAGTTAGACGAATACACAATGAAAGGATTATTAAATGAAAGGCGGATTTTGACAAGAGCGGAGTCGAGCGAAGCGAGCGAGCTTGCCCCTGTGAAAAATCTGTCTGAATGGAGATTTGCCGGAGGTAAATCGTAATGAAGTACAAAGATTTTGAGCCGTCAATAATCCAAGAGAAGCGAATATTAAAACTATGCAAACGGTTAAACAAGTTCTCGTTGGATGAAATTGAGACAATATCGGAGATTGATTCGGAAGAACTTAAGCCAATAATCGATGACTTAATTCAAGAAGAACGGCTAACATATTGCGATGGAACTTATTATTACAATAAAAAAGTCTGTAGAAAACAACAAACAAGTAAACTTCCATTATTTTTTGAATTTCATAAAAAACAAGATATTGAATATATTATCAAAGGTTTTTGCACAGATGTTGAAGTTTTAAAAATGATTGATTTATTTGGTTTTACAAAGCACGTTATGAATAAATTTTATGATTATTTAAGGACCGTAATCTACAACGAACAATATAAAGAGCTTTTAAAATACTTTGATAAATGCCCGAAATTACCACAGGAGAGAGTGTATATGAACACTAAAGTTTATCTGTACTTATACAATCATAAATTATATGTATCTCAAAAGTATCTTACAAATAAGGAAGCTAAAAAACACAAAGAACAAGAACGATTAGAGATTAAAAATATTTATTTGAGGAGTTATAGAAAAGTATTAAACCGATCATTTACTGGTAAATTTCATCTTCACTTGGCAGAGGAGATATGGAAGTATGGAAAGTCTTTTGAGGAGAGATATTTATTATTAAGTAAAATAATATAGTCAGTAGAGATTTTAATTATAAAATGGATTTCTTTCTTCTAATTCCAGCTCTCTTTCAAGTTGCACATTGCAATTTTCCAATTCTTGATTAAGCCAACTTATAACGTCATATTCCTTCTCTTTTT